>DATAUN010000089.1:0-35254 GCA_036268235.1 Gaiellaceae bacterium
GCAACGATCTCTACCTGGAGATGAAGGAGTCAGGGGTCCTCGACAAGACGATGCTCGTCTTCGGCCAGATGAACGAGCCCCCCGGAGCCCGGATGCGCGTGGCCCTCTCGGGCCTGACGATGGCCGAATACTTCCGCGACCAGGGCCAGGACGTGCTGCTCTTCATCGACAACATCTTCCGCTTCGTCCAGGCGGGCTCGGAGGTCTCGGCGCTGCTCGGCCGGATGCCCTCCGCGGTTGGATACCAGCCGACGCTCGCCACCGAGATGGGGCAGCTGCAGGAGCGCATCACCTCGACGAGCAGCGGCTCGGTCACGTCGGTGCAGGCGATCTACGTGCCGGCCGACGACCTCACCGACCCGGCGCCGGCGAACACGTTCGCGCACCTCGACGCGACGACGACGCTGTCGCGCGCGATCGTCGAGCAGGGGATCTATCCCGCCGTCGACCCGCTCGAC
Source organism: Gaiellaceae bacterium (assembly GCA_036268235.1). Taxonomy (GTDB): domain Bacteria; phylum Actinomycetota; class Thermoleophilia; order Gaiellales; family Gaiellaceae; genus PALSA-600. Next base: position 459 of record DATAUN010000089.1, read on the forward strand.
TCGGTCTCGCGCGCGCTGCAGCCCGGCATCGTCTCCGACGAGCACTACCGCGTCGCAACCGGCGTGCAGGAAGTGCTGCAGCGCTACAAGGACCTGCAGGACATCATCGCCATCCTCGGCATCGAGGAGCTCTCCGACGAGGACCGCCTGACGGTGCAGCGCGCGCGCAAGATCCAGCGCTTCCTGTCGCAGCCGAACTTCGTCGCCGAGCAGTTCACTGGCACGCCCGGCCAGTACGTGAAGCTCGAGGACACGATCCGCGGCTTCAACGAGATCCTCGAGGGCCAGCACGACGATCTGCCCGAGCAGGCCTTCTACATGGTCGGCCCGATCGAGGGCGCGGTCGAGCGCGCGAAGCAGATGTCCTCGGACAGCTGATGGCCGAGCACAAGGAGTTCTCGGTGAGCATCGTCACGCCGGACGGCCCGGCGTACGAGGGCGACGCCCAGATGCTGATCGTCCCCGGCGCCGCAGGCGAGATCGGCGTGCTCGCGCGCCACGCGCCGCTGATCGCGACGCTGAAGGCAGGCTCGACGCGGGTGCACGTCTCGGAGAACGAGGTGCTCGAGCTCGCGACGGGGCCCGGCTTCTTCGAAGTGCTCCAGGACCGCGCGATCGCACTCGTCGACGACGCCGTGGAGGCGTCGAAGATCGACGACGCGAAGGCCCGCGAGCAGCTCGAGGCGGCAAAGAAGGAGCTCGAGGCGATCGACAGGGGCGACTCGAGCGCCGACCGCTGGCAGGCCGAGCAGCGCCTGCGGCATGCAGAGAACATGCTGAACGTCGCCGGCCGCTCGTAAACGGGGCCTCAGCCTCAAGCATCCGGCCGCGGCCGCCGATGCCTGCTAGGTGGCGGGCAGTCTGGTCGACCTGTTCGAGCGCATGGCCCCTGCCGGTGCATCGGACCTTCACCTCTGCGCGGGATCGAGGCCGATGCTGCGCGTGCGCGGCGAGCTGACGCAGATCGCCGGGCCGGCGTTCGACGCGGATCACGTCCGCAACCTCGTCTATTCGATCGCGACCCTCGAGCAGCAGAAGACGCTCGAGGTCGAGCGCGAGCTGGACTTCTCGTACGCGCTCGGCGCGAGCCGCTTTCGCGTCAACGTCTTCTACGACCGCGGCAACGTCGCTGCGGTCGCACGGCTCGTGCCGAACACGATCCCGTCGCTCGAGTCGCTGCACATGCCGGAGATCGTCGGAGAGCTCGCACTTCGCCAGCGTGGGCTGGTGCTCGTCACCGGCTCGACCGGCAGCGGCAAGTCGACGACGCTCGCCGCGATGATCGACAAGATCAACGAGGAGCGCGCCTGCCACATCGTCACGATCGAGGATCCGATCGAGTTCATCCACACGGCGCGGCGCGCGTTCATCAACCAGCGCGAGGTGGGGGCCGACACCCGCTCGTTCGCGCGCGCCTTGCGCTCCGCGCTGCGCCAGGATCCGGACGTCATCCTCGTCGGCGAGCTGCGCGACCTCGAATCGATCGCAATCGCGCTCACCGCCGCGGAGACGGGCCACCTCGTCTTCGCGACGCTCCACACGCGCGACGCGGCGGGCGCGATCGACCGGATCATCGACGTCTTCCCGGCCGACCAGCAGGACCAGATCCGCGTGCAGCTCGCGAGCTCGCTGCAGGCCATCGTCGCGCAGGCGCTCCTGCCGACCGCCGACGGCTCCGGCCGACGCGCCGCCGTCGAGCTGATGCTCGCCGACGACGCAGTCCGGAACCTGATCCGGCAGGCGAAGATGCAGCAGGTCCACAACTACCTCCACACGGGCAGCAAGAACGGGATGCAGACACTCGAGCAGGACCTCGGTCGCCTCGTGAAGGACGGAATCGTCACGGCGGCCGAGGCGATGAAGAACGCGAACGACAAGCAGCAGCTCAGCCGGTTCATCGCCGGGCGAGGCGCGCGAACTCGCGAACTTAGTTCGGCTCCGCCGAACTAAGTTCGGGCGGTAGGCCTCCCGAGGTACGCTTCCTTCACTCCGGAAAGCTTTGACGAGCAGCTTGGCGACCGGGTCACCAAACGCCTAAAGAGCCGTATGAGCAGAGACGTCGCCGCCCAGATACGCACTCTCGCAGCCGAGCGGATCCTCGTGCTCGACGGGTCGTGGGGCGTGCTGCTCCAGAATCGCGGCCTGACCGAAGCGGACTTCCGCGGCGAGCGCTTCGCCGGCCATCCGCGTGACGTCAAGAACGACCCCGACCTGCTCAATCTGACGCGGCCGGACATCGTGCGCGAGGTGCACGAAAACTACCGCGCGGCCGGCGCGGACCTCGCGACGACGAACACCTTCACGGCTACCTCGATCGGCCAGGCGGATTACGGGCTCGAGGACGCGGTCTACGACATGAATGTCGCCGGCGCGCGGATCGCCCGCGAGTCGATGGGCCCGGACGGTTTCGTTGCCGGCTCGGTCGGTCCGCTCAACATCACACTCTCACTCAGCCCGCGCGTCGACGACCCCGGCTATCGCACGCACACCTTCGACCAGGTCGTCGAGGCGTACGCCGAGCAGATGCGCGGCCTGGCGGACGGCGGCGTCGACCTGCTGCTGATCGAGACGATCTTCGACACGCTCAACGCGAAGGCCGCGATCGTCGCCGCGCGCGAGGCCGCACCGCAGCTGCCGCTCTGGCTCAGCGTCACGATCGTCGACCTGTCCGGCCGCACGCTCTCGGGCCAGACGGTCGAGGCGTTCTGGACTGCGATCGAGCATGCCGATCCGCTCATCGTCGGTGTCAACTGCGCGCTCGGCGCGCGGGAGATGCGCCCGTACGTCGCCGAGCTGTCGCGCCTCGCAACCTGCCTCACGTCGGCGCATCCGAACGCCGGACTGCCGAACGCGTTCGGCGGCTACGACGAGACGCCCGACGTCACCTCGGCGCTCCTGCACGAGTTCGCCCGCGAAGGCTTCTTGAACATCGTCGGCTCGTGTTGTGGCTCGACGCCCGAGCACACGCATGCGATCGCAGACTCGGTGCACGGGCTCGAGCCGCGACGCCTGCCGCCCGCACGCCGCACGCCGCGGTTCAGCGGGCTCGAGACGTTCGAGATCGGGCCGGACACCGGGTTCGTGCTGATCGGCGAGCGGACGAACGTGACCGGGTCGGCACGCTTCCGCCGTCTCGTCGAGGCGGACGACTATCCAGGCGCAGTCGCCGTCGCGCTCGAGCAGGTGCGTGGCGGCGCGAACCTGCTCGACGTGAACATGGACGCCGACCTGCTCGAGGGCGAGCAGGCGATGCGCAAGTTCCTGAACGTAATCGCGACCGAGCCAGAGGTCGCGCGCCTGCCGGTGATGGTCGACAGCTCGAAGTGGTCGGTGCTCGAGGCAGGCCTGCAGTCGATCCAGGGCAAGGGGATCGTCAACTCGATCTCGCTCAAGGAGGGCGAGGCCGAGTTCCTCGAGCACGCGCGGCGGATTCGCGACTACGGCGCCGGTGCGGTCGTAATGGCGTTCGACGAGGAGGGCCAGGCGACGGACGTCGAGCGGCGCGTCGCGATCTGTGGCCGCGCGTACGACCTGCTCGTGCAGGAGGTCGGCTTCCCGCCCGAGGACATCGTCTTCGACCCGAACGTGCTCGCCGTCGCGACGGGAATCGAGGAGCACGACGACTACGCACGAGCGTTCATCGAGAGCGTGCCGCGGATCAAGGAGCGCTGTCCGGGGTCGCGCACATCGGGCGGCATCTCGAACCTCAGCTTCTCCTTCCGCGGCAACGACGTCATTCGCGAGGCGATGCACGCGGCATTCCTCTACCACGCGATCCGCGCGGGACTCGACATGGGGATCGTGAATGCGGGCCAGCTCGCGGTCTACGAGGACATCGAGCCCGAGCTGCTCGAGCGTGTCGAGGATGTGATCTTCAACCGGCGGCCCGACGCGACCGAGCGTCTCGTCGAGATCGCGGAGCGATTCCGCGGTGAAGGGACACGGCGCGAGCTCGACCTCCGCTGGCGCGAGGCGCCCGTCGAGAAGCGGCTCGAGCATGCGCTCGTCCACGGGATCGTCGACTTCGTCGAGGACGACACCGAGGAGGCGCGGCAGAAGACGACCCGCCCGCTCGACGTGATCGAAGGGCCGCTGATGGACGGCATGCGCGTCGTCGGCGATCTGTTCGGCTCCGGCCGCATGTTCCTGCCGCAGGTCGTGAAGTCGGCCCGCGTGATGAAGCGCGCGGTCGCCTACTTGCAGCCGTACATGGAGGACGAGAAGGACGGCACGCACGGCGCGCAGGGGAAGGTGCTGCTCGCGACGGTCAAGGGCGACGTGCACGACATCGGCAAGAACATCGTCGGCGTCGTGCTCGGCTGCAACGACTACGACGTGATCGACCTCGGCGTCATGGTCCCGGTCGAGAAGATCCTCGACACCGCCGAGCGCGAAGGAGTCGACGTCGTCGGACTGTCCGGCCTGATCACGCCGTCACTCGACATGATGGTCGACGTCGCGCGCGAGATGGACCGCCGCCGCCTCGAGCTGCCGCTGCTCGTCGGCGGTGCGACGACGTCGCGCCAGCACACCGCGGTGAAGATTGCGCCAGCCTACTCGAATGAGACAGTGCACGTGCTCGACGCGAGCCGCGTCGTCGACGTCGTGTCGTCGCTGCTCGACCCGAAGCGCCGCCGCGAGCTCGACGTCGAGAACCGTGCGACGCAGGAGCGGCTGCGCGACCAGCACGCCGAGAAGGTTCGGCGCCCGCTGCTCTCGCTCGCCGACGCGCGCGCGAACCGGCCACAGCTTCGCTATGACGATCTGCCGGTGCCGCCGTTCCTCGGCCCGCGCGAAGTGCGCCCGAGTCTCGCGGAGCTGGTGCCGTACATCGACTGGCAGTTCTTCTTCCATGCGTGGGACCTGAAGGGGAAGTTCCCGGCGATTCTCGAGAACCCGGCGGCGCGCGAGCTGTACGACGACGCGCAGGCGCTGCTCCGCGAGATCCTCCAAGGTGCATCGCTGCGTCCCGCCGGTGTCTACGCGTTCTGGCCCGCGCACGCAGACGGCGACGACGTGGTGGTTGGCGAGGAGACGCGGCTGTGCTTCCTGCGCCAGCAGGCAGACCACGGCGACGGACGGCCGAACCGCTGTCTCGCGGACTTCGTCGCCCCTGCGGACGACCACCTCGGTGGCTTTGCCGTCGCGATCCACGGAGCCGACGAGCTCGCCGCCCGCTACGAGGCGGCGCACGACGACTACTCGGCGATCGCCGTCAAAGCGCTGGCCGATCGCCTGGCCGAGGCGTTCGCCGAGTGGCTGCACCAGCGCGTGCGGCACGAGTGGTACGCGCCCGGCGAGCACCTCTCCGCGGACGACCTGCTGACGGAGAACTTCCGCGGCATCCGGCCGGCGTTCGGCTACCCCGCCTGCCCGGACCACAGCGAGAAGCCGAAGCTCGTCGAGCTGCTCGGAGCGAGCTCGATCGGAGCCGAGCTCACGGAGACCTTCGCGATGATGCCGGCGGCGTCGGTGAGCGGGATCTACCTGCACCATCCGCAGGCGAAGTACTTCGCGGTTGCCCGAATCGGGCCGGACCAGGTTGCCGACTACGCCGCCCGCAAGGGCGAGCCGCTCGAGATCGTCGAGCGCTGGCTCGGCCCGAGCCTCTTCTAGACCCGACCGCCGGGTCGGCTATCCTGGCCTCGCGGGCGCCCTTCTGGGCGCCGTCGATGTTTCTATGCGGACGACACTGAAGAGAGGGGTCGGGCGCGGGGCGGCCCACAACGGGAACGGGAAGGCCGTTTTCCCGCCGGGGACGCTCGCGAGCGTCGTCCGCTACCGCCAGCCGCCGCCCTCGTCGTCGACCGCGCTCGGCTTCTTCTGGCGGATCGTGCTCGTCGTCGTCCTCGCGATCACCTCGGTCGCGATCGCGGTCGCCGGAGGCGCGTACCTCTACTTCCACGCGTCGGTCGCGGCGGTGCAGGCGCACACGGCGCCGGTCGTGCGCGCTGCGAGCAAGCTTGACGTCCCGCTTGCGCACCATGCCGCCGTTGCGTTGATCATCGGCTACGACCACCGCGCGAACGAGGCGAAGAACCTTCCGTCGCTCTCCGACACGCTCATGCTCGTCCGCGCCGACCCGGTGACGAACACGATCTCGCTGCTCTCGTTCCCGCGCGACCTCGAGGTTCCTATCTACTGCGACTCGTCGCCGTCGGACAAGATCGGCCACGTGGTCTCGAGCCAGAACCGCATCAACTCTGCGTATTCGGACTGCGGCCCGTCGGGGACGCTGCTCACGATCGAGCACCTGACGAACGACGTGCCGATCAGCTACCTGATCACCGTCAACTTCCACGGGTTCAAAGAAGTTGTCGACAAGCTGGGCGGCGTCTGGATGGACGTCGACCGTCGCTACTACAACAAGAACACCGGCGCCTCCGCCGACGACTTCGCGAACATCAACTTGCAGCCTGGCTATCAGCTGCTGTCGGGCCAGCAGGCACTCGATTTCGTGCGCTACCGCCATACGGACAGCGACCTCGTCCGCAACGCGCGTCAGCAGGAGTTCGTACAGGCGTTGCGCGCGCAGGTGTCGCGCAACTTCAAGCTGACCGAGGTCCCGAGCATCGTCAGCACGATCACGAAGAACATCGAGGTCGGCGCCGGCGGGCACAAGGTCTCGGCGAGCGAAGTCGTGTCGTACGCGCTCTTCGCGGCAGGCCTGCCGTCCGGGCACCTCTTCCAGGACCAGATCCAGAATGTGCAGTGCAACAACACGTGTTACGCAAGCCCGACCGATCTCGCGAATGCGGTCAACCAGTTCGAGAACCCGGACGTCGAGTCGTCGAAGACGGCGAACGCCGCGGCGCTCGGCATCAAGATCAAGCAGAAGACGCCGCCGCCCTCGAAGGTGACGGTCACGGTGCTGAACGGGAACGGCGTTGCGGGCGCGGCCGCGAACGCGACGTATCTGCTCGAGCAGCGCGGGTACCAGACGCAGCTGCCGCCGAACGGGCTCGAGGCGAACGGCCCGAGCGAGTTCCATTCGAAGATCTACTACGACCCGGCCCAGGCCGGCTCCAAGCTCGCGGCGAAGGCGCTGCAGAATCTGATGCAGCCGGCCGACGTCGCGAAGCTGCCGCGCACGACCGAGCTGATCTCGCACGACCCGGGCTCGATGCTCGTCGTCGTGCTCGGCCAGACGTTCAGCGGCACGATCGCGGCCGTGCAGCAGCAGGCGACCCCGAAGCACGAGCCGGCGCTCGTCCGCCCCGACACGACCGACGGGCTCGACCTGCTGAAGCCGCTCGCGAAGAAGGTCGACTTCCCGCTCTTCACGCCGACGGTCGTCGACCGCGACTCCTACCCGGACACACTTCCCGGCGACAAGGACGTTCGCCTCTACTGGATCGACTGCACGTCGCGCTGCTCGACCGGCGGCGGCGACCACAAGGCGGTGCGCCTCGTCTTCCACAACGGGAACGAGTACTGGGGGATCGAGGAGACGAACTGGAACGACGCACCCGCGCTCGCCGACAAGAGCTTCCGGCGCTCGGTCGGCGGCCGCGAGATGAATTTCTACTACTCGGGCTCGCACCTGCACATGGTCGTGTTCGAGCACGCTGGCACGTACTACTGGGTGCTGAACACGCTGCAGAACGATCTGACGAACGAGACGATGATCGCGATCGCCAAGGGCCTAAAACCGCTAACAAGCGTCAAGTAGATTTGGCCGCCGAATGAGCAGAGTTGGCATCTTTGGTGCGGGGTGGGTGGGCCTCGTGACGGGCGCGTGCTTCGCGGAGCTCGGGCACGAGGTCGTGATTCGCGATGTCGTCCCGGAGAAGATCGCGGGGCTGCGCAACGGTGACGTGCCGTTCCACGAGTTGGACGTCCCCGAACTGCTCCAGCGCAACGCGGAGCGGCTGACGTTCACGCTCGACGTGAACGACGTCGTCGACTGCGAGTTCCTCTTCATCTGCGTCGACACGCCGCCGACGTACTCGGGCGACGCCGATCTCTCGCGCGTCTGGACGGTCGTCGACGAGCTGCCGGAGCTCGAAGGTCATCCGGTGCTCGTCATGAAGTCGACCGTTCCGGTCGGCACGGGCGAGAAGGTCCGCGCCGGTCTCGATCAGCGTGGGCTCGACCACGTCGGGTACGCGTCCAACCCGGAGTTCCTCGCGGAGGGTCACGCCGTGCGCGACTTCATGAGCCCGGACCGCATCGTCGTCGGCGCGTTCGACCCCGAGGACGCGGTCGCCGTCGCGTCGCTCTACGACAAGATCGACGCGCCGCTCGTGCGCGCCGACGTGAACTCTGCGGAGATGATCAAGCTTGCGGCGAATGCGTTCCTGATGACGCGCATCTCGTTCATCAACGAGATCGCGAACGTGTGCGAGGCGACCGGCGCCGACGTGGTCGCCGTGGCAGAGGGGATTGGTCTTGACAAGCGTCTCGGCCCCCACTTCCTGCGCGCCGGCATCGGCTACGGCGGTTCGTGCTTCCCGAAGGACTCGCTCGCGCTCAAGCAGCTCGCATCGAACTCGGGCTACCACTTCCAGCTGCTCTCGGCCGTGATCGAGGTGAACGAGCTGCAGAAGCGCCGCGTGATCGGGAAGCTGAAGCGGCATCTCGGTCCATTGCGGGGAAAGACCGTCGCGCTGCTCGGGCTCGCGTTCAAGGCGGGCACCGACGACATGCGCGAGGCGCCGTCGATCGTGCTCGCGTCGCGCCTGCTCGCCGAAGGCGCCGACGTGCGTGCGTGGGACCCGGTCGCAGACGGGACGAAGCTTCCCAAGGGCGTCGAGGTGGTCGACGACGTGCTCTCCGCGGTGCGCGGTGCACACGCGGCGGTGATCGTGACCGAGTGGCCGGAGCTGCGCGAGCTCGCGTCGGCAGAGGTGCGCGACGCGATGGTGAACCCGCTGATCGTCGACGGCCGGAACCTGCTCGACCCCGGCGAGGCGCGCCGCGCGGGCTTTGCCTACGAGGGAATCGGCCGTCCGACGTCGCCGTCGGACGTGCTGCCCGAGACGCCTGAGCCGTCCGCGCCGGTCGTCAACGAGGCGTAAGCGCCGTGGAGGCGATCATCCTCGCCGGCGGCAAGGCCGAGCGGCTCGGTGACGCTGCCGGCGGACGTCCGAAGGCGCTCGTCGAGGTGGCGGGGAAGCCGCTCGCGGCGTACCAGGTCGGCCGCCTCGCGCGCGCGGGCGTGACGCGCGTCATCTTCGCGTGCGCCGCCGAACAGGGTGGAGCCTTCGAGCGCGAGCTGCAGGGCCTCGGCGTAGAGATCGTCGCGGCGGAGGAGCCGGAGCGGCTCGGCCGTGGCGGCGGGATCAAGTTCGCAGCGCACGCGCGGCAGGAGAGCGGCGACGTCTTCGCGCTGAATGGCGACGAGCTCGTCGACGTCGACTTCGCGGGCCTGCTCGCCGCGCACCGTTCCCACGGAGCGCTTGCGACGATCGCCGTTGCGCGGCCGAAGTCGCAGTTCGGGCTCGTCGACGTGGACGACGACGACGTCGTCCGCGGCTTCGACGAGGCGGGCCGCGTGCCTTACTGGGTGAACTGCGGCAACTATGTGCTGAGCGAAGAGGCGATCGCGCGTTTTCCGGATCAGGGCGACCACGAGTCGTCGACGTTCCCGGAGCTCGCGGGAGAGGGAACGCTCCGCGCGTTCCGCCACGACGGGCTGTGGCTCACGGTCAACACGCCGAAGGAGCTCCGCGTCGCGCAGGACCACGTCGCGGCACATCCGGAGTGGCTCGGGTGAACGGCGAGGCAGGAATAGGATCGCGGGTCATGAGTGTCGACTCGCCGAACCTCGGCTCACTGGAGCGCTGGTCGTTCGACGTGCAGCGCGTCGAGAAGCCGTGGGGGTACGAGCTGATCTGGGCGCTCACCGACGTCTACTGCGGCAAGGTGCTCTTCGTGAAGGCGGGCTACTCGCTGTCGCTCCAGTTCCATCGCGAGAAGGACGAGTCGTGGCTCATCCAGTCGGGCCGCGCGAAGATCGAGCTTGGCGCCGCCGGCGAGACGGTGCTCCAGGAGGAGGTCGTCGGCCCCGGCGCGGCCTTCCACTACGCGCCCGGCACCGTGCACCGGATCACCGCCGTCGAGGACACGACGATCCTTGAGGTCTCGACGCCGCAGATCGGAGACGTCGTGCGCCTCGAGGACGCCTACGGTCGCGAAGGCACCTCGGCGCCCTAGCCGGGACAAGACTTCACGCATCCGGCACGAAGGCGGCACCCGCGCGTCACGCGCCCACTGCGACCATTCCGAGTGGGGCCGTTCTCCCCCTGGGGGAGAAACGCCGCGAACCTTCACACGCATGTGATAAGGTTGGCACCGATGGAGGAGAAGCTCACCGTGGGCGCCGCCGCAGCCGAGACCGGCTGGTCGGCGCGCATGCTCCGCTACCTCGAGGAGCACGGCCTCGTCGTCCCGGCGAGGAGTCCCGCGGGCTACCGCGTGTACCGGCTGCCCGAGCTGAACCGGCTTCGGTCGCTCCGCGACCTGCGCCGTTCGTTCGGCCTCGACCTCGCCGACCTCGCGTTCGCACGGCGCCTTCGCCGCGAGCCCGAGCTCAAGCGCGCGGTCGACAACTGGCTCGCCGCGGCCGATGACAGCGGCTCCTGGGTCGAGTGGGAGCAGCGCAAGCATGAGCGGCTCCTCACGGCCTGATCGGCTCTACACTCACCCGCGACTTAACGACGAAAGGGATCATGGCAACGACGAAGAGACACGACGTCAAGGACCTGTCGCTCGCCTCGGAGGGCGTGCGCCGCATCATGTGGGCCGACCGGCAGATGCCGGTGCTGACCACGATCCGCGAGCGGTTCGAGCGCGAGAAGCCACTCGACGGCTACCGCATCTCGGCATGCCTCCACGTGACGACCGAGACCGCGAACCTCATGCGCACGCTCAAGGCCGGCGGCGCCGACGTCGTGCTCTGCGCCTCGAACCCGCTCTCCACGCAGGACGACGTCGCCGCTGCGCTCGTCGACGAATTCGACATTCCGGTATTCGCGATCAAGGGCGAGGACGACGACACCTACTACTCGCACATTCAGGCAGCGATCGACCACAAGCCCCAGCTGACGATGGACGACGGCGCCGACGTGATCAGCGTGCTGCACAGCACGCGGCGCGAGCAGCTCGGCGACATCGTCGCCGGCATGGAGGAGACGACCACCGGCGTCATCCGCCTGAAGGCGATGGAGGCCGACGGCGCGCTCGAGTTCCCGGTGATCGCAGTCAACGAGGCCCGCACCAAGCATCTCTTCGACAACCGCTACGGCACGGGCCAGTCGACGATCGACGGGATCATCCGCGCGACAAACGTCCTTCTCGCCGGCAAGAAGTTCGTCGTCGCCGGATACGGGTGGACGGGCCGCGGAGTCGCGATGCGCGCACGCGGGCTCGGCTCCCATGTGATCGTCACCGAGGTCGACCCGATGCGCGCGCTCGAGGCGCTGATGGACGGCTACGAGGTGCTGCCGATGGCCGATGCCGCCAAGATCGGCGACATCTTCTGCACCGCGACGGGCGACAAGCACGTGATCTCGCGCGACCACCTCTCATCGATGAAGGACGGCGCGATCGTCTGCAACACCGGGCACTTCAACGTCGAGATCGACATCGACGCGCTGCGGGATCTCGCGGTCGAGACGCGCGAGGCGCGCAACTTCGTCGAGGAGTTCAAGTACGCCGACGGCCGGCGCATCTTCCTGCTCGCCGAAGGTCGCCTCGTCAACATCTCCGCGGCCGAAGGGCACCCTGCGATCGTGATGGACATGAGCTTCGCGAACCAGGCGCTCGCAACGGAGTACGCGGTCAAGAACGTCGCGTCGCTCGAGAACAAGGTGTACGCGGTGCCCACCGAGATCGACGAGGAGATCGCGCGCCTCAAGCTCGAGACGATGGGGATCGACATCGACAAGTTGACGGAGGAGCAGGCGAAGTACCTCGCCTCCTGGGACGAGGGCACCTGATCCTCGAGCCGGAGCGAATCGTCCGGCTCGAGGACGACGCCGTCGTCTTGCTCGACCAGCGCCGGCTTCCGGACGCGGTCGAAGAGGTTCGTTGCCAGACCGCGGGCGAGCTCGCGGACGCCATCCGCGCGATGGTCGTCCGGGGCGCGCCCGCGATCGGCGTCGCGGCCGCGTACGGGATCGCCCTCGCCGTTGCGAACGGCGACGACCTCGACGAGGCCGACCGCGTGCTGCGCTCCTCGCGACCGACGGCCGTGAACCTCGCCTGGGCGCTCGACGAGATGCGCGCCGATCCTTCCGCCGCGCACGCGCGGCGGATCCACACCGACGAGGTCGCGCGATGCCGCCGCATGGCGGCCCACACGGCGGACATGCTCTCTCCGGGCACGCGCGCGCTCACGCACTGCAACGCGGGCGGTCTCGCCACCGGCGGCTACGGCAGCGCCGTCGGCGCGCTGCTCGCCGCGTTCGAGCGTGGGTTGCTCGCGCACGTCTGGGTCGACGAGACGCGGCCCTTGCTCCAGGGTGCGCGCCTGACCGCGTGGGAGCTCGAGGCGGCGTCGATCCCGCACACGGTGATCGCCGACTCCGCCGCCGCGTCGCTGATGGCGGCGGGCGAGGTCGACTGCATCATCACCGGCGCCGACCGCATCGCCGCGAACGGCGACACCGCGAACAAGATCGGCACGTATTCGCTCGCGGTGCTTGCGCGGCACCACGACCTGCCGCTGTACATCGTCGCGCCGAGCACGACGGTCGACCTCGACACGCCGGACGGTTCCGCGATCCCGATCGAGGAACGAGATCCGGGAGAGGTGACGTCACGCTTCGCCGCGCGCAACCCGGCGTTCGACGTGACGCCCGCCGAGCTGATCGCTGCGATCGTCACCGAGCACGGCGTTCACCGCGCGCCGTACAGCGACACGCTCCTAGGAGCCGTGGCCGCGTGAAGGCGATCGTGCTCGCCGCAGGTTATGCGACGCGCCTTCGCCCGCTCACGGACACGTGGGCGAAGGAGCTGTTGCCCGTCGGTGGACGACCGATCATCGACTGGATCCTCGCCAACGTCTCGGGTGTCGCCGACGTCGACGAGGTGCACGTCGTCACGAACGCGCGCAAGGCGGCCATGTTCGAGGAGTGGGCGAGCGGACGCGATGTGGCGATCCACGACGACGGCACTACGTCGAACGACGACCGGCTCGGCGCGATCGGCGACATGCTGTTCGTGATCGAGCAGGCGCAGCTCGACGACGACCTGCTTGTGATCGCCGGCGACAACCTCTTCGAGTTCGCGCTCAGCGATTTCGTCGCGTTCTGGCGCAGCGGGGCGCCGGGGAGCGCGGTCGCGGTGCGCGACGTCGGCTCGCTCGAGCTCGCGATGCAATACGGCGTCGTCGACCTCGCGGACGACGGGCGCATCCTCTCGTTCGTCGAGAAGCCGGCGGATCCGCCGTCGACGCTCGCCGCAACGGCGACGTACATCTTCAGCCGCGAGCACGCCCGCCTGATCGCGCCGTATCTCGAAGGCGAGCACGGTTCCGACCAGCCGGGGCGCTTCGTCGGTTGGCTCCAGCGGCACGAGCCCGTCTACGGCTGGGTGTTCGAGGAGAGCTGGTACGACATCGGGAACGCCGAGCAGCTGCTCGAGGCGGACAACCGCCTCCGCGAGGCCGCCGGGCTCGCCCGACGCGACGCCTACTCGCCCGACTGACGAAGTCACACATTCGGCACGAAGCCGGCACAGACACGTCACGGCTCGACGCGTACCGTCGACGGGGTGGCTCGTCGACCTCGTTCTCCCGCCTCGCTGCGTCTCGTGCGGCGCCTCCGCGGACGTGCTCTGCGCGGCCTGTGTGCGCGCGCTGCGGCCGGTTGGCCGGCCGTGGTGCGACCTGTGTGGAGCGCCGACGCTCTGGCCGGTCGCACGCTGCCGCGAGTGCACGGGCCGTCGACTCGGCTTCGCGAGCGCGCGGGCCGCGGTCACCTACGTCGGGCCTGCCCGCCCGCTCGTCGCGGCCTGGAAGGAGCACGGCCTCCGCCGCGTCGCGAGCCTCGCCGCCTCGCTCGTCGCCGACACGGTTCCGCGGCCGGCGGCAGACGTCATCACCTATATCCCGCCCGACCCGCACCGCCTGCTTCGGCGCGGCCATCACCCCGCCGAACGCCTCGCGCGCGAGCTCGGATCGCGCTGGCAGCTCGACGTGGCGCCGCTGCTCGTCCGCAGCGCCGGTATGCGGGCGCGCCCGCGCCAGGCCGACCTCGACCGGCTCGACCGGGCCCGGAACGTCAGGGACGCGTACGTCGCGGTCGCCCGCCTGCCGGGCAACATCGTTCTCGTCGACGACGTCTACACGACCGGCGCGACCACCGCCGCCGGCGCGACGGCGCTCCGCCGGGCCGGCGCTGCGCGGGTCGACGTCGTGACGTTCGCGCGCACCGCTCGCGTCTGACGAACCACCTCCGCGGCATCGAGTCGTCGGTTACGCTCAGCCCATCGACACCGAAGGAGGCGCCTCATGAGGCTGCAGGTGAAGGGGAAGAACGTGGAGGTCGCCCCGTCGACTCGCGAGTACGCCGAGCGAAAGCTCGCGAAGCTCGCGAAGCAGCTGTCGGAGCAGACGCAGGTGGAGGTCGAGCTCTCCGAGCAGCGCAACCCGTCGATCGCGGCGAGTCACGTTGCCGAGGCGACGATCTTCGCGAAGGGGTCGACGCTCCGCGCGCGTGAGGCGTCCCCGGACATGAAGGCGTCGATCGATCAGCTCGTCGACAAGCTCGAGCGTCAGGTGAAGCGGTACCGGGAGCGTCGCGTCGTCGAGCCGCGGCGCCACGCCGGTCACACCGGCGACGCGGCCTGAGAGTCCGGGATGCCGCTCTTCCGCCGCAGCAGGCCGCTGCACGAACAGCTCGCGGCCGACGCCGGGCTGTCGCTCACGGGCGAGCCGAAGGCCGCCCAGCCGGCGGGACCCGCGGCCGCGCCTCCAGGCTGGGACGGCGAGCAGCGGGGCGAGCCGGGCATCCACGGCGTTCCGCGCACGCGCCGGTGGGATGTGGTCGCGACCGCGACGGCGCCGGAGGCGCTCGGGGACGAGCTCTCGTTCGTCGTCCTGCCCGACGGCACCGTGCTGATCGACGACGACCAGCCGGACGGAGCGCTCGTCCCGCTCGCCGATGCGGTCGAGGCCTCGCTCGCGCCGCCGTACCGGGCGGAGGCGGTCCGCCGCGGCCCGGAGGCGTGGGCGATCGGCGCACGCCGGATCGCGGTCGCCGAGGAGCGAGGGCTCCGCGGCGACGAGGCCGAGCTCGTCAGCCGCAGTGGCGAGCGCACCTTGACCGTCGACGGGATCGGCAGGATCGCGCGGGCGCAGGGGCTCGAAAGCGCCGGTGAGCGGCTCGGCGGCGACTACGTCGTTCGTGCCACTCGTCTCGAGGGCGACCTCTGGGAGGTCGAGGCAACGGCGCTCTAGAGGCCGGTACCCTGTCCCGGATGCCCGGCAAGGACGGATTCGACAAGCTTCTCCGCCTCGGCGAAGGCCGCCGACTCAAGCGGATCCAGGAGCAGGCCGCCTACATCGCGACGCTCGAGCCCGAGTTCACGAAGCTCTCGGACGCCGATCTGCGCGCGAAGACGGTCGACTTCCGGCAGCGGCTCGAGAACGGCGAGGAGCTCGAGGGCCTGCTCTTCGAGGCGTTCGCGGCCGTCCGCGAGGCGCGCCTGCGCGAGTCGGACCAGCGCATCTTCGACGTCCAGATGATGGGCGGCATCGTGCTCCACGAAGGCGACATCGCCGAGATGAAGACCGGTGAGGGCAAGACGTTCGTCGCGAGCCTGCCGCTCTACCTGAACGGGCTCGAGGGGAAGGGCGTGCACCTCGTGACCGTGAACGACTATCTCGCCCAGCGCGACGCCGAGTGGAACCGCCCGGTGTTCGACCGCCTCGGCATCACCGTCTCTTCGATCGAGAACAACATGCCGTTCGACAAGCGCAAGGACGCCTACAACGCGGACGTCACCTACGGCACGAACTCCGAGTTCGGGTTCGACTACCTCCGCGACAACATGGCGATCAACCTCGAGGGCGTCGTCCAGCGCGGCCACAGCTACGCGATCGTGGACGAGGTCGACTCGATCCTGATCGACGAGGCGCGCACGCCGCTGATCATCTCCGGCGAGCCGACGATCGCTGCGAAGACCTACTACGACTTCGCGCGCGTCGTGAAGACGCTGCAGGGCGCGCAGTCGAAGGGGACCAAGCTCGAGGACGAGCAGCTCGCGCAGGACCACGACTTCCTCTACGACGAGAAGCACAAGACCGTCTCGCCGACCGAGTCCGGGATCGAGATCGTCGAGCGCGCGCTGCGCGTCGACAACCTCTACAGCCCGAACAACGTGCAGCTCGTCAACCACCTGATCCAGTCGCTGAAGGCGCAGGCGTTGTACAAGCGCGACGTCGACTACGTGATCCAGGACGGCGAGGTGAAGATCGTCGACGAGTTCACGGGACGCATCATGGAAGGCCGCCGCTGGAGCGAGGGACTGCATCAGGCGATCGAGGCGAAAGAAGGCGTGCCGATCCAGGAGGAGCACCAGACACTCGCCACGATCACGCTCCAGAACTACTTCCGCCTCTACACGGCCGAGAAGCACGACGGCACGATCGGGAAGCTCGCCGGCATGACCGGCACCGCGAAGACCGAGGAGAAGGAGTTCGTCGAGATCTACGGCCTGAACGTCGTCGAGATCCCGACGAACGTCAACGTCGCGCGCGACGACAAGAACGACTTCATCTTCAAGTCGGCCGAGGCCAAGTTCGCAGCGGTCGCGCACGACGTGAAGGAGCGCTCCGAGAAGGGGCAGCCGGTGCTCGTCGGCACGATCGCCGTCGAGACGTCCGAGTACCTGAGCGAGCTCCTCAAGCGCCAGGGCGTCCCGCACACCGTGTTGAACGCGAAGGAGCACGCGCGCGAGGCCGACATCATCAAGGACGCGGGCCGCCACGGCGCGGTCACGATCGCGACGAACATGGCGGGCCGCGGCGTCGACATCAAGATCGACGACGAAGTGCGTGAGCTCGGCGGCCTCTACGTGCTCGGCACCGAGCGGCATGAGGCGCGGCGCATCGACAACCAGCTCCGCGGCCGCTCAGGACGCCAGGGCGACCCGGGCGAGACGCGCTTCTACCTCTCCGGCCAGGACGACCTCGTTCGCCTGTTCGCGGGCGACCGGATCCAGAACATCATGGAGCGCTTCAAGCTCCCGGACGACCAGCCGATGGAGGCGAGCATCCTCTCGCGCCAGATCGAGAACGCGCAGAAGAAGGTCGAGGAGCAGAACTTCGTCGCGCGTAAGAACGTCCTCAAGTACGACGACGTGATGAACGTGCAGCGGCAGGTCATCTACGCCGAGCGCAATCGCGTGCTGCACGGCGAGGACATCGCCGACGCGGTGAAAGAGGAGTGGATCCCCGAGGTTCTCTCGAACGTCGTCGCCGAGTTCACGCAGGACGAGGCGCACGAAGAATGGGACCTCGGCGCGCTCGTCGCGGCGATGGAGACGGTCTACGGGACCGGCGTCAGCGCCGACGAGCTGAAGGGCCTCGACCGCGATGCAATCGTGCAGGAGTTCGTCGACGACGCGCTCGACGCGTACGCCGAGCGCGAACGGTCGACGGAGGAGATGCAGACGGGCCTGATGCGCGACCTCGAGCGGTTCATCCTGCTGCAGACGGTCGACGTCCGGTGGCGTGAGCACCTCGAGGCGATGGACTACATGCGCGAGGGCATCGGCCTGCGCGGGCTCGCGCAGAAGGATCCGCTCGTCGAGTACCGCAACGAGGGCCAGATCATGTTCCAGGAGCTGATCGGCGCGATCCATGAAGAGGTCGTGACGCTGCTCTACCACGCCGAGGTCACCGCCGAGCAGGGCGAGCAGCTCCAGCAGGCGGCCGAGCAGTACGGCGTCAACGGCAACATGAGCTACGAGCACCAGTCGCTGGCCGGCTCCGATGCGATCCTCGCTGCCGGCGGCACTTCGACGGCGGCCGGCGGGTTCACGAACACGGGCGGCGGTGTCGCGACGCCGGTCGCGCAGCGCCCGAAGGTGAACTCCGAGTTCGAGAGCGTCGGCCGGAACGACCTGTGCCCGTGCGGTTCGGGCAAGAAGTTCAAGAAGTGCCACGGCGCCTGATCGGCTTTCGACGACCCGCGCCTCCGCTCGCCGACGACGCCGTCCGGCTCGAGCCGCTGCACCGCGGGCTCCAGGCCGAGTTTCGGTGGGTCGTCGACGGCGACGAGGACATCCGGCGGTTCACCTACGTGCCGAGCGCGCCGGATCCCGAGTTCCTCGAGCGCTGGCTCGGCCGCTACGAGGACGGGTGGGAGACCGGGACCTGCGCGGGCTTCGCGATCCGCGGCGCCGACGACGGCCCGCTGATCGGCTTCGCCGCGCTCGTCCACCTCGACCTCGACCGCCGTGAAAGCGAGATCGGCTACATGCTCGAGCAGGCCGCCCGCGGGCGGGGCGCCGCCACGCGGGCCGTCGACCTGCTGACGCGCTGGGGCTTCGACACGCTAGGCCTCGAGCGGCTCGAACTGCGGATCAGCGCAGCGAACACCGCCTCGCAGCGGGTCGCGCAGAAGGCCGGCTACCAGCTGGACGGCGTCCTGCGGGGCGTGTCCTTCAAGGAAGGGCTCCGCGACGACGTGAGCGTATGGTCGCGCCTTGCGAGCGACTGATCTCGTAGTCTCCAGTTCATGACGCTGGCCGAGCGCCGGCTGCTCGCGCGCGAGGCGACGATCTCCACCGTTCTCGCCGCGACGCTCGCCGCAGTGCTGCTCTGGACGACACCGCCCGGCATCGACTGGGCCGCTCACGCCTACCAGCGCACGTTCCTGATCCAGCACGGCTTCGCGATTTGGAACAACTTCTGGTACGCGGGCCGCTATTCGTTCGTCACCTACAGCGTGCTCTACTACCCGCTCGCGGCGCTCTTTGGCATCCGCGTGCTCGCACTCGCATCGATCTCGGCTGCCGCGTGCGCGTTCAGCATCGTCGCGTTCCGGCAGTGGGGGCCGGTCTCGCGCCTCTCGAGCCGGTCGTTCGCCGTCGTCTGGGTCGGGATCGTCGGCTCGGCCGCGTTCCCGTTCGCGCTCGCGATGTCGTTCGCGCTGTTCTCGCTGTGGGCACTGCAAGAGCGCCGCCGCGGCCGCTTCGCGCTCTGCGCCGTGCTGACGCTCGCAGCGAGCCCGCTCGCGTTTGCATTCCTCGTCGTGTTTCTCGCCGGCATCGCGCTTGCACGGCGAACCCTGCACGGCGTGCGCGTGCAGGTCGCGGCGATCGCTGCATGCGTCGTCGCGGAGCTCGTGCTCGTCCGGCTCTTCGGCGATGGCGGCACGTTCCCGTACGGACTGCTCCAGCTCGCGCCGTCGCTCGTCTTCGGCGCGCTCGGTCTGCTCGTCACGCGCGGCGTGTCGGCCGCGCGCATGTTGCGCGGCGCGTTCTGGATCTATCTCGTCGTCTGCGTGCTTGCGTACCTCGTGCCGTCTGCAGTCGGCTCGAACCTCGAGCGACTGCGCTACGTCGCGGTGCCGCTCGCCTTGATCGCGGTCGGCCTGCGCGGGTGGAAGCCGCTGTGGCTGGCCGTGCCGGCGGTCGCGCTCGCAGTCGTCTGGAACGGCACGCCGATCTGGTCAAGCTTTGCGCGGGCGAGCAGCGACCCCGAGTCGTCGCAGGCCTACTGGCTGCCGGCGATCTCGTACCTCAAGGCGCACCTGAGCCCGTCGTATCGCGTCGAGGTCGTCGACACGGCCGAGCACTGGCCGGCCGCGTACTTCCCGGACGCAGGCATCCCGATCGTGCGCGGCTGGTACCGCCAGAGCGACTTCCCGCAGAACGAGCTGCTGTACGACTCTCACCTCGGTGGCGCGACGTACCGCGCGTGGCTGCGGCGAATGGCGGTGCGCTACGTCGTGCTCGCGAATGCGCCGATCGACTACAGCTCGCGTAACGAAGCGGCGCTCATCCGGTCCGCGCGCAGCGGCCTCGTCCCGGTGAAGCGCTTCGCGAACATGACGGTCTACGAGTTGCCGCACGCGACGCCGCTCGTCACCGGGCCGGGCAGCGCGACGGTGACGTGGCTCTGGTCGTCGCGGCTCGTCGCGCAGATCGACACGCCGGGCACCTACCGCGTGCGCGTCCGCTGGTCGCCGTACTGGCAGCCCTCGACCGGCTGCGTCTCGAAATCGGCGGACGGCATGACGAACATCACGATCCGCGAGACCGGTCTGATCCAGCTCGCGTTCGGCGTGGGCGTCCAGAGCGGCCTGGAGGCGCTCGCCGGAGACGCACCCAAGCGCATCTGCGCCTCGACGGGATAGCTACCATCCCGCGCATGCTCGACGACGGGAAATCACTCACGGAACAGCTCTCTGAGCTCGGGGCCCAGCTCGACTGGGTCCGTGAGTACCTTTGACCCGGCTTCGCTCGAGAAGCGGCTCGTAGAGCTCGAAGAGGAAATGAACGCGCCGGGCTTCTGGGATGACCAGGGCCGCGCGGCGCGGGTGTCCGCCGAGCACGCGCGCGTGTCGCGGCGGCTCGAGGGCTACCGGCGGTTGATCCAGGAGTACGACGACGCGAAGGAGCTCGCCGGGATGGACGGCGGCGAGATGGACGCGGAGCTCGCGTCGCTGCTCGTGCCGCTGCGCCGCGAGCTTGCGGAGCTCCAGGAGTCGGCGCTCTTCGACGGCGAGTACGACGCCGGCGACGCGGTCGTGACGCTCCAATCAGGCACGGGCGGAACGGACGCCCAGGACTGGGCCGAGATGATGCTGCGCATGTACGAGCGGTGGGCCGCGGAACGCGGCTTCAAGGTCGAGCTGCTCGAAGCGAGCCCGGGTGAGGAGGCGGGCCTGAAGTCGGCGACGTTCACGGTCGGCGGCGAGAACGCGTATGGGATCCTCAAGGCCGAGCGCGGAAAGCACCGGCTCGTCCGTCTGTCGCCGTTCGACCAGGCGCACCGCCGCCACACCGCGTTTTCGACGGTGATCGTCGCACCGCTCCTGCCCGACGACTCCGCGATCGAGATCGACGAAGGCGACCTGAAGATCGACACGTATCGCGCGCAGGGCGCCGGCGGCCAGCACGTGAACAAGACCGACAGCGCAGTCCGCATCACGCACCTGCCGAGCGGGATCGTCGTCCAGTGCCAGAACGAGCGCTCGCAATCCGCGAACAAGCAGACGGCGATGCGGGTGTTGAAGTCGCGGCTCCTGGAGCGCCAGGAAGAGGAGAGGGAGGCCGTGATGGCGAAGGAACGGGGCGGATCCGCCGACACAGGCTTCGGCGGCGAGTCGATCCGTTCCTACGTCCTCCAGCCGTACCAACTCGTGAAAGACACGCGCACCGGCCACGAAACGGGCAACGTCCAAGCCGTTCTCGACGGCGAGCTCGACCCGTTCATCCACGAGTACCTGCTCGCCCGCGCTGCGGCGAGGGGCGTCTAGGCCGTGGGATACACTGCCCGTCACCTTCGCACCGGGCGCCGCCGTAGCCGGCGCTTCACCGATCCCCCGTGCAGGACACCGATTTGACAGCCACGCCCATGACCGCCGTCCTCGACGACGAGCTGCCGCTTCCGTCCGCGCCGCCGTCGGCCGCGTCGATGATCGTCTTCGACTCGGTGACGAAAGTCTACGAGCCGGACGTGGAAGCGTTGAAGGACGTCACGTTCCACATCGACAAGGGCGAGTTCGTGTTCGTCGTCGGCGCGTCGGGCTCAGGTAAGTCGACGCTCGTGCGACTGCTGCTCAAGGAGCTCGAGCCGTCGACCGGCAAGATCGTCGTCGGCGGCCGTGAGCTCGGGCGGCTGAAGCACTCGAAGGTCCCGATGCTGCGCCGGAACATCGGCTGCGTCTTCCAGGACTTCAAGCTGCTGCCGCGCCGCACCGCCGCCGAGAACGTGGCATACGCGCTGAAGGTGCAGGGCGAGTCGAACGCGTCGATCCGCAAGAAGGTGCCCGAAGTGCTCGCGATGGTGGGGCTCTCGCACAAGATGAACTCGCTTCCCGATGAGCTCTCCGGCGGAGAGCAGCAGCGCGTGTCGATTGCGCGCGCGTTCGTCAACCATCCGCCGCTGCTCGTCTGCGACGAGCCGACCGGCAACCTCGACCCCGACACGTCGGTGGGGATCATGCAGCTGCTCTATCGCATCAACCGCAGCGGCACCACGATCCTGATGGTGACCCACGACCGCGAGATGGTCGACAAGATGCGCAAGCGCGTCATCCAGCTCGAAGGCGGCCGCCTGGCGCGCGACGAGCGCCGCGGCGGGTACGCCGGCGAATGACGGGCCGCAGCAGGCTGCTGTTCGCCGAAGCGTGGCGCTCGCTGGGCGCGAACCTCTCGACGACGGTTGCGGCGACGATGACGGTGCTGATCGGCATGTTCCTGCTCGGGCTCTTCATCGCGCTCGGGACGTGGACGGTGTCCTGGTCGAACCACGTGAAGCACGAGCTCGTCGTCAAGGTCGACTTCAAGAACACCTACCACGGCAAGACGGTGACTCGGCACGAGGAAACGCTCTACGCGCGCGCGCTGCAGAAGGATCCGTACCTCAAGGCCGGTGGGATCGTGTACGTCTCGAAAGCCCAGGGGTTGAAGATCATGCAGAAGCAGGCGCCCGAGCTCGTACAGGGACTGCCCTACAACATTCTCCCGGACCGGTTCGAGCTGACGCCGGACCGGCCGGAGGACGTCGACAAGCTCTACGCCTCGGTCACCGGCACGAACAAGTCGCCGCTCGTCTCCACGGTGACGGACGGCAAACAGATCTCGCATCGCATCCTTCAGGTCGCGCACGTGATCGAGGCGGTGTTCGTGATCGCGACGCTCGTGCTGGTCATCGCGTCGATCCTGCTGATCTCGAACACGATCAGGTTGTCGATCTTCTCGCGGCGACGTGAGATCGAGGTGATGAAACTGGTCGGCGCAACGAACTGGTTCGTGCGCGGACCGTTCATGCTCGAAGGATTGATCTGCGGCATCGCCGGCTCGCTGCTCGCGATCTTCTTCCTCGTGCTCGGCAAGGCGATCGTGTTACCCGCGCTGAACGTGTCGAGCCTCTCGTCGGACTCCGATGTGCACGCGATGGCGTTCCCGCTCGTCGCGCTTGCGTTGATCGGCGGCGGCCTCGCGCTCGGCGCGGTCGGCTCGGGTCTGACGATCCGCCGTTTCCTGCAGGTGTAGCCCGCCATCGACGACAGAGTCGTCGTCGAAGTCGAGAGGCGCGGGCGCCTCGTCGTCGGCGAGCCGTACTTCACGCCGGGCACACCGCTCGTGCTCGACACGAAGGGCATCGGGGATCTCGACGCCGGCGATCTTGCGCTGGTGCGCACGGGACGCGGACGCGCGCGCGTCGAGCAGGCGCTCGGCCCCGCCGACCACATCGAGAACGTGCTCGAGGCGCTCCTCGTCGAGAAGGGCGCGCGCCAGCCGTTCGAGCCGCACGACCCGCCGGAGCAGTCGCTCGATGGGCGCGTCGACCTGCGCGACCTGTTGACGTACACGGTCGACCCTGACACCGCGAAGGACTTCGACGACGCGCTCTCCTTTCGTCGCGAGGAGGGTGGGATCCGTGCGTGGGTGCACATCGCGGACGTCTCGTACTTCGTCGGCGCCGGCACGCCGCTGGACAACGGCGCCGCGCGGCGCGCGTTCTCGACCTACGTGCCGGGCCGCGTCGCGCCGATGCTGCCGCACGAGCTCGCAGACGATCTCTGCTCGCTGCGACCGAACGTGGAGCGCCTGTGCGTGACCGTCGAGCTGCCGCCGGACGGCGAGCCCACGTTCTACCGCTCGGTGATCCGCTCCGACGCGCGGCTCACCTACGGCGAGGCGCAGCGGCGCGAAGCTCCGCCGCAAGTGCTCGAGGCGCTCGCGCTGAACGAGGAGCTTGCGACCACACTCCGTGCCCAGCGGTTCGCGCGTGGCGCGCTTCAAGTACAGACACCAGAGGTGGTGTTCGGCTTCGACGGCAACGGTGGCGTCGCCGGCGCGTGGCTCGAGGGCGAGCCGCACGCGCACATGCTCGTCGAGGAGCTGATGATCCTCGCGAACGAGCGCGTGGGCGCGTTCCTCTCGTCGCGCAACCGTGAGGCGCTCTATCGCGTGCATGAGCGGCCGGACCCGCAGGCGGTCGAGCTGC
This sequence comes from Gaiellaceae bacterium, assembly GCA_036268235.1. GTDB lineage: Bacteria > Actinomycetota > Thermoleophilia > Gaiellales > Gaiellaceae > PALSA-600. The sequence goes on from DATAUN010000089.1 coordinate 24,598, forward strand.
TGCTCGCGAAGCTCGCCGACCTCGGCGTACCGACGCCACCGCTTCCGGAACGGCTGTCGCCGCAGCAGGCTGCGGCAGTCGCGGGCGAGGCGTCGAAGCTCGTCGCGCAATACACCGAGCAGGCGGGGCGCGGACGCGAGGCGTTCCCGGCGCTCGTCCTGCGCGCGCTCAAGCAGGCGCGATACGACCCGAAGAACCTCGGTCATGCCGGGCTCGCGAGCGTCGCGTATTGCCATTTCACCTCGCCGATCCGCCGCTACCCGGATCTCGTCGTGCACCGCGCGCTCCTGCGCGAGCTCGGCGTCTCCGACGATCCCGTCCCGGGTGACCTGCAGCACCTCGCCGAGCACACGTCCGGGCGCGAGCGCGAGGCGGCGGGCATCGAGTACCTCGCCGACGACATCTGCCTCGCCTGGCTGCTCGAGCAGCGGCTCTACGAGGCCGGTTGGAACGAGCGCTTCCCGGGCGAGATCATCGGGCTGATCGGGTCGGGCCTCTTCGTGCGCTTCGGTGAGGTGTTCGAAGGCTTTCTGCCGGCGCGTCGGCTGCCGGGCGAGTTCTTCGAGATCAACCCGCTCGGCACCGCACTCGCCGGGCGCAGGAGCGGCCGCACCTACCGGCTCGGCGACGCGATCGAGGTGCGGGTCGAGAAGATCCAGCGCAGCGAGGGGAAGGTCGAGCTGGCGCTACCCTCGTAGGCCGCATGGCCGAGAAGCTGATCGCCGAGAATCGCCGCGCCCGCCACGACTACCAGCTCCTCGAGCGGGTCGAGGCCGGGATCGCGCTCACCGGCACCGAGGTGAAATCGCTCCGCGCGGGGCGGACGACGATGGGGCAGGCGTACGCCGACATCCGCGAAGGCGAGGCGTGGCTGAACGGCCTCGAGATCTCGACGTACGACCAGGGCAACCGCGCTAATCACGAGCCGATGCGCGCGCGCAAGCTGCTGCTCCACCGGCGCGAGATCGACTCGCTGTACGGGAAGGTGCGCGAGAAGGGGCTGACGATCGTCCCGACACGGCTGTACTTCAAAGACGGCCGCGTGAAGGTCGAGCTCGCCGTCGCGCGGGGCAAGGAGCAGCGCGACAAGCGTCGCGACGCCGTCGAGCGCGACGCGAAGCGGCAGATCGAGCGCGCGCTCAAGTCCCGCGGCCGCGAGTAAAGGCGCCTAACGCACGAGCACGACGGTGGAGACGCTGCCGTCGTCATGACTGAACACCAGCTTCACGAGCCCGCGGCCGGGAGCGAACCAGCTCGTGCGCGTGCCGCTTCCGAACGGGAAGCCCGGCTGGTTCAACGTCGTGCGAACGGCGAGTGCGTGGAATGTGCCCGCCGGCACCTTCACCGTCTGCACGCCGACGACGCGTGTCGTCGCCGTGACGCCGTACGTCTTGAACGCGGCGCTGCCCTTGCCGACGCTCCACGTCTGGCCGGCGGCGGGATACGCGGTGAGGAGCTCGTTCACACCGAAGTTCATCAGGTCGAACGGCGAGACGAACCGATTGCGCTTCGCTTTTGTCGCACTGACGGGGCCGAGCGGCGGGAACTTCGCGATCGACGCCGACGCGGTGTTCCCAAAGAGGTTGACGACGCCGGTCGTGCGCTTCGAGTACGCGTAGTCGCCTCTGGCCTTGATCGATCCCGACGACGACACAATCGTGTAGCGCGCGGAGTTGTTCTGAACCGCGTCGACCTTGAGCTTCTCGACCTCGGGCTTTGCGAGGTGCTTCGTGTTCGTCCAGCTGTAGGTGAGCGTCTGGCCCTTCGTGAACGGGAAGTAGTCGAGGCTCGTCGGCGTTGCGAGTGGCTTGAGCGAGGTGGACTGCAGCTCCGAGGTCGTGACCGGCGCACCCGCGCCGCCCGTGTGCTTGAAGACGACCTTCACCGGGCCGACGCCGTACACCCACCAGGTCGTGCGCGTGCCGCTGCCGTACGGGTCGCCGATCGCGCCCGCCTGTGTGATCTGCGTGCGCACTTCGGCAGCGACGATCGGATGCGGGAATGCGGGGACCGAGACGCGCGCGTTGCCGACGTAGGTCGACACGCTCTGGACGTCGTTTTGCGAGCCGCCGGTCCCGGCCCAGATGATTCCTTGCAGGAGCGGTTCGGCGACCACGGGGTTCCGCGATCCCCAGATGATGTTGTAGTAGGTGCTCGCCAGGCTGTTGCCGCACTGGCTCGTGGTCGAGCAGAGGATCGGGAAGTTCGTCGGCGGAGGGTCGCTCGTCCAGTTCGTGTTGACGATCCCGAGCGGGGTTTCCTCGAAGTAGACCTCGCCACTCGAGGAGACCGCATCCTTCGGATTGTTGAGGCCCGCCGTCGTCCAGGCGAGTACGAAGTTCGTGCCGCTCGAGGACTTCACGGTGACCTTCTCGCGCGTCGCAGTCGGAGCGTAGGCCGTGTCGTTCCAACTGTAGGTCCAGCTCGCCCCGGCCGGATGTGGGAGCCACTGGTCGTCGGCGGCCGCCTTCGGCACCTGGACGAGCACGAGAGCCGCTGCTGGTGCGAGCAGTGCGAAAAGCGCGCGCGTCACGGGCAGCAGGGTAGCCGCGTGCAACCATGTCGGTTGTGCGCGCTCTTGCCTTCATCGCCGCCCTCGTGCTCGTCTGCGCGCCGGCCGCCGGCGCCGCGAAGAAGAAGCCGCCGACCTCGGGCGTGCACCACACCGTCGCCGGCAGCGCCGCTGCGCGCCGTGCGCTGCTCCGGGCGTCGGATCTCGGTTCGGGCTGGTCGAAGGGCGCGACGCCGAAGAAGATCGGGAAGCTGACCTGCGGTACTGCGGCACCGACGCTCGCCGGCGTCCTCGAGATCGGCTCGGCGATCACGCCGACGTACCGCCAGAGCTCCTCGGGGCCCTTCCTCTCGCAAGCGACGTACGTCTACGGCAGTCCCGCCGAGGCGGCGCTCTTCTGGCAGCACATCTCGGGCCCGGCCGCCCTCGCCTGTCTCGCGAAAGGCGTCGCGGGCGGCTCGACGAAGGACGTCAGCTTCCGCGTCACGCACCAACAGGCGCTTCCCGCCCCCGCAGGGAAGCAGTCGGCCGCCTACCGCGTCGTAGGCCAGGCGAAGACCAGCCTGCAGAAGGTCGCCGTCTATGTCGACGTCGTCCTCGTCCAGCGCGGGAACGCGATCAGCGAGATCAGCTGGTCGAGCTTCTCGGCCCCGGTCGCCGCGCGCGTCGAACAGGGCATTGCGCGCACTGCTGCCACACGTTTGTAACAGCGCGCTCTACCATTTCGAACGGATGCGGTTACTGTGAGGCGCGTGCTCCGCCTGACCGTCGCCCTGCTCGCCCTCGCGGCGGCTCTCGCCGTCGCCTCGCCCGCGAAGGCCGACAACTGGCTGCCACATCCCGACAACGCGACCTGGTCATACAGCTGGAGCGACAGTGCCTACAGCTCGACGCCGACCACGGAGAACGTCACGGTCAAGAGCGAGACGGGTGCGACGTTCGTGCTCGCGTGGACGACGGGCAGCGATCCGAAGAACCCGACGTCGAGCGGCACCGTCTCGTTCCAGGACACCGACGCCGGGCTCGACAACACCGACTGGTCGAGCACACCGCCGCCGCCGAACATGCCGATCCTCTGCGCGACCGCGAGCGGCTGTGGCAACTCTCTCTCGAGCACGTACTACGACATCATCTGGGGGAGTCGCGCTCCCGTGCTCACCGAACCGCTCGTGCAAGGCGCGACGTGGACCGGCACCGGCGGTGCGCAGGGTGACGTCGCCGGCGTCTCGACCTACATCGGGCAGCAGAAGATCACGGTGCCTGCGTTCAAGCAGCCGGTGACCGCCGCAGTGGTGCGCACCGTGCTCACGCAGGCCGGTGCGCTCGGTGATCCCTACGGCAGCGGTACGCGGACGATCTGGTGGGTGTACGGCGTCGGCCCGGTCAAGGTCGAGTTCGATCACGCCGGCGGGACCGGTGCGCCGATCACGACGTCTGTTCTGCAGACGACGTCGCTGACTCCTGCCGCGGTCCCGAGCGACGTCGACTACTTCCCGCTCAAGCAAGGACTGACCGAGCGCTACCGCTGGACCAATTCGAAGTACCTCAAGCAGCCCGAGATCGAGCAGGTCGCGATCCAGGCATCGCTGAACGGGACCGCGCGCTTCACCGTCTCGACCGTTTCCGGGCCGATCCGCGCGTCCGGAAGCTACGGCTACACCGCGCGCGTCAGCGGCATCACGAACCTCTGGTCGACGACGAAGGCGACGACGCTCGCCAAGTTCCCTCCGTTAGGACCGAAGAGCGCGAACGCCGCGAGCCGACGACACTTCTTCACGCCACTCGACCTGTTGAACTTCGGCTTCAATCCGGTCCTGCCGTCCTACGTGACGACGGGCGACACGTGGGCGTCGTCGCCGACGGGAACCGACTTCGACAACTACGGCGTCACGGGCTCGTCGAAGGTGATCGGCATCCAGAAGGTGACGGTGCCTGCCGGCACGTTCTCGGCGCTCGTGGTGCGCACGACGCTCAAACAGCCGGGGTTCAAGTTCGGCAGCGGCACGCGTACGTGCTGGTTCACGCCCGGCAAGGGGCTCGTGAAGCTCGTCTTCAACCACGCCGACGGCAGCACGTCGCAGGTCGTCCTGATCAAGAAATAGCCCCGGCGTGACACGGCCTCTTGCTGTGGTCGCGCTGGCAGCTGCGCTCGTTGCCTCCGGGTGCGGTGGCGGCCACCCGCAGCGGAAGGCGCTGACCGACTACATCAACCGCGTCAACGCCGTCGAGAAGAAGCTCGCGACGCGGCTCGGCGAGGTCTCGACCGCAAACCAGAAGTTCGCGGGCGCGAAGAAGAACGACCCTAAACTCGAGGCTCAGCTTCAGGCATCCGAGAAGACGATGCGCACGCTGTCCCGGCGGCTCGCCGCGATTCCCGCGCCGCCCGAGGCAAAGCACCTCCGTGCGCTGCTGCTCGAGCTCGTGAACCGCCAGGTGGAACTGACCCATGAAGTCAACGAGCTCTTCGGCTTCGTGCCGGCGTTCCAGGCGGCCCTCGCGCCGCTCGCAGGCGCGGACACGCACCTGAAGACGGAGCTCGGCCGGACCGCAAAGACCACGGCCGCGACCGAGGCGCTCGATACGGAAAAGGCCGGCGCGCTCGAGGCGTACGCGGCGACCGTGGACGCCGCGATCGCCGAGCTGGGCCACCTGCAGCCGCCACCCGTCTGGCGGCCGGGATACACGACCCAGCTCGCATCGCTCCACGACCTGCGCGGCACCGCGCTCGCGCTGGCCGCCGCGATCCGCGCGAACCATGCGTCGTCTCTGCCGCCGCTGCTCGAGCGGTTCGACCGGGCGGCCGTCTCCGACGCGTCGCTGCCCGCCCAGAAAGCCCAACGCGCCGCGGTCGTTGCCTACAACGCGCGCATCAAGGCGCTCGTCACGCTCGCGCGCAAGGTCGGCGCCGAGCAGATTCGGCTGCAAGGGGTGTACGGGTAGCGGCAGAAAAGTGACGATTTTTCGTGCCTTTGGTGTCGCATGTTGACCATCGGCACGTGATCTGTCAGGGTCGCTCTGGGTTCGATTGCAGACCGTGTCCGGGGAGGGCACGTCGGACGTGCCAGGGGCACGGACGGGGGAGGATGGGGCTATTTCCACCTACGCCATAGGCGCAGGTACGTATGACGGCTTTGGGCTCGTGGCCCTGCGGACGCGGGCGCTCCGGTTCTGGCTCGCCGCGATGTGCGCGCTGTCGATCGGCGTGCTCTACGTCGCTCCGACCGTCGAGGCGATCCTCACCACGAAGCCGGTCGCGGCTCTCCCCAACGTCGGACTCCCCGTCGCCTGGTTCCCTCCGCTGACCCCGCCCAAGCTGCAGACCCCGCCCAAGGTCGCAAAGGTCAAGCCGTACACCGCGCCCCGAACTCCCGCGAAGTCGCCCACGGGGAAGCGGAAGCAGACCATCCCCGTCGTTCGTGAGTCGTACTCGTTCGCTTCGCCTGCGTCCTCCTCGTCCTCCGGCGCAGGCACGAGCAGCGCGTACGCATCGTCTCCGGTCGTCGCCGCGCTTGCCGGTTCAATCAGCGGCGCGTCGATCACCACCGACTCGACCGGAACACCGCTCCCGATCACCCAGGCCTCGTCGACCGGCGCAGCCGCCGGCTCGACCGACACAAGCGTCGGCACGGACCCGCCGGCGCTCGCACCGGGCTCGACGCCTTCGCCGGCCGCGCCGGCAACCGACGCGACCAGCACCGACCCGACGACGACAACCGATTCGACGCCGCCAAATCGCGGCATGACGTACGGGTCGCTCATCCCGTACAACGACGAAGGCTCCGTGCCGCCGCCGACGACGACGAGCGACGACACGTCGGCGCCGACCTCGAGCACGACGGAGACGATCTCGAGCGACGCCCCGCCTCAGATCTCCTCGAGCACCGTTCAGGACCCCATCACGCCGGATCCGTCCGATTCGACGCAGCAAGACGTCTCCCCGCCGGCCGATCAGCAGACCGTCACTCCGCTCGACATCACCTCCCCGGTTCTCGACACGACGGTTGTGACTCCTGACGACAACGATTCGTCCGCCGCGACGGACATCGAGACGGGCTCGACGCCCGCGGGCCCGACGGTCGCCGGCGCAGGCGATCCGTCTGATGGCTCCGGCTCGACCGCGACGCCGGGCGACTCGCAGAACGCCGTCACCACCGGCGGCGGGACCTCGTCCGCAGGCGGCACCGGTTCGTCGGGCTCGCCGGCCGGTGACGCGAGCGACGGGACCTCGGCTCCCGGTGACTCGAGCACGTCGATTGTGTCGACGGCAGGTGGCACACCCGATCCGGCCGACGGTGCCGGCAACGGCCGCGGGCCTCCGGCCGTCTGGACTGTGAACGCAACTGGGAGCGCGGTCACTGTTTCCGTCGCCGGCGACGAGCTCGTCGTCGACGTGGGCGGAGCCGTGAGCGAGCAGTTGCTTGCGAGCGTCAGCTCGCTGCACATCGTCGGCGCCGCGTCGCTCGACGTCGATCTGTCCGGCGGCCCGGTGACGGTGCCGATCAGCTACGACGCAGGTGCGAACGGTGCGGTCAGCGTTACTGGCGGAAGCGGCTCGACCTGGACCTACGACAGCGGCTCGGGCACGGTCAGCGGCGGCGGCATCTCGTCGCTCTCGTTCACGAATGTGACCGCGCTCAACGCAGGCAGCGGCACGGACACGCTGAACGGACCGGCGGCAGACAGTGTCTGGAACGTGACCGGCTCCGGATCGGGCACCGTCGGCGGCGCCGGCTTCAGCGGCTTCGAGTACCTCGTCGGCGCCGCGAACAACCAGGATCAGTTCGTCTTCGACCCGAACGGGTCGATCAGCGGTGGCATCGACGGCGGTCCCGGCGGCTACGACACGCTCGTCCTCGCCGGCGGCTCCTACCGGAACGTCGCCTACTCGGCGATCGATCCGCACTCGGGCAGCGTCACGCTCGACGGCAACGTCATCAACTACGCGGGCCTCGAGCCGATCCTCGGAAACACGCAGACCGGATCGGACCAGACCTACACGATCTCCGCGACCGATCCGGTGATCGCGATCGAGAACAGCACACTCGCCTCGAACCAGCTCGAGCTTGCGTCGAACGATTCCGAAACGGTCAGTGAGGACACGACCGGTCTCCAGTCCCTGACGATCGACGTGTCCGGAAGCACCGGCGCAGAGATCGACTACGACTCCGTGAACGCCGGATTCGGTGCGGGGATCAGCATCAAGGGGACCGCCGGCAGCGGGGACAAGCTCGTCGGCGACGCCGGGGGCGGGATCTGGGAGCTCACGGACTTCGACAGCGGCACGTACACGTCGAAGAGCGGGCCGGTCATCTCGTTCTCCGGGATCGACACGCTGCAGGGCGGCTCCGGTGACGACACGTTCCAGTTCGACCTCGGCGGCGGCCTCGGCGGCGGGCTCTCCGACAGCGGCGGGACGAACACGGTCTCGCTCGCCGGCCTGCTCGCGGTCACCGGGACGGGCAGCTTCACGCAGACGTCGAACGCGAGCGCGACCCTTTCCGACGCGACCACTCCGACAGACCTTTCCGTGGACGCCGTGGACTTCACGAGCGCGACCCTCTTCTTCGGCGTCGGCTACGGCACGCCGGACGAGACCGGCGTCCACGAGTCGGTTTCGACCGGCGACGTCGGCATTGCGGTCGTCTCCGATCCGAGCAACGGTCGGACCTGGGCGGCCGCGACCCTCAACGGGTCCAGCCTCGGCACGGTCGCGATCAACACCGATGCGAGCGATCACACCGCGATCGACTTCTCGACCCTGAGCGCCTCGCTGCCGACGGACTTCAGCGGCCTGACGCACGCCGAGATCTCGGCCGCCTTGACCTCGCCGCCGTCGTTCGCGATCGCCAACCTCGCGAGCGCGAGCGCGACTGAGGTCGATGCGTCCGCAGTGTTCGGCGTGAGCGGAACGACGGACACCGGATCGGTGACCGGCTCGCTTCTCACCTTCACCGTGCACAGCCTGACCTTCACCGTCGGCAGCACGACGGCGGGGTTCAGCTCCAGCGCCTCCAGCGCCACGATCGCGGCGCTCCTGCCCGACGCGCCGATTTCGCCCGCGAGCGACTCGCGCTGGTGGCTCGGCGCCGACGTCGAAGGGCTGAGCGGGACGCTCGAGCTCGGCTCGGTCGTCTCGGCGTCGGTGTCCTCGACGCAGATCCTCGTGAACACGGCAGGCGGCGACTTCTCGTCCGGCTCCGGTTCCCCGACGCCGGCGACCGCTCTCGACTGGACGACGCTCGGCGCGAACGATCCGTTCGCCGGCGCGCTCACGAGCGCTGAAGTGAAGGCGACCGGCACCCTCGACTCGCTCGACCTCGCCGGTGTCGCCGAGGGCCACGCCGCGAACGTCACGATCTCGCAGACCAAGGTCTCCGACGCGAACGTCACCGACGGCGAGCTCCTGACCGTCGCGATCACCGGCCTCGTCGGTACGGTCGGCGGCTCCGGGTTCGGCGTCACCGTCTCGGGCGACCTCACCGTTGACTCGATCACGTCCGGCACCGAGCAGTGGGTCGCGGCGAAGGGCACCGGCCTGGCGCTCGACATCGAGCTCGCGCCGCTCGTGATCAAGGCGACCGGAACGCTCGAGGTGAACGAGGCGACCGGCACCGCGCCTTCGGTGATCACAAATTGGGCGCCGTACGGACTCTCGGTTTCGAGCACCGGCAACTACGTCGACGTCAACGGCGCCGTCACCTCGATCGCCATCGCCGACTTCGGGACGATCACCGTGACCCAAGCCGACGTGCAGAGGCTCGACGGCGTGTTCGATCCTGACGGCGCGACCGACGGCTCGCTGTTCACCGTCACGCTCAACGGCATCTCGCTCGAGGCGGACGCAGACGGCGCCACGCTGTCGATCGACGGCGGGAACCTCGCTGCATACGCCCTCAGCTCGAACACGACGTCGGACACCTGGTTCGCGATCAACGGTTCGAGCTTCAGCATCGACGCGAAGCTCGGCCCGGTGGAGGTCGTCTCGTCGGGCGTCAACTTCAAGCTCAACTCCTACACCGGTGCGACCGGCCTGACCGACTGGCGCACGCTGGTTTCGGGTCTCCAGTTCCCGTCGGCCTCGTACTTCGAGCTCGACGCGACCGGAAACACGACGGTCACCCTGCCGAGTGTGACCGCGACCGTCGGCAGCTTCACGCTCGTGCGCGAGACGGGTGTCACCGGGCCGACCGGAACGGGGACGGGCACCGAGTTCAAGCTCGTGCTCAGCGGCACGCATGTCGACGCCGGTGACGGCTCCGATCTCACGTTCACCCTCGATAGCGGCACGCTGGATGTCTACGGCTTCGAGGTCGGCACGGCGAGCTGGGTCGCGCTCGACGGTTCCAACTTCACGCCCGACATCACGATCGGGCCGCTGACGATCAGCGCGGGGACGTTCGGCTTCACGCTCAACACCGAGAGTGGAACGAGCACGCCGATCACCCAGTGGTCCTCGTTCGGCGATCTGGGCGGCCCGACGCTCGCCGCCGACTCGTTCGACGCGACCGCCGACAACTTCACGATCTCGATCGGCGGATTCGCCTCGGTCTCGGCTGGCCACATCGATCTCTCGCGCACCAAGAGCGTGACCGATCCCACGTCCGGAGTGACCGGGACGCTCGTCGCGCTCGAGCTGGACAACGTCTTGATCAACGCGGGCACGGACAGCGCAGCGCTCATGATCAGCGGCGGCCCGCTCGACTTCTACCTCTTCGCCGACGGCGACACGACGTGGACGGCAGCCTCGGGCTCCGGTCTGCACATTGACCTGACCGGCGGCCCGGTCACCGGATCGGCCGACGGTGGGACGTTCCTCTACAACACGAAGTCCGGGCCGAGCACGACGCAGATTCTCAGCTGGTCATTTGCCCGCGGCCCGCCATCGGTCCCCTCCCAGGATTACTTCGACGTGCATGGCGGTGCGACGTCGTTGACGGTGAGTGGGCTCGGCTCGATCTCGGTTGCCTCGTTCGATATCGCCGCGACCAAGGGTGTGACGGTTGCGGGTGGCGCCCCGGCGGCGGGTGATCTGTTCACGTTCACGCTGACGACGTTCTCGGTGCAGCTCGGCTCCGGTTCGGCCAGCCTGACCGTTGGCGGTGCGTCGCTCAGCTTGTACGACTTCACCCCGACGAGCGGGAGCGC
>DATAUN010000090.1:0-3531 GCA_036268235.1 Gaiellaceae bacterium
AAGTGGTCGGTCGAGAAGGTTGTGTGTCGAGGATCAGAAAGACGAAAGGCCCCGGGCTAGCGGGGCCTTCCGATGGGCGGTACTGGGCTCGAACCAGTGACCCCCAGCTTGTCGAGCTGGTGCTCTCCCAACTGAGCTAACCGCCCTGGGTCGCGCGACAGTGTAGCCGGATCAGACGAGCGGCTTCTGCAGCGGATCGCGGTCAACCGCGGGAATCGGGAGCAGTTCCGGCTTCGGTGCGACGAGCGGGCGCAGCACCGTGAGCAGCGGGCTCACGGCCACGTCGTTCTTGCGCACCTCGAAGTGCAGGTGCGTGCCGGTGCAGAGGCCGGTGCAGCCGGCGGTGCCGAGGTGCTCGCCCGCCTGCACCTCTTCACCGGGCTTGACGTTCCACGCGGCGAGATGCGCGTAGAGCTCCTCGTAGCCGCGCGACGCGACCACGACGACGTTGCCGTAGCCCTCGTACCCGCCGGGCTCGCCGACGAGCTCCACGCGTCCCGGCACCGCCGCGACGACGCGGAGCGAGTGCAGCTCGCCGATGTCGATCCCCGGATGCCGGCGCGGACCGTTCCGCACGAACGGTGTCGTGATCGTCCCGTGCGCCGGCCAGACCGGCCCTTGGTCGACCTGTGGCCGAGCCTGCTGCGCGGCGTGCGTATGCGCGTGCAGGAGCAGCGCGATGATGAGCGCGGCAATCCGCATCCGTCAGAAGATCTCCGCGCACCAGGGGTCGGCCGGCGTGGCGAAGAGCGCGTCCGCGCGCGCTACCGCACCGTCGGCGAGCTCCTCCGCGCGCGAGGCGCGCACGAGATCCGCGAACGAGAAGCCGCCGAGGTACACCGAGCTAAGGCCGGTCACGTCGAGCGCGATCTCCGCCTGCGCGTCCGTGCGCGCCGCACCGCCTGCGCTGACGCGCCACCGACCCGCGTTCTCGGGCAGAAATGCATCGGCCAGCTCGAGCACGACCGTGTCATCTCCTTCATAGCTCCGTGCCGAGAGCGCCGCGCCGACGTCGAGCAGGCGCACCCACACGCCGTCGTTGATCGTGAAGCGCATGCGCCGCGGCTCCGCGAGCAGGAGGAACAGCGGATGGTCGAGCGGCAGCAGGTTGGCGCTGAACTCCGACGTCCAGTCGAAGTCGAGCAGCCACCGCCAGAGCTCGCGGCTCGCCTCGGCGCTCGGCGCGACGACCTCGAGGATCGTCACGGTTCCCTTGGAGGCGCCCGCGTGCTCTTCCTGCTTCACGTGGTAGATGGCGTAGCCGGCCGGTTCGCCGTCGAGCTCGAGCAGCGCGAGGTTCTTCGGGCCGCGGCCGTGACGGCGCGACGGGTCGTCGTCGAGCCGCCGGAGCTCCCACCACTCCTTCGTGCGCGAGAACATGCCCGGCCGCTCGGCGAACAACTGCTCGTACAACCGTGGGAACGTGCGCGCCGCCTCGTCGAAGTCGACGAGCCGCACGACGCCGCGCGGCTCGAACGGCACCGCGAAGCGCGTGCGCTCCGTCGCGATCGACACCGACCCGTTGCGCGACGCCAACCCGTAGCCGAAGCGGCCGTAGATCGTCGCCTCCGACGCCCACAGGTACGCCGCAAGCTCGCCGCGGCTGCGGCAATCCTCGAGTTGCGCGCGCATCATCGAGGTGAGCGCGCCGCGACGGCGGTGCGTGGGAAGGACGCCGACGACGGTGATCCCTGCGGCCGGGATCTCCCCGCCGGGAACTGCCATGCGGTAGGTGAACGCGCCGGCGCCCCCGACGATGCGGCCTTCGTCGCGCGCGATGTGCATCCGCTCCGGCCGGAGCAGGGCCGAGAAGCGCTCGACGGCCTCGAGCGGCTGCTCCATGCCGAAGTAGTGGCTGATCGCGTTCAGCCCGTCTCGGAGCTCCTCCAGCGAGGCGCACGTGGCGATCTCGAGCGGCACGCGCGTCAGCCTATGCGTTCCAGCGGTGCGTACTCGAGCATCAACCGGCGCTCGTTGCCGTCCTCGAACCGCACGGTGACGACACCGCCGACCTCGATGCGCGTGACGATCCCCGAGCCGAGCGTGGAGTGCCGGACGCTGTCGCCGGTCGAGAGGTCGGGCACGTCCTCGCGCGGTGCGAACTCGTGCTGCACGGCCTGGCGGCCGTAGCCGGACCAGGACGTGGGCCGCAGCCGCTCGCGCTCGACCCCGAGATTCGGCAGCTCGTCGAGGAAGCGCGACGGGAGGTTCGCGTCGTAGCGGCCGTACAGGTTGCGGCGCATCGCGTGCGTCATCGTGAGCCGTTCCTGCGCACGCGTCATGCCGACGTAGCAGAGGCGCCGTTCCTCCTCGAGCGTGTTCTCCTCGATCGAGCGCGAGTGCGGGAAGATCCCCTCCTCCACCCCGATCATGAAGACCGCGCGGAACTCGAGCCCCTTCGCCGTGTGCAGCGTCATCAACGTCACTTGGCCGTGGTCGTCAGGGTCGTCGCGCAGCGCGTCCTGGTCGGAGTAGAGCGAGATCTCCTGCAGGAAGCCGCTCAGCGAGGTCTCCTCGGCCGCGGCGTCGTACTCGCGCGCGACGCCGATGAGCTCCTCGAGGTTCTCGATGCGACCGCGCGCTTCGATCGTCCGCTCCGCCTCGAGCGCTTCGATATAGCCGCTCCGGTCGAGCATCGCCTCGACGACGTCGGCGACGCTCGCATCCGTCGCGGTCGCCATCAGCGTCTCCATCACACTGCGGAAGCCGGTGACCGCGCGCACCGCCGCCGCGCCGAGCCCCGCCTCCTCCGGGTGCGCCAGCGCATCCCAGAGCGTGATGTCGTGCCCGGTCGCATACGCGGCGAGACGCGCGAGCGACGTGTCGCCGATCGCGCGGCGCGGCCTGTTCGCGATGCGCGTGAGCGACACCGTGTCGTAGGGATTGTCGATCACCTGCAGGTAGGCGATCGCGTCCTTGATCTCGGCGCGCTCGTAGAAGCGCGGGCCGCCGATCACCTGGTAGGCGATCCCCTGGCGCACGAGCACGTCCTCGAGCACGCGGCTCTGGGCGTTCGTCCGGTAGAGGACGGCAATCTCGCGACCGCTGTAGCCGCCTTCGATCAGCGCCGCGATCTCGGCCGCGACGAACCGCGCCTCCGCGTGCTCGTCTTCCGTCTCGACGACGTGAACGGGCTCCCCTTCTCCGAGGTCCGACCAGAGGTTCTTCTCCTTGCGCTCCCGGTTGTTCGAGATGACGGCGTTCGCGGCGGTCAGGATCGAGTTCGTCGAGCGGTAGTTCTGCTCGAGCGGGATCACCTTCGTGCGCGGAAAGTCGCGCTCGAACTCGAGAATGTTGCGGATGTCGGCGGACCTGAACGAATAAATCGACTGGTCCGGATCGCCAACAGCCATCAGGTTCTGGTGGCTCGCCGCGAGCAGCTTGAGCAACACGTACTGCGCGTGGTTCGTGTCCTGGTACTCGTCGACCATGACGTAGCGGAACGACTTCGCCCATTTCTCTTGGGCTTCCGGGAAGCGGCGCAGCACGTCGACGGTGAGCATCAGCAGGTCGTCGAAGTCGACGGCGTTC
>DATAUN010000091.1:0-21286 GCA_036268235.1 Gaiellaceae bacterium
GGCGTGCTCGACGGTAAGGACACGCACTTCGTAGCGATCGAAGTCGAAGGTGCTGAGAATCTCGAGCTCCGTGCCTTCCGTGTCCACTGACATGTAGTCGATGCGGCCGGGAGCCGAATGTTCATCGAGTAGGTCGTTGAGCGAGATCGTTTCGACGGGATATGTCATCGCGTCACGTTGTTGCGCGGCATATTCCGGAGTGGCGGCGAATTCACGGATCGAGCTTAAGAACGGGTCGGAGGTCTCCGCGAAGGGGATCTCGAGACCCGACGCCTCCCACACGCAACGCGTGTCGATGACGCAATGTCGAGTGCTTCTGAGCTGCTCATGCCAACCTCGTGCCGGCTCTGCAACGATCCCATTCCAACCGAACGAGCGCTCGAGAATCCACGTGTTCGAGAGCCCGATGCCGTTACCCGCTCCGAACTCGACGAAATAGCCCTCAGACATGAACGAGGTCGCGAGCAGCACGAAGAGGTCTTGGCCAAGCTGCGACCTTGGAATCGCCTCAGGTTTCGGCTCATGGGCGAGCAGTTCGGCTTGCCAATCCAGCCGTGCCTGCGCCGCTTTGAGCTCGGTAAGTCGCATGGATCCTTCTAGCGCGACTGAGAGTGGCCCCAGGAGACGGTTTGCGAGCGTTAGGAGAGAGCGCTTCGTCATCCAGGCCGCGGCCATTCAATCAGACCATCCGTCGGGCGAGTTCGTGGGCTCGAGTCGCTAGAACGGCGGCGAGCCGTAGCGGAGCCCGAACATCATGAAGCGCAGCTCGAGTACGGCGAAGATGACGAGCGAGAGACCGAGTCCAGCGCGCAGCCACCGGAAACGCGCGAGCTGGTCCCAGGCGAATCCGAACCCAAGCGCCCACACCGGCGCTGTCGTCAGCAGGTATGACGCTTTGAAGAGGTCGCCGTCGGATGTGAGCTGTTCAAACGAGCGGGCGAAGTAGCCGAGAAGCGCGATCGGCGCGACGAGTGTGACGGCGAGCAGGTCCCGTCGGCGGCGAACGGCCGTGAAGGCGAGTAGGCACCACCCGCCGATCGCGAGGGCGGTGGGTATCAGGCCCATCCAATCCTGGTCTCGGAGGACTGAGAGCACCTCGCCCGTCGGCGGACCTTGGAAAGTGGACCAGGCGAACGAACCGATCCAGTCCCCCCAAATCTCGTCGTAGGTCTCGGGGAATGCAGCGTTGTCGAAGTTCGCCCGGTATGGCGTCTCGAAGAGGGACTTGAGCGGGAACGTGAAGAAAGCGCGGTGCGAAGTTGCAGACCCTGAGGCTGTGTCCGCCAGGCTCGCGAGCGACGCGTTGTGGCTTCCGTTCGAAATCCAGAAGACCGTGCCCGCGACGAGCAGGAGAGCGGCCGTGAATGCCACGAGATGCTGGCGCCGAAGGACGCGCCGGCGGAGTCGTGGCGCATAACCAACGATCAGCGTGATGCCGATGGCGGCAGCTGTGAAGATAGTCGAGGCGCGCGTCGCGAGGCCGAGGGCGAGCACGATCACAATCCCAACGAGAAGCGCAGGGCTGAACGACGGTCGCCGAAGGAGCTTCGTCGTCAACCAGACTGCGGCTGTCGATTCGAGCATGTTGAGCGGTTCGGGATGGATCATCGCGTCGGTCTTCGCGACGACGGGTAAGAACGCGAAGAACGCGAGCGCGGCAGCCCAGACAGGTGGCGAGCGTGGTGCGGCCATGCGGGCGAGCGACAGAAGCAGGAGTGCCGTCAGCAGCGCGAAGATCACGTTGAGGATCTGCGCGCCGCGATACGAATGCTCTGGCAGATCGTGTGTCGGCTCCTCGTGCCAGCCGAAGATCCAGTGCCCCGCGCGGGCGGCGAGCCCGCCGACGAGGTAGTAGACGGGTGGCTGCCGCGACTCGAGCGACTCCTGGGGCGTCGGGATGCGATGGTCGTTCAGCAGGACGTGCATGTACGCCGCGTTCGAGTTGTAGTCGTAGCCCAGAGCGATGGGATACTTCGCCGCGTTCCAGCCGCCGACGTAGGCGATCACGAACAGCGAGAGCGCAATCGTCGTCCAGGCGAAGAACGTGCGCGGCGTTCCTGCGTGTTCGATCCCCGTGTGGCGCCGGAGCCATCCGGGCCACTGAGACGCTACGGCGCTCACGAGGCGCAAGCGTACTCGCCGGTGGTGTCGGTGCCTGCGCTAAGAAACGGTGAACGCGACGCTCGTCGCCGACGACGCCTTCACCGTGACGACGAGCTCGATCACGCCCATCCCCGTGTCCTTCGCGGCGCGGAGGACGGTTGCGCCGGACGGCGTCGAGGCGGCGGTGGGCAGCGTGCAGGTCGAGTTCGCCGCGCAGCGGGCGGTGATGCCCGTCACGGTCACGCCGCTGCCGCGTGCGAGCTTGAGCGTCCAGCCTGCGCCCGTGCCGCGACCGTCGGCCACCTTCACCGAGATCGCCGAGGTTGCGCCTGCGCCCAGGCTCGCCGGCGCGGCGGCCACGGCGAGCTTGCCGGGGGCGAGGCCGAGCCTGACGATGATCGTGCCCGCGCTCGCGGGGCCGGCCGCGAGCAGGCTGATCGTGAGGACGATGAGGGCGCGCCGCAACACCGCACTCAGTGTGCGCCCGTCTTCATACCGACGCCATACCCTTCTCACCCGCCCGCCTCTCCTTGGTCGGGTGATCATGCATCACCCTTCTGGGGGGGTCGAGCGACGCCTACGTCAGTGATTTACGAACGGTGTTGCGCGGCGATCGCGCTCGCATCCGCGATATCGCGGGCGAGGAGCTCGAGGCCGCAGTTCCGGCAGCGGTGCGGGAACCGCCAGATGCCGTCCTCGCCGAGGGTGCCACGCTCGTACGCGACCTCCCAGTAGTGCGGATCGCAGGCGGGGGCCGCAACCGCGGGGGCGCGAGCGGGCGGAGCCGGAGCGACCGGCGGCGGCTCGGCCGCGGCGGGAGGAGGCGGTGGTGCAGGCGCGACGGCAGGTGCCGGCTCGGGCTCGGTGACGTGGACGGGCGGGAGCGGCGGCAGCCGCAGCAGCGTTTCGGGCGGCATCGTGGGGCCGGCGCTCCGCCGGCGGTGCACGAGCAGCCACAGCAGGAGCAGCACCAGGACGAGGAGCGCGGCACCTGCGGCGGCGTAGGCCCAGGTCGGGAGGCCGCTCGAGGACGAGGCCGCGATCGCCCCCGCCGGTGGGGCCTGTGTGGGCTGCGAGGTGCTGAAGACCTGCTTGACGTCTGCGCTCGAGACCGAGAAGCCGGGCTGCGCGGTGATGATCTTCGCCGCCGCGCCACTCACGCCGGGCACCGTGATGTGGACCGCGGCGTGGTAGTTCCCTGCGGTCAGCGCCTTCTTCAACAGCACCGGGTAGTCGATCGAGGTCTGCGGCAGGAAGGTGTCCAGCGTGAACGGAAGCGTCTCGACGACGCGGCCGCTCGCGTCGAGGATCGACACCGAGCCCTGCGGCTTGATCAGCACGTTGCCGGCGTTCGTCATCCCGATGAACACCTTCTGGAAGCCCTTGCTGCCGCCCGTCGTCACCTTGCCGATCGCGAGCGAGATGATCGGCGGCCCGGGAACGTTCACCTGCACCGCGACGATCGTCAGGTCGCGGATCGTGATCTGCACGTGCGCCTTCTGGCCCGGCTTCTGCGTCGCGGTCTTGTGCGACGTCTCAGCGACGATCCCGGCGACCCATTGCCCGGCCTTCGCGTTCCCCGGCACGTGCACGGTGAACGACACCTGGCGGTGCTGGCCCGGCGCGAGCAGGAACGACGTCTGCGAGAGCTGCACCCAGGCACCGGTCGCGGTCGGCGTCGTGTCGGTCTTGTAGACCGTGCCGCTCGTCGGGCCGGTCGTCCCGTCGGCGGTGAAGAGCTTCACCGTGCCGGCCGCCGTGCCGACGTTCGAGACGATCACGGCGCCTGTGTGCGTCGCGCCCGGCGTCAGCGTGTAGACGAAGTAGCCGAGCTTCGGGTTGCCGACGGCGCGCAGGCCGAACACGGGCGCCTTGGCCGTCGCTGCGGACGCCGACGCCGTCGCGACGAGCGCGAGTCCGGTCAGGGCGAGTGCGGCAAGGCGGCGCATGCGCAGGATGCTACGTCGGGCCGGTGGCGGCGGTGATCGTCACGGTTGAACTGTAGGTCCCGGTGACGATGTTGGCCGGGTAGGCGACCTGGAACGTGCTCGTGACGTTGAACGTGCCCTTGCCGGTGTTCGTATTCGCGTTGTAGATCTTCGTCGCGGTCGTCGAGAGCGTGACCGGATACGTGATGCCGGTCGGTGTCGGGTTGGTCGTGCAGCTGGTCGCGCAGGCGAACGAGCCCGCCGTCACCTCGAGCGCCGGCAGCGTGTGCGTGCCCGACGTCGGCGTCGTCGCAGCTGCCTCCACCTTCCAGCCGGCAGAGTTGTTGCCGCCCGTGTAGGCGACCTGAGTGATGATCGAGAACGTCTTCGTCTGATCGTCGCCGGTCAACGTGACGGATGCGACTGTGACGGGGCTGGACGTCTCGACCGTGTCGCTGAAGCTCGCGGCAAGGCCCGCCGGAACGAGGATGAGCGCGAGCAGAGGAGCCAGCAGCCGGCGCATGCTCTCAGCTTACGGCCCGGCGGCGATGGCGACGGTCAGCGTGCTCGAGTACGACGCTGCAATCGTGTTCGCCGGCACCGCCACATTCACGTTCACGTCGACGTCGATCCGGCCGAGGCCGGTTGCCGTGGCGCCGTTCAGGAATTTGGTCATCGTCGGGGAGATCGGTACTGCCAGGTTCGTGTTCGAGACGCTGTTTGTCGGCTGCGTGCAGGTCGAGCCGGTGTGGCAGCTGTCGGTGACCGTCGAGATGGCGGACGCCGCGGTCGGGAACGTGTGGCCGGCTCCGTCACTGAACTGCGTCGAGGTGATGGTCAGGTTCCAGCCGCCGCCCGTCGCGAGCCCGCGCGCGTCGACGACCTGCAGTTGCGCCTGGTACGTCGCGGTCTGGTCGTCGCCGTTCAGCGTCAGGCTGAACGTCGGCGCGTTGAGCGACGAGACCGAGAGTGTCGAGCCCGTCGCGACTGTCGCGTTGACCGTGATCGCCGCGCCCGCGCCGACGGCCGCGACGAGGGCGGCGACGGCGATCGGGATGATGAGGATGCGGCGAACCATTTGAACTCTCCCTGATTCTCGGTGCCCGACGGAAGGCCTGGAGAGGGAACCGGTAGGAATCGGGATGGAGCCGAAAACGACGAAGGCCCCGCGCGTGCGGGGCCTTCGTCGGGATTCCGAGGCAGCGGTGCCCGGAAAAGGATGTTCGCTTGCGGACGGCGCTACGGGCCGCTGACGCTCGCGAGGGTGACGGTCGAGGTGTAGGTGCCCGCGTAGCTGTTGCCGGGGATCGGAACCTGGATCGTCGGGGTGACGTCGACCTTGCCAAGCCCCGTGTTGAGGGCCGCGTTGAAGAACTTCGTCGCGGTCGTCGAGACGCTCAGCGGGTAGGTGATCCCGGAGCTCGTGGCTGCGGTGCAGGTCGAGCCCGCGTGGCAGACCGAGCTGACCGCGGAAAGGTTCTGGGCCAGGGTGTGGCTGGCGCCGTCGGTGAGGGCGGTCGCCGAGATGGTCAGGTTCCAGCCGGCGCCGGTGCCGCGGGCATCGACGACGCCGAGGATCGGGCTGTAGGAGACCGTCTGGTCGGTGCCGTCGATCGTGTCGGAGATCGAGGGGTTCGAGGGAAGGTTGAGCGAGATGCCTGCCGTGCCGGTCACCGTCGCCGTGGTGGTGAGCGTCGAGGACGCAAGCGCCGCCGCGGTGATCGCAAGTGCGACCGTCGCGACCGAAAGAGTGATGAGAATCCGCTGCCTCATGATGATCCGTTGCTCCTTGGAAGAAGAGTTGATCGTGCTTGACAACCCCACTATCGGGCGGCCAGGTCGGAACCACAGCACCGGAGCGGTATGAAAAAGGTTCGTAAGGATCGGGGCCCCGAAAGGGGCATCACAGTACGATCCCCCTCGATGCCGACTTCCGTTGTCACCGGCGGTGCCGGCTTTCTCGGGTCGCATCTCTGCGACCGGCTGCTCGCCGAAGGACACCGCGTCCTCTGCGTCGACAACCTCGAGACCGGGTCGCTCGAGAACATCGCGCACATCAAGGACGATGCATTCGCGTTCCTGAATCACGACGTCATCGAGCCGATCCGGATCGACGAGCCGGTGGACTTCGTGTTCCACCTGGCGGCGCTCGCGAGCCCGGTCGACTACATGCGGATGCCGCTGGCATCGCTCAAGGTCGGCTCGTACGGCACGCACCATGCGCTCGGCCTCGCCAAGTGGAAGCGCGCCCGGTTCCTCATTTCCTCGACGAGCGAGGTCTACGGCGACCCGCAGGTGCACCCGCAGCCGGAGACCTACTGGGGCAATGTCAACCCGATCGGCCCGCGCGGCGTCTACGACGAGGCGAAGCGCTACGCCGAGGCGCTGACGATGACGTACCACCAGCAGCAGGGCGTCGACACGTGCATCGCGCGCATCTTCAACACCTACGGCCCGCGTATGCGGCGTAACGACGGGCGTGCATCGGTGAACTTCATCCATCAGGCGCTCGAGGGGAAGCCGCTCACCGTCTACGGCGACGGGTCTCAGACCCGCTCCCTCTGCTACGTCGACGACCTGATCCGCGGCCTCGTCCTGCTCGCGTTCAGCGGCGAGCACTTGCCCGTGAACCTCGGCAATCCCGATCACGAGGTGACGATGCTGCAGCTCGCACGGTCGGTCATCAAGGTGACGGGCTCGTCGAGCGAGGTCGTGTTCGAGGCGCTCCCGACCGACGACCCTCAGCTCCGGCGCCCGGACATCACGCGTGCGCGCCAGGTGCTCGGCTGGGAGCCGGAGATCGACCTCGAGGAAGGATTGACGCGCTGGCTCGCGGCTCTTCGGTCGGAGCCGATCCGGGCCTGACGATGAGACGGGTGGGGGTCTCGATCGCTGTGCTCGCGGCGGCGCTGCTGGCCGCAACCGTGCAACCGGCGCAGGCTTCGCGCTATCTGCGCGTCGGCATCTTCGATCAGGCGCAGACCGTCTTCCCGTCGAACCCGACGCAGACGTTTGCCACGCTGAAGCAGCTGCACGTCCAGGAGATCCGCGTGACCGTGTACTGGGGCGGCCAGTTCGGCGTGGCCCGCCGGAAGCCGGCGCACCCTGCGAATCCGGCCGATCCTGCCTACGACTGGACGATGTACGACCATGTCGTCGAGAACGCTGCGAGAGTCGGCATCCACGTCCTGTTCTCGATCTACGGCACACCGCCGTGGGCGAACGCCAATCAGGCGCTGAACCACGCGCCGACGAAGGGCGCCGACTTGCAGAACTTCGCGCATGCAGCCGCCCTGCACTTCGACGGCGCGGCGAAGGCTGCAGACGGGACGACCGTTCCCGCCGTGAAGGACTGGCTCGCGTGGAACGAGCCGAACAACCCGGTCTTCCTCGCTCCTCAGTACCGCAAGTCCGGGAGCGCGTGGATCGTCCAGAGCGCCGTGGACTACGCGAAGATCTGCAACGCGGTCTACGCCGGCGTCCACGGGACGCTGACCGCCGGCGAGCGCGTCGCGTGCGGCGGTACGGCGCCGCGGGGCAACAACGACCCGAAGGAGAGCCGTCCGTCCGTCTCGCCCCTCGCCTTCCTGCGCGCAGTGAAGAAGTACGGGCTGAAGACCTTCGACGCGTGGGACCACCATCCGTATCCGGCAGGCCAGACCGACCAGCCGACGACGGCGCCGGTGAACGCGAAGGGGGCCGCGGCGACCGCAGTCACGCTCGGCAACCTGAGCTCGCTGATCCAGCTCGTGACGAAGCTCTACGGGAACAAGCGCATCTGGATCACCGAGTACGGCTACCAGACGAATCCGCCCGACACGCTGCTCGGCGTCACCTACGCGAAGCAGGCCGCATATCTGACGCAGGCCTTCGCGATCGCGAAGAAGAACCCGCGCATCGACATGATGCTCTGGTTCCTCCTCCAGGACGACCCGAACCCGAACGGGTGGCAGTCGGGCCTGCTCACCGCGAGCGGCGCGAAGAAGCCGTCGTTCGCGGCCTTCATGAAGATGGCTGCGGCCGGCGGCTAGGCCAGGAACTCGACGGTCCGCTCGAGGCCGCGCTCGAGATCGATCTTCGGCTCCCAACCAAGCACGTCGCGCGCAGCAGTGACGTCCGCCCAGGAGTCGCGGATGTCGCCGGGGCGCGGCGGCGCGTCGGTCCGGCGGACAGGCTTGTCGAGGATTCGGCCGATCAGGCCGGCGACCTCGTTGATGCTGGCCGGCCGGCTCGCGGCGACGTTGAAGATCCGTCCGCTCGCGCCGTCCGCGTCGGCTGCCCGCATCGTGCCTTCGACGACGTTCGACACGTAGGTGAAGTCGCGCCGCTGCTCACCGTCGCCCTCGATGCGGATCGGCTCGCCGGCGGCGATCGCGGTGATGAAGAGCGGGATCACCGCCGCGTACTGCGAGAGCGGGCTTTGGCGGGGGCCGAAGACGTTGAAGTACCGCACGACGACGCTCTCGAAGCTCTCGTACACCCGTGAGAACGAGACGCAGTAGCGCTCGGCAGCAAGCTTGGCGACACCGTACGGCGAGATCGGATCGGGCGACACATCCTCTCGCACCGGCAGGTCACGGCGTGTGCCGTAGACCGATGAGCTCGACGAGTAGACGACACGGCGCACCCCTTCGTCCCGAGCCGCGAGCAGCACGTTCAACGTGCCCTCGACGTTGACCGCGCTCGAGGTGAGCGGATCCTGCACGGAGCGCGGCACGGAGCCGAGGGCGCCGAGGTGGAACACGACTTCGGTTCCACGCACCGCGTTGTGCACGCGCTCATATGAGCGGAGCTCACCCTCCACGACGTCGATGTCGAGCCCGTCGAGGTTGGCGCGGTTGCCGGTGGCGAAGTTGTCGAGGACGCGCACGTCGTCGCCCCGTTCGAGCAGGGCGCGCACGAGGTTCGAGCCGATGAAGCCGCCGCCTCCGGTGACGAGGACCTTCATTCGGCCTTGACCGCCACGACGTGAAGGTTCGCGAAGAGTGCCCCCGGCACGGGATCACGCAGGAGCGCGACGCGCCGATCGAGTGCCGCGCCGACGGCGTTGAGAAGTGCGACCAACGGCCGTGCCAGCAGCGCAGCACCTGCGCGCTTCGCGAGCAGGTGGACGTAGTTCGCCGTCAGCATCGCGAGCGCCTCCGCCGATCCGGCGCCGGGCGTCACGGTCACGTCGCTCCAGCCGCAATCTCGGAACAGCCGCTCGAGCCCGGTATGCGTCCAGCGCCAGAGATCCTGTGGATTCGGGTGATAGAGCATCACGCCGTGTGTCGATGCGAGCACACGTCCACCGGGCGCGGTGACGCGGTGCAGCTCCCGCACGGCTTTCACCGGATCGTCGACGTGCTCGAGCACCTGCGTGCAGAGGACGATGTCGAACGACTCGTCGCCGACCGGAAGCGCTTCGATCGCCCCGGCCAGGTCGGCGTTCGGGTTCTCCTGCACGTCGACCCCGATGTACTCGGCGGCCGCGGCGAAGAAGGGGTAGTACGGCTTCACGCCGCACCCGACGTCGAGGACGCGCTTGCCGTTCGCCGAACGGCCTTCCTCGCGAAGCCAGTCGGCGAGGGGACGCCGAATCGACCAGCCGGGCGCCGAGTGCCGCGGCTCACGATGTTCGCGGCCGGGCCAGTTCTCGAGATCCGCCACGCGCGCACCCTAGCTTGGCGCCGAAAGCGAATTGTGAAGCGACACGGCAAGCCCGACCGAGAGCCAGAGGAGCGCGTCGACGGGCAGTGCGGGGAGCAGCCCCGAGCCGGTGAAGACCGCCAGCGCGAAGAGCAGCCAGCCGGTTCCGACGATTGCTCCCCAGAGCAGCTCTGGCGGGCCGCGCCCGGCGACGCGAATCAGCAGTCGTAACGTCGAGGCGACCACCGCGAGGAGCAGCAGGCCACCAACGAGGCCCAGATCGGCCAGCGTCTGGATGATCCCGTTCTGGACGCCCCACAGATGCGCGGGAGCGGGGAACGCCTGCGGCGCGGCGTTCGGGAACCTCCTGTGCGCTTTCGTGAGGTACGGATCGAACGAGTGGGGTAGCCGTGATTCCTGCCAGCCGACGCCGAGCAGCGGATGGTGGACCCAGATCTCGAGGCCGATATACGCCAGCAGTGTCCGTTGGGCGTAGGTCTGGATCTGCGTCTCCTTCGCTGTAGTCGAGACGCCGACGAATCGCAGGAAGGCCTTGATCGCGGGGCCGCGAAGCGTCACAGCCGCGATCGTGACGGCGGCGCAGACGACCGCTATGACTGCGACACGCCGCAACGGAACCACGATGCGTCTGCGGGCGAGCGCATAGCCGAGCACGGCGGTTGCGATCATTCCGCCGACGGAGTCGAGGGCCGCTGCGATTGCGATGCCGAGCGCACCGCTGACTGCTCCCATCGTTCCCGGCCGGCGCCGCAGTCCCAGCAGGATCGACGCAAAGCCGATCGACAGCGCCGCGCCCGAGTAACCGCCGAAGTCATGAACGCCGACGTAGGACGGCTCGCGCTGCTCGGGTCGCCGGCCCTTGAGCTCGTCCACCAGCCCGAGGAACTGCAGCACCGCGATCACGGTCAGGAACGCCGACCATGCGAGCACGACCCAGAAGAACGTGCGCCGGTCTACTTCGCGGCGCAGTGACAGCGGGACCGCGAGCGCCAGGAACATGTACTCGACGAACTTGAGCGCGCTGATCAGGTGATCCTTCAGTCCGTACGCCGGATCCACGTGGTGCCCCCAGCCGACGCTTGCGAGGAGCACGAGGCAGAACGCGGCCAGCGAGATCCACACGCTTCGCACGCCGCCAAGCGGCGCGAAGCCGTCGCGTATGCCTGAGACGAGGGCCGCCACCACCGCGGCGAGCACGGCGAAGTCGCTGAAGTCTGCGCCGAACGGGCCAACCGACACCGAGTACTGCCAGTGGGGATGCAGGAAGATGAACGGAACGGCGAGCGCGAGGACGATTGCTGCGGGCGAGGCCCGCTCCGAGCTGCGCTCCACGAGGCCACGACTATAGTCGGGCGGCACGATGGCCTCTCGTTCGATGCGCCGGCGCACCGTCACGGCGGCCGGCGTCTATACGGCCACCGTCTTCGGCTTCGCCACCTCGATCGTCGTGACGAAGATCCTCGGCGTCGACGACTACGCGCGCTACGCGACGGTGATGGCGACGGTCGGCTTCTTCCAGCTGATGCTCGACCTCACGATCGACGAGGCGATGATCAAGTACGGCTTCCGCTACACGACCACCGAGGACTGGGGGCGCCTGCGCCGGCTCTTTCAGATCGCGCTGATGGTGAAGGTGTCGGGCGGCGCGCTCGGGATGCTGATCACCGCCGCGCTCGCGCCGCTCTCGCAGTACCTGTGGCCGCATCAGCATCTCGGCTGGCCGCTGCTCGTCGGAGCGTTCGTTCCGCTCGCGCAGGCGGCGGAGGGAGTCGCGGGCGGCGCGCTGATCCTGCGCGGCCGCGTCGACATCCGCGGCGCGTTCTACGCGATCTCGATGGCGCTGCGGCTGACCGGGACCGGCGTCGGCGCGGCTCTCTACGGCGTGACCGGCGCGATCGCGGGGCTGCTGATCGCGCAGGTGCTCGCGACGACGGCGATCTGCATCACCGGCTTCACTGCGTTCCGCCGCTTCCCGGCGTCGCCGGCAACGCCGCTGCTCGATCACGGCCGGGAGGTGCGCGTCTTCGTCGTGCAGTCCACGGTTGCCTCGAGCCTGACGTCGCTGCGCGGCCTTCTCGGCACGATGCTGATGGGTGTCGTCGCGCCGTTCCGGCAGGCCGGCTACTTCCGCAACGCGCAAGCGCCGCTGACGGGGTTCGGCGCGCTCAGCTCGCCCGCGCGGCTCGTGCTTCTCGCCGAGCAGACGTCCGACTACGAACGCGGCGACCGCGCGCGCGTCGTCCGCGTGCTCAGGCGCTACATCGTCGGGACGACGGCGGCGATGGTCGTGCTCGTTCCGATCGGCTGGATCCTGATGCCCTGGCTGATGCAGGTCGCGTACACGCGCGACTTCCGCCTGCACGCGACCGACGCAGCGCGGATCGTGCTGCTCGTCGGTGCGCTGCAGCTTGTCTTCGGGTGGACGAAGACGCTGCCGGTGACGATCGGACGTCCCGGGCTTCGCGTCGTCACGCACGCGGTCGAAGTCGCGGTGTTCGTCCCGACCGTCGTCGTCTTCGGCCTGCTGTGGGGCGCGACCGGCGGCGCGCTCGCACTGCTCGCATCGACGATCGCCTTCTGCGTCGTCTGGACGTTCCTGCTCGCGCGGCTGCGGCACGAGATCATGGTGGTGGCGCAGTGAAGGTGCTGATCGTGTCGGGCATTTGGCCGCCTGACGTAGGCGGCCCGGCAAGCCATGCGCCCGAGGTCGCCGCGTATCTGCAGGAGCACGGTCACCAGCCGCATGTCCTCGTGACGGCCGCCCGGCAGCCCGCGCCGGCGTCGTATCCCGTCGATTGGATCTCGCGGTCGCAGCCGCCAGGCGTCCGGCATGCGAAGGCGCTCGCCGCGATCCGCCGCCTCGCGCGCCGCGCCGACGTCGTCTACTCGACCGGCATGTTCGGCCGCAGCGGCGTCGGATCGCTGCTCGCGCGGCGGCCGTACGTGTTGAAGCTCACCGCCGACCCCGCGTTCGAGCGGGCGCGGCGGCGCGGACTGTTCGAGGGGTCGCTGGCGGAGTTCCAGCAGGACCGGTCGGCTCGAACGCTGCCGTTTCGCGCCGCGCGCGACGCAATCGTGCGCCGTGCCGCTCACGTGGTCTGCCCGAGCGCCTACCTGGCGGAGCTGACGGCAGGCTGGGGCGTGCCCGGCGACCGCGTCGACGTGCTGCCCAACCCTGCGCCCGACCACGGCGACGTCGCGGCACGCGACGAGGCGCGGGCCCGCCACGGCTTCGACGGGCCGACACTCGTGTTCGCCGGCCGGCTGACGGAGCAGAAGGCGCTCGATCTCGCGATCGAGGCGGCTCGCCGGGCCGGCGCACGCCTCGTCGTCGTCGGCGACGGACCGGAACGGGCGCGGCTCGAGCGGCTCGGCGGCGCGACGTTCCTCGGGCCGCAACCGCGCGAGACGGTGCTCGAGCTCTTTCGCGCCGCCGATGCGTCGATCCTCTCGTCCGCCTGGGAGAACTTCCCGCACGGCATCGTCGAGTCGCTCGCCGTCGGAACGCCGGTGATCGCAACCGCGGTCGGCGGTGTCGGCGAGGTCGTCGTCGACGGTGAGAACGGGCTGCTCGTCCCGCCGGGCGACGTCGACGCGCTGAGCGCAGCCGTCGAGCGCTACCTCTCCGACGGCGAGCTCGCAGCGCGCCTGCGGGCGCACGCCGGCGCGTCGGTCGAG
Organism: Gaiellaceae bacterium; assembly: GCA_036268235.1. Lineage (GTDB taxonomy): Bacteria > Actinomycetota > Thermoleophilia > Gaiellales > Gaiellaceae > PALSA-600. The sequence goes on from DATAUN010000091.1 coordinate 13,359, forward strand.
CGCTACAGTCGCGAGCGCGTGTACGGGCGGCTCCTCGAGATCCTGGCGGCCGCGGCATGACGCGCGTGCTCTTCGTCGGCAGGACGCGATATGCGCGGCCACTCGCGCTCACGCACGAGCGGAAGTTCGCCGCGCTCGGGCAGCTGCTCGATCTCCGCGTCGTCGGCACCGCCGGCAGCGGGAGCGGCGACCTTCCCCGCTTCACCCTGATCGCGGGCCGGTTCTTCTACCTGCGCGCGCCGTTCGTCGTCGCGCGCGAGCTGCGGAGCTTTCGGCCCGAGGCGATCGTGGCGCAGAGCCCGTACGAGGGTCTCGTCGCACTCGCCGCTCGCACTCTCGCGCGCTCTTCGGCGAAGGTGATCGTCGAGATCCACGGCGACTGGACGACCGCCAGCCGCTACTACGGCTCGCCGCTGCGGAAGCTCGCCGGCCCCTTCGCCGATCGTGCCGCCGAGCTCGCCGTGCGCCGGGCCGACGCGGTGCGGACCGTGTCGGAGTTCACGGCCGGGATGGTTCGCCGCCTCGGCGTCGAGCCGGCGGCGATCTTCCATACGTACACCGAGATCGGCGCCTTCGTCGAGCACGAGCCGCGCCCGCTGCCCGACGAGGGGCGGCTCGCCTTCGTCGGCGTCCTCGAGCGGTACAAGAACATCGACGGCCTCGTGGCTGCATGGCGTCTCGCAGCACCGCGGCTCCCGGGCGTGACCCTCGAGCTCGTCGGCGACGGGCGCAAGGTCGAGACCGTCGAAGCGCTCCTACGCGACGTGCCCGGCCAGACGGTCTGGCACCGGCGGCTCGAGCCGGCCGAGGTGGCCGACCTGCTCGACCGCTCCTGGGCGCTCGTCCTGCCGTCGTTCTCGGAAGGGCTGCCCCGCGTCGCGATCGAGTCGCTCGCCCGTGGACGGCCCGTGATCGGGAGCACCGGCGGCGGAATCCCGGATGCGGTGCGCGACGGCGAGAACGGGTTGCTCGTGCCGGTCGGAGAGACCGGGCCGCTCGCCGAGGCGATCGTCCGCTTCTGCACGGACAGCGATCTGCGCGCGCGGCTCGCAGCCTGCGCGCGGCCCTCGGCGGAGGAGCTGCTGACTCCGCCCTCCGAATACGCGCAGCGCGTCGCCGCGCTCGTCGACGCAGCAGTGCACGGGTAGGGTCGCCGGGATGCGCCGCATCGTCTTCGTCACCCAGCAGATCGACCCCGAGCACCCGAATCTCGCCGCTGCGACTGCGATGGTGCAGGCGCTCGCCGAGCGAGTGGACGAGGTCGTCGTGATCGCGCTCCGCGCCGTTCCGGGCGTCCTGCCCGAGAACTGCCGGGTGTACGTGATCGGCGCCGATCACCGCGTCACGCGCGGGCTCAAGTACGGGTGGGCACTCGTGCGCGCGCTCCGGCCGCGACCGATCGGTCTCGTCGCGCACATGAGCCCGATCTACGCCGTGCTCGCGGCGCCGCTGCTTCGGCCGATGCGCGTTCCGGTCGTGCTCTGGTTCACCCACTGGAAGCCGAGCAGGCTCCTGCGTGTGTCCGAGCTGATGTCGAACAAGGTCGTCAGCGTCGCGCGCGGATCGTTTCCGCTGCCGTCGGACAAGGTCGTCCCGATCGGGCACGGCATCGACATGGCGCAGTTCCCCTGCCAGGACCACGGCGACGCCGCACCGCCCCTGCGCGCAGTGGCGCTCGGCCGCACGTCGCCGGCGAAAGGGCTCGAGGCGATCGTCAAGGCTGTTCTGATGGTGCGCGAGCGCGGCGTCCAGGTGCAGCTCGAGATTCGCGGCCCGTCCGAGACGCAGGAGGAGCGCGATCACCTCGTGTATCTGCAGCAGCTCGCAAGCGATGCGGTTCGCGTGGAACCGCCGGTGCCGCGCACGCGCCTGCCCGAGGTGTTCGCCGAGACCGACGTGCTCGTGAACAACACCGCGGAAGGCTCGCTCGACAAGGTCGTCTTCGAGGCCTGCGCGAGCTGCCTTCCGGTGCTCGCGTCGAACCCGAGCTTCGTCGTGCTGCTCGAGGAGGAGCTGCGCTTCGACCGCAACGACGTCGACGGGATCGCGCGCGGGCTCACCTGGATGGCCGGTCTCAGCGCGGACGAGCGGCGCGAGCTCGGGCACGATCTGCGGCGCCGCGTCGAAGCGGATCACTCGTCGAGCACCTGGGCACAGCGCATCCTCGAGGTCGTGGAGGGCGCCTGACCCGCGTGCTGCACGTGCAGAAGGTCTCGGGCGTGTCCGGATCCGAGGCGCATCTGCTGTCGCTGCTTCCGCGGCTTCGCGACCGCGGCTTCGACGCGACGATGGTCGTTCTTCACGAAGGCGAGCCGGGCGCGCAGGAGTTTGTCGAGCGGATGCGCGCCGCTGCTGTGCCCACGGAGACCTGGCGGATGGCGTTCGATCTCGATCCGCGTGTCACCGCGCGCCTCGCCGTCCGGCGGCCCGACATCCTGCACACGCATCTCGTGCACGCCGACGTGCTCGGGCTGCCGGCAGGCGCGCTCGCGCGCGTCCCGGTTCGCATCTCGACCAAGCACGGGTTCAACGAGTTCCGCGCGAATCCCTTCGTCGCTCGCGCCGACCGTGCCGTGGCGCGCCTCGCGCAGTCGCAGATCGCGATCTCGGCCGGGCTCGCCGACTACCTCGCGGAGACCGAGGGCTTCGCGCGCTCGTCGTTCACGGTCGTGCACTACGGGATCGAGGCAGGCGCCGAGCCGCCCCCGCCGCCGGCCGAGCCGCGCCTGCTCGCGGTCGGGAGGCTGATCCCGATCAAGGGCTTCGACGTCCTGCTGCGTGCGTTCGCCCAGGCGCGCGAAGCGGTCCCCGATCTCACGCTCGAGATCGCAGGCGCCGGCCGCTCGGAGCACGAGCTGCAGGCTGTCGCAGCCGAAGGCGTGACGTTCCTCGGCCGCGTCTCGCCCGTCGCTCCGCTCTACGAGCGCAACGCGATCGTGGTCGTTCCCTCGCGCGGTGAGGGGTTTGGGATGGTCGCGCTCGAGGCCGCAGAGCGTGGACGCGCGGCGATCGTCTCGCGCGTCGGCGGGCTGCCGGAGATCGTCGCCGACGGCAAGACGGGTCTCGTCGTGCCGCCGGAGGATGCGGCTGCGCTCGCGGACGCGATCGTTGCGCTCGCCCGCGACCCCGAGCGCGTGCGGAGCTTCGGCGCCGCCGCGCGTCAGCGCGCGGTCGAGTCGTTCTCCGCCGACGCGGCGGCCGACGGCGTCGCGTCCCTGTACCGCCGCCTGCTCCAGAGCCGGTCGACCGTGGCGGAGGCGAGCAGCACGAGCAGGAAGTCGTAGGGAACGCGGTAACGCGTTGTGCCTGCGAACGCCATCGCCGCGGCGGTGTTGTACGCGAGGAGCAGCAGCGCGAGCACGCTGAACGTCGTCGGCGCGAAGGAGAGACCGGCGATCGCGAGCAGGTAGATCGGGACGATGTAGATCGGCTCGCCGATGCTCCGCACCTTGTCGCGCCACGTCCCCTTGCCCGAGCGGCCCTCGGTCTCGTGCACGCGTGGATCCCAGACGAGCTCGACCGCCTGGCCCATGAGCTTCACCTTCGCGCCTGGATGCTTGCGCCAGAAGACGAAGGTCAAGTGCTCGAACTTCCGCATCTGCCCGCATTCGCTGATCGGGATGTAGACGTGGTGCTCGTTCCAGTAGTCGCCGACGAACTGCGCGGTCGGGGGGAAGCTCTTCGGTTGCGGAACGTCGTCGATCCACTTGCCGTGCGCGAGCGTCTCGTACGTGTTGATGTTGTTCGCCTTCCAGAGCGCGCGGCCGTCCGTCGTGAGCGCGAAGCAGCCGACCTCGATCCGGTTGCGCACGACCCACGGCGACACGACGAGCGCCGACGCGACGAGCACGAGCGCAGCCGCGGCGATGCGCCCGCGTGGCAGCTTCCAGACGAGGAGCGCGGCGATCACGACCGGCAGCGCAGTCAAGCGCGTGTTGCCGAGGATCGAGACGCCGAGCAGCGCGCCCGTCAGCCCGGCCCAGCGAAGCGAGCGCCGTTCGATCGTGATCAAGGTCGTCAGCACGAGCCCCGCCAGCACGACCTGGTCGCAGATCTCGCGGTTGACGTGCACGTCGTGCCAGATCAGGTAGGGGTTCACGGTCGCAACGACGGCGGCCAGGGCGGCGAACCGCGGCGCGACGCGCCGGCCGATCGCGTAGACGAGCAGCGCCGTGCAGATCGCGAGCAGGATCTGCGCGAGACCGACGACGAGCCACTCGCGACCGAAGATCCAGTAGATCGGGATCAGGAAGTAGCCGTAGAGCGGCTGTGTGTCCGCCGACGGATGCCCGGCGATGAAGCCGAACGTCCCGCTCGCGACGAACGTCTGGGCGAAGTTGTCGCTCTTCTCGGTGTACGCGGTGAGAATCGAGCCGCGCTCGGCGGCGAGGACGACGAGCCGCGGCAGAGCCGCCGCGAGGACGACGGCGACGACGGCGCGTTTCGGTTTCGCTGCGAAGATGCGCATCGTGGACAGCGTTGAAAGGTACGCGGTCGTCTCCTGTCACGCGGAGCGACCGCTCGACGACCGTGTGTGGGCCGCGTTCGAACGGCTGCTCCGCCGCCGCCCCGGCGGCTTCGTCGTCACGCCGTTCCTGCGCCCGCCGGACGTGGCCGCCGGCGAGGACGAGGCTCGCTGGCTGACGCGCGCCCGCATCGCGGCGTCGCTCGCGCCTCTCGGCCACCACACGCACTGGGGCGGCGAGACGCAGGCGCGGCCGCGCGGCGAGGTCGACGCCGCCGCGGTCGTGCGTAGCGAAGCGGAGTGGCTGCGCGAGCGCGGGCTCGAGCCGCGGTTCTTCTGCGGCGGCGGCTGGTATCTCGACGCGCCGCTCGCCGAGACGCTCGCGTCACTGGGCTACGTCGACTGCACCTCGACGACGTTCCGCCAGAGCTACCTCGACGACGACGCGCCGCGGCTGCAGCTTCCCGGTCCGGCTCGCGTCCGCCTGCCGTCGGGCGCCTCGCTGCTCGAGCTCCCGGCGACGCACTCGCTCGGCATGCTCGCGCGCGGCTTCGCGGGGCTGCGCGGTGTCGTGCACGTGCATTTCCACGACTGGGAGCTCGTCGACCGCAGGCGCGCGGCCGCGCTCGGTGTGCTGCTGCGCGGGCTGCGGCTGCGTCGCCGGCCGGCGACCGTCGCGGAGCTCGCCGAACGCTGCGAGGGCGCGCCCGAGGTTCCGTGGCCCGGGCGATCTACGATCCCGCGATGACGAGCCCCGCTCAGCGCCCGCCGGAGGATGTCCGCGCCGCGAAGCCGTATCTCCTCAGCCGCGCGCCGCTGAAGACGCTCGTGCGGCGCCTCGTCAGCATTGCGACGCTGGTGCTGATCGACATCGGCGGGCTCGTGATCGGCCTGTACGCCGGGCTCGCGCTGCGCGCGGCGCTCTTCGACCCGAAACCGGTGCTGTGGGGCTTCCTCTGGGACCAGGAGACGAAGTGGCTGCCGTTCCTGTTGCTCCTGCTGGTGCTCGTCTTCTGGCGCGCGGGGCTGTACGCGCCGCGTGAGCTGCGCGAAGGCGCGGGCCGCGTGTTCCCGAGCGTCTTCCTCGTCGCGCTCCTCTCGCTCGCCTTCGCAATCGGCACCGGCCAGCACTTCACGACGTTCGGCCTCTACGTGGTCGGAGCGGTGTTCGTCGCCGCGCTGATCGGCCTCTTCCGCGCGAGCTACGAGAGCGCGACGGGTGTCGCGCTGCGCGCGCTCGGCGTGCGCCGCAAGGTGGTGCTCGTCGGCAACGCAGCCGCGCGCGCCGACTTGCGCAAGTCGCTCGGCGCGACGCGCGGCGGTATCGAATACGACTTCACCGGCGAGATCGAGCCGGGGCCCGAGGTGACCGAGCTGCTGGCGCGTGAACCGCTCGACGAGATCCTCGTCGCCGACGCCGGCCTCGACGAGCCGATCCTGCTCGAGATCGTCGAGGCTGCCCACCGCCGCGGGGTGAAGGTTCGCGTGGCGCCGCGGACCACCGAGCTGCTGATCGAGCGCGGCGAGTACGTGCCGGGGCAGGGCGTGCCGCTGTTCGAGCTCCGGCCGCCGATCTTCGCCGGCACCGACTTCGTCACCAAGCGGGTGTTCGACCTGTTCGTCGGCGTGCTGATCGTCGTCGTCGGGCTGCCGGTCTGGGCGCTGATCGCGATCGCGGTCAAGCTCTCCTCGCGCGGGCCCGTGTTCTACGCCGACCCGCGCATCGGGCTCGGCGAGGTGGAGTTCCGCATGCTCAAGTTCCGCACGATGGTCGAAGGCGCCGATCGCCAGAAGGCTGCGCTCGAGCGCGTGAACGAAGCGGGCGCCGTGCTGTTCAAGATCCGCGACGACCCGCGCATCACCCGCGTCGGCCGCATGCTGCGTCGGCTGTCACTCGACGAGGTGCCCAACGTGATCAATGTGCTGCGCGGCGAGATGTCGCTGGTCGGGCCGCGGCCGCTGCCGATCCGCGACTACGAGCGCCTCGAGCCGTGGCACCGCCGTCGCTACCTCGTGCTGCCGGGGATGACGGGCCTCTGGCAGGTCGCAGGGCGCTCCGACCTCACGTTCGACGACCTCGTGCGGCTGGACTTCTACTACATCGAGAACTGGTCGATCTGGCTCGACGTCTCGATCCTCTTCAAGACGCCGTTCGTCGTCCTCGGGAGGCGCGGCGCGTACTGACCGCGCCGTTTACCGCGCCTTCACGGCGGTTTGCGACACTTGACGCGTGGCCCGCGCGCCGAAGATCCTCGCTGTTGCCTCGTCGATCGACCTGAGCTTCCGCTACGGCTGCACGCCCGCGTGGTGGCAGCTCTGGAAAGGGCTGCACGAAGAGGGCGTCGATCTCGTGCTGACGCCGTATCGCGGCCGGCCGGTCGAGTCGCCGTGGTGGCGGGTCGCCGACAACCCGACGTACCGCGAAGGCGAGTCCTTTGCGTTCGCGCGCGACGCGGTCGCGCGGTTGAAGGGCGATACGCATCTGCGCCGTGCCGAGGAGAATCCGGAGGACGGCCTCGGCGACCGGATGACGCGCGAGCTGATCTGGCGCTGGGTCACACCGCGCTGGAAAAAGCACCTCGAGCAGCTCGTCGAGCGCGAGCGCCCCGACGCGATCGTCGTCTTCACGGTGCCGATGGCGCACCTGCGCGGGATCCCGAGCGCGCTGTCGCAGCGGTTCGGCGTGCCGGTCGTCTTCTACGACGGCGACGTGCCGATGAGCCTGCCCGAGTTCGGCGGCATGGACACCGGCTTCAACTGGTACCACGACGCCGACCCGTCCGAGTACGACCTCGTCATCGCGAACTCCGAAGGCGGCCTCGAGCGCCTGGTCGAGCTCGGTGCACGGCGTGCCGAGACGGTGCACTGGGGCGCCGACCCCGAGTTCTTCCATCCGCACGCCGTCGAGAAGGAGCACGACGTGCTCTTCTACGGCTACGGCGACAAGTTCCGCCGCGACTGGATGAAAGCGATGGTCGGCGATCCGTCGCGCGAGCTTCCGGACGTCGACTTCGCGCTCGGCGGTCGCGACTTCCAGGGCGACATCGGCCGCGCGCGCGAGCTCGGCGACATCCCGTTCAACATCTTCGCGCGCACGATCTCTGCGGCTCGGATCAACCTCTGCATCACGCGGCGCTCCCACGCGACCGTCTACGCGTCGTCGTCCTGCCGCCCGTTCGAGCTCGCCGCTGCAGGTGCGGCGATTGTCTCCAACCCCTACAGCGGGATCGAGCGCTGGTTCGAGCCCGGGTCGGAGGTGCTCGTCGTCAACGACGCAGACGAGGCGGCCGACGCATACCGCGCGCTGCTCGCCGATCCCGGTCAGGCCGAGGAGCTCGGCCGCCGCGCGCGCGAGCGCGTGCTCGAGGAGCACACGTACCGCCACCGTGCGCGCCGCCTGCTCGAGCTCGTCGGCCTGCATGAGGAGGCGCATGTCGGCTGACCGGCGCATTGCTGTCGTGCC
>DATAUN010000092.1:0-24430 GCA_036268235.1 Gaiellaceae bacterium
TCTCCGGGTCCAGCTTGCCGCCGAGCCCCTGTGGCCGCTCCTCGATGTGCGGCGCCCGGGCGAGGTCGCGGGCGAAGGCCGCCGAGGCGATCTTCGCGACGCCCATCCCGGAGGCGGCGGCGACCGTGGCGTCGCTCGTCAAGAGGACGACCTCGTCCCGGTCGCGATGGTCGGCCGCGAGCCGCTCGAGCAGGGTGTCCGCGTGCGGGGCGTAGCGAACCTCGAGCGCGCCGCGGCTCACGAGGTCGCCGACGCCGTCGAACACGACGACGCCGCGCGCACCGCGGACCGCGACGTAGCTCGCAAGCGCGTCGCGCAGCTCGCGCGCGTCGACGAAGCCGCCGGCATGCAGCAGGTTGTAGCCATCAAAAAGGTAGATCTCAGCCACCGCGCTGTCGGCGTGCCTCGTAGAGCAAGACGGCCGCGGCCACCGAGACGTTCAGGGACTCGACCTGCCCGGCGAGCGGGATCGAGACGAGCGCGTCGCACGTGCGGCGGACGAGCGGGCGCAGCCCTTTGCCCTCGGCGCCGAGGACGAGTGCGACGCCGCCGGACAGATCGGTCTCCCACATCGACCGCGCGGCCGCCTCGCCGGCGGCGCCGAACACCCAGAGGTCGGCGCCCTTCACCTCCTCGAGGTACCGCGCGAGATTCGTGACGACCGCGATCGGGATGTGCTCGACCGCCCCGGCGGACGCTCGCGCGACGGCCGGCGTGACGATCGCCGAGCCGTGGGCCGGGACGACGACGCCGGTCGCGCCGGCGCCTTCGGCGCTGCGGCACACGGCGCCGAGGTTGCGCGGATCGGTGACCCGGTCGAGCACCGCGAGCAGCGGCCGCTCGGCTGCGGCGAGCTCGTAGGCGTCGGCATAGCGGTACGGCTCGACGAGCGCGAGCACGCCCTGGTGGTCGCGGGTGTCGGCTCGCTCGGCGAGGTCGCGGTCGGGCTTGAGCTTCGGATTCGCCTCGGCGAGCCACGATTCGGCTTTGATCGCGCGCTCGGTCGCCCACACTTCGAGCACCTCGCGACGCCCGCGCAGCGCCTCGCGGACGGCCCGGCGGCCGTAGACGAGGTCAGGCGTCACGGACCAGGATGTAGCTGCCGGATTCGTCTCGCATCGTCCAGCCGAGAGCCGCGAGCTCGTCACGCAGGCGGTCGGAGGTGGCGAAGTCCTTCTCGGCCCGCGCCTGGGCGCGCCGCTCGGCCAGCGCCGCCACTTCCGGCGGTGCCGCCGCGCGCTCGGCGAGCGACTCCAACCCGAAGAGCGCGAGGCCGCGCCGCAGCAGCTCCAGCTGCCGCGAAGCGGCCCAGTCGTGGAGAACGGCGAGCGCCGCCGGTGTGTCGAAGTCGTCCTCGAGTGGGACGACGAGCTCCTCCCAGCGCGCCTCGTCGGGTGCTGCCGCCTCCATCGTGAACGCGTTCCGCAGCGTGTCGCGCCTCGCCGCCGCCTGCTCCATCAGCTCGGGCGAGAAGTCGATCGGCTTGCGCCAGGACGCCGTGAGGAAGAACACGAGGATCGTCTCGCGTCCGTACCGGTCGATCGTGTCGCGGATCGTCTCGAAGCTGCCGCTCGACTTCGACATCTTGTCGCCGCCGACCGGGCGCAGCAGCCCGTTGTGCGTCCAGATGTGCGCGAACGGATGCCCAAGCGCGTGCGACTGCGCGAGCTCGTTCTCGTGGTGTGGGAAGACGAGGTCGAGGCCGCCGCCGTGGATCTCGAACGCAGGCCCGAGCAGCTCTTCGGCCATCACCGAGCACTCGATGTGCCAGCCCGGCCGGCCACGGCCCCACGGCGACTCCCACCAGGTGTCCTCGGTTGCCGGCTTGTTCGCCTTCCAGAGTGCGAAGTCACGCGGATCCTCCTTGAGCGGGCTCGGCTCCTCGCCCTGCTCGACCTGATCCGGCTTCTGGCCCGACAGCCGCCCGTACTCGGCGAAGCTCGCGACGCGGAAATAGACGTCACCGCCGCTCTCGTAGGCGTTGCCGCGCGCGATCAGCTCGGCGATGAACGCCACGATCTGCGGGACGGAGTCGGTCGCCTTCGGCAGGTGATCCGGCATGCCGAGACCGAGGTCGCCCGTGTCCTCGAGGTACCACTCGGTCGCGCGCACGGCGAGCTCCGCGCTCGCGCCGGGCGCCGCGTCGTAGATCTTGTCGTTGATATCGGTGATGTTGTGCACGAGCACGGCGTCGTAGCCGGTCGCGCGCAGCCACGAACGGAACCACATGCCGACGACGAACGGCCGCGCGTTGCCGACGTGCGCCCGTGCGTACACCGTCGGGCCGCAGAAGTACATCCGCACCGGCCCGGGCGCGGGCGGCAGCTCGACGAGTGAGCGGGTCGCGGTGTCGTAGAGGCGCACGCGTTCAGGGTAGTGCGCGGCGCAGCGCCTCGTCGCGCGGCAGCGCGCGCAGCACCGCCCACAGCTCCGGGCCGCGCTCGGCGCCGGTCAGCGCGCGGCGCAGCGAGCGCAGGTCGCCGCCGACCGCCTTCAGCTCGCGGACAAGCGCCTTCGCCTGGTCCTTGTCGAGCACCTCCGGCAGCGACGAGCGCAGCTCCGCGAAGCGCGCGAGCGTCTCCGGGCTCGGCGACGCATCGACCATCGGCGGCTCGAGCACCGCCGCGGCGAGCGCCCGCGCCTCGACGAGATCGTGCGCGCCGCGAACGAGCGGCGCCGCCTCCACCGGGATCCCCACCCGCTCCGCGAGCTCCGCGTCGTCGAGCCGCGCGAGCGCGTCGACCGAGAGCGAGCGGATGCGTTCGAGATCGAGATGGACGTCGTGACGCGGAAGGCCGAGCTCCTCGAGGTACGCGCGCACCGCCTCGGCCGGGAAGCCCGCCTCGCGCAACGAGTCGACGGTCGCCCCGGCAGCACGCTTCGACAGCTTCTTCCCATCGTCGCCGACAAGCAGGCCGTGGTGGATGACTTCTGGCGGCGTCGTTCCGAGCGCGCGATGCAGGGCCGCGTGCAGCTCTTCGTTGGGGCGATGGTCGGAGCCGCGGATGACGTGGGTGATGCCGAAGTCGACGTCGTCCACGACGCTCGCGAGATGAAAGGTCGGCGAGTCGTCGTCGCGCCAGAGCATCACGCCTTCGAAGCGCTGGGGCAGCCCCGCCTCGCGCGCCGCCTCGAGGTGTCGCGCGGATCGGTCGCTCTGACGCACCGGCCCCTCGTCCCACTCGATCCCGAGCCAGCGCAGGTCGTCGAGGATCGCCTCCTCGCCGCCCGGCACGTTGCGCACGGCGTCCGTGTCGTCGATGCGCAGCAGCAGGTAGTCGCCGAAGCGCCGGTTCGCGACCGCGCTCATTGCATTGCCGACGTGCAGCGTCCCGGTCGGGCTCGGAGCGAACCGGACGCGCGTCATCAGTCCGCGGCGGCTGCGTCCTCGAAGTCCGCGACGTAGCTCGTCGAGTGCCGGCCGGGAACAAGCAGAGCGGCGAGCGTGCAGACCGCCAGGAAGATCGTCGACATGATGAAGCCGTCCGTGAAGCCGGTGACCGTCGGCAACCCGTTGCGGGTGTGGTCGGCGAGGAACGTGGCGGTGAGCTGACCGCCGAGCGCGCCGCCGACCGTGCGTAGGACGGTGTTCATGCCGCTCGCGACACCTGTCTGGTGATCGTCGACCGCCTGAATCACGATGTTGCCGAGCGCCGCGAACGCGAGCCCGATCCCGATGCCGAGCAGCCCCGCACTGATCAGCATGTCGTACGGATGCGCATGCGCGACCGCGAGCAGGAAGAACGAGAGGCAGGTGATCGCCGAGCCCGCGACGAGCGCCGACTTCGAGCCGAAGCGCGCCGCGATCCTGCCCGCGAAGAAGCCGACGATGAACATGGCGACGGTCGAGGGCAGGAGATACAGCGCCGAGACGACGATCGACGCGCCGAACCCGAACCCGGTGCTCTTCGGGAGCTGCGCGAACTGCGGGAAGACGATGAACGACGCGTACATCCCCGCGCCGAGCAGGAACGCGGTGACGTTTGCCGTCCACACCGCCCGGACGCGCATCAGCGCCATGTCGATCAACGGCTGCTTGCTGCGCAGCTCGACGACAACCCACGCAACGCAGAACACCACGCCCGCAGCGAGCATCACGAGCGTCTTCGCGCCGCCCCATCCCCACGCCGTCGTCTCGCTGACGGCGACGAGCACGAGCGTCATCCCGGCGCTCATCAGCGTGGCGGCCAGCCAGTTGATCCGACCGGGGATCCGGATGGGCGACTCCGGGACGAAGCGCCAGGTGGCGAACGTCGCGAGCACGATGATCGGGAGCGGCAGCCAGAACAGCCAATGCCAGCTCAGATGCTCGACGATGATCGCGCCGACGACGATCCCGACGCCGCCGCCGATGCCGAGGATCGCAGACATCAGCCCGATGCTCCCCGCGACCTTCTCCCGCGGGAACTCGTCGCGGATGATCCCGAATGCGAGCGGGAAGACACCGCCGCCCGCCCCCTGGATCACGCGCGCGACGATCAGCAGCACGAGCGAGCTCGAGACCCCCGCGAGCAGCGTGCCCACGCTGAGCACCGCGAGCGTCCAGACGAGCAGGCGCTCCTTGCCGTAGATGTCGCCGAGCCGGCCGAGGATCGCGGTGCCGACGGACGCCGAGAGCAGGTAGCCCGTCAGCACCCATGCGACCCCGTTCTCGCTCGTGTGCAGGCTGTGCTGGATCGTCGGCAGCGCCGGCACGACGGCGGAGCTGAGCATCGAGAATGCGAGGCCCGCCACCGAGAGGACGAGCAGCGTCAGGTTGGGATGAATCCGCTCGGGCTCGGCGTGGCTCACCCTCGGAGGTTAACGACAGGCAGCGCGACAGCGTCCGGGTTCGGCAGACTCGCATCATGAGCGCGAGGGGAATCGTCGCGTATGGGCGGCGCGTCATCGCCTATCTCCGCGCGCACCCGCGCCTGACAAAGACGCTGCAGGCCGCGCTGCTCGCGATCACGCTGGCGCTCTGCGGCTGGGCGATCGTCACCCAGTGGCACAAGGCCGGGCCGCGGCTCGAGCACGCGCAGCCCGAGTACCTCGCGCTCGGCTTCCTGACGATCGCGCTGTACTACCTCGTCTTCATCCTCGGCTGGATCCGCATGCTCGAGGCGTGGTCGATCCGGGTTCCGTACGTCGTCGCCCTCCAGGCGGAGATGGTGTCGATGCTCGCGAAGTACCTGCCGGGCGGCGTGTGGACGCCTGCCGCGCGCACCGTCGCGCTTCGGCGTTCCGCGGGGGTCACCGACACACCGACGGTGCTCGCGTCGATCCTCGTCGAGGCAGGCCTCTCGGCGATCTCCGGCGTGATCGTCTTCGTCGTCAGCCTCGCGTGGGTGCGCGGCGTGCATGCGCCGCTCTGGGCGCTGATCCCGTTCGCGGTGTTGCTCGCATCCGCGCTCCATCCGCGCGTCTTCAAGCCGCTCGCGGAAAAGCTGCTGCGGCCGTTCGGCGCCGAGAACATCGAGCCGCTGCCGTTCCCCACGATGCTCGTGCTGCTGCTCTTCTACTGCGCGACGTGGGTCCTCGGCGGCATCGCGGTCTACTTCATGCTGCGCAGCGTCGGCAGCAACCCTGGCATCTCGACGATCCCGTTCCTCGGCGGCGTCTCGGCGATCGGTGCGATCGTGGCCGTGCTCGTCGTGTTCCTGCCGTCGGGCCTCGGCGTGCGCGAGGCGTCGATGTACGGGCTGCTGCTCGCGATCACGACGAGCGGGCCGGCGCTCGACGTGACGATCCTGAACCGGCTCGCGATCACGGTCGTCGAGCTCGCGCTCTTCGGCGCCGGCGTCGTCTCCTGGCGGCCGCGCCGCCGCGCCGAAGCACCCGCGCCCTAGAGCGGCAGCAGCGCGCCCTCGTGCTCGAGCAGGAAGCGCTTGACGTGCAGGCCGCCGCCGAAGCCCGTCAGCGATCCGTTCGCGCCGATCACGCGATGGCACGGCAGCACGAGCGGCAGTGGGTTCTGCCCGTTCGCGGCGCCGACGGCGCGAGCTGAGTCCGGGCCGAGCCCGAGCCGCCGCGACTGCTCGCCGTAGCTCACCGTCTGCCCGTACGGAATGGTCGCGAGCGCGAGCCAGCAGCGCCGCTGGAACTCGCTGCCGCCGAGGTCGAGCGGGAGCGCGAACTCCGTGAGCTCGCCCGCGAAGTACGCGCCGAGCTGAGCGGCGGCCTCGTCCAGCACTGCGCAGCCGCCGTCGAGCGAGAGCCCGCTCGCCGACCAGAGGACGCGACTGAGACCTGCGTCGGAGCCCACGAGCCCGAGCGTTCCGATCGTCGTCTCTACTGAACGGTTCGGCATGAACGGATCCTGCCAGTCCTAACTAGGCTGACGCCCGGATGGCACACACCGATCTTGCGCACGCGGCCGCGCTGCTCGGTGCGGCGGCCTGCGTCGTCACCCTCCTCGCCCGCACCCGGCTCTCCGTCCTTGCCGGCTTCGCGCTGCTGACGCTCGCCGAGGTGGGTCTCGGTGTGGCGCTCGTCCCGAGCCACGACCTGAGCAGGCTCGTCTCCCCGCCGACGCATGCGGTGGCCGTCCTCTTCGCGCTCGCTGTCGTCGCCGCCGGCGCCGCCGCGTTCGTGCGCTACCCGGGCGCAGCGCTTGTCGCGCTGCTCGTCGCCGCGCCGTTCCGCATCTCGGTGACGCTCGGCTCGACGCACGCGATGGTGCTGCTGCCGCTCTACGCAGTGCTCGCGGCGGCCGCACTCGCGTTCCTCTGGGAGACCCTGCGCGGAACCACGGTGCGCGTGATCCCGCTGCCGCTTGCGCTGCCGACCGCGTGCTTGCTCGGCTTCTACGGGATCTCGCTGCTCTGGGGATTGGACGTGCACGCGGGCAGCATCGAGCTCGCGGCTTTCCTGTTCCCGTTCGCCGCGCTCGTCGGCGTCGTCGCGCGCATGCGGCTGCCGGCGTGGGTGCCGCGCGTGCTTGCGCTGACGCTCGTCGGCGAGGCCCTCGTCTTCGCGCTCTTCGGGCTCTGGGAGGAGGTCGCGAAGCGCGTCTTCTTCTCGCCGTTCCTCGAGGTGTCGAACGCGTACACGACGTACTTCCGGACGAACTCGCTCTTCTACGACCCGAACATCTACGGACGCCACCTCGTGCTGGCGATCGTCACGCTCGTCGTGCTGATGTGGCGCCGGACGGTGCCGCTCTGGATCGCCGCCGGGGTTGCAGTCGTCCTCTGGATCGGCCTCTTCTACTCGTACTCGCAGTCGAGCCTCGCGAGCCTTTTCCTCGCCGTGCTCGCCGTGACGTTCGTCGCCGGCGACGGTCGCACGCGCCGGATCCTCGCCGTCGGCGCTCTCGTGTGCGTCGTCGCAGGCGGGCTGCTCGTCGTCGCGACGGGCCGCGGCCACTCGCTGCGCCGGCTGACGAGCGACCGCTCGCACCTCATCTCGGTGACGCTCGACACGTTCAAGCATCACCCGCTCGTCGGCGTCGGCGTCGGCTCGCAGCCGGCCGCGAGCCAGACGGCCGGAACCGGCTCGGCGCGCGCGGTGAAGGCGAACGCGTCGCACACGACGCCGCTCACGGTACTCGCGGAGATCGGGATCGTCGGGTTCGCCGCGTACCTCGCGTGGCTCGCCGGCGCGGCGCGCAACCTGCGCGCGGCGTGGCGACGCGACCGCACCCTCGGGCTCACACTCTCCGCTGTCTTCTTCGTCCTCGTCACGCATTCGTTGTTCTACAGCGGCTTCTTCGAGGACCCGATCACCTGGGGATCGCTGGCGGTGGCCGCCGCACTCTCGGGCGACATCGTCCCCGTCCCGTGGCGCGAACTGCCCGCGTGGCTCGTGCGCTTCACCAAGCGCAAGCGCGTGCTGATCCCACTCGGCATTCTCGGCCTGCTGCTGCTCGCAGCGCTCGGCGCGGCGCTCTCGCTGCGCCTCCAGGGCAGGTCGTTCGGGCGTGTGCTCACGTCGTTGACGAGCGCGACGGTGATCACGCGCACGGTGAAGACCACCGCGCCCGTGATCAAGGGCACCGGCCCGCCCGAGACGTGCTGGGACACGTTCGGCGGCGATCCAGCCCGCACGCTCTCGAGGCCCGATACGAACCTCGGTCCACCCGGCAAGTCGCTCTGGGCGCACGGCCTGCACGACCTGATGGAGTACCCGCCGAGCTACTGCAACGGCTTCCTCTACGTGAACCTCGAGCAGGGCCGCACGCTCGCGATCAACGCCGCGACCGGCCACATCGTCTGGTCGCGCAAGGCGGCCGGGTTCACCGCGTCGACGCCCGCGATCGCGGGACCGCGGCTGATCGTCAGCTCGCACGGCGGCACGGTCACGGCCTTCGAGCGCGCGACCGGGCACACGCTCTGGCAGCTGCGGACGGGCGCGCCCGTCGAGTCGTCGCCTGTCGTCGTTGCGAACACCGTGTACGTCGGTGCGTCGGACGGCAAGCTCTATGCGCTCAACGTCGTCACCGGTGCGCCGCGCTGGGTCTACGACACCGGCGGCCGGATCAGCTCGAGCCCGTCGGTCTTCCGCGGCCGCGTGTGCATCACCACCTACAGCGGGCTCATCCTCTGCCTCTACGCCGGCAACGGCCATCGGATCTGGGCGGACGCGGTCCGCCGCGACTTCCTGCAGTACGACAGCTTCTACGCGAGCGCGTCGTCGGACGGCGACCGTGTCTTCACCGTTTCGCGCTCCGGCCAGGTGCTCGCGCTCTCCGCTGCGAACGGCCATCGCGTGTGGACCTACCGGCTCGGCACCACCGCGTACGGGACGCCCGCGATCGCGAACGGACGCGTCTTCGTCGGTGACTTCGCCGGCAACCTGAACGCGTTCCGCTCGACGACCGGCCATCTGCTCTGGCGCGTGCACGTCTCGGGCCGGATCCTGGCGCCGCCGCTCGTCGTCGGCAATCTCGTGTTCTTCTCGACGCTCACCGGCGGGACGTACGCCGCGCGGACGACCGACGGGAAGATCGTCTGGCACATCGCAATCGGCAAGTACTCGCCCGGGATCGCGACGAACCGCCACTACTACTTCTCGCTCAACGGGCTGCTGGTCGCCTACAAGGGCACGGCGCCGTGACGCGCCGGCTCGAGCGCGGCGACGCCTGGCTCTTCGTCGGCGTGCTCGGGCTCGTCGTCGTCCTCAACGTTTCGACGCTCGGCGACGCGGCGTGGCCCTTCCGCCCCGGCCACGTCCATGCCACGGGCCTCTTCGCACCGCTCGTGCGCGCCGCGCACGAGCGATGGGACCTCGGCCTGCTGCGCTCGGCCGCGATGCTGGGCGGCGTCGTCGCCACGGCCCTCGCCGTCGTCGTGCTTTCGCTCGGGCGGCTGCGGCTGTCCGTTGCGGTGGCCGCGGCGGTCGTCGTTGCGTGCCTGCTCGTCCTGCCGGCGGTCGCGCTCCAGGCAGGGCTCCGCCAGTCGAGCGCGCCCTGGTTCTTCACGAACGACTCGACCTACCAGATCGAGCTCGCGGGCAAGCTCGTCCGCGGCGGCTCGTCGCCCTACGGCTACGACTACACGAAGACGGGGCTCGCGCGGTGGTACAGCCTCGACGGCTCGGCGCAGCAGCCGAGCAAGGCACGCCAGGTTGCGCTGCACCACTTCGCGTACTTCCCCGGCAGTGCGCTCGCGGCGGCGGTGTGGGGCGTCCTGCCGAAGCCGCTCTCGGACTACCGCTTCTTCGTCGCGCTCTGCGCGCTCGCGCTGCTGCCCGCGGCGCTGCTCTTTCCCGCGCCACCGGGCATGAGGCTTGCACTCGGGCTCGCCCTGGCGGTGAACCCGCTGACCGTCCAGGCGTCATGGTTCGGCACGGCCGACGCGCCGAGCCTCCTGCTCGTCGTGCTCGCGTTCGCGTTGATCGCGCGACGGCGTTGCGTCGAAGCCGCCGCGCTGCTCGGAGCTGCGGTCGTCTTCAAGCAGTTCGCGCTCGTCGCGCTTCCGTTCGCGGCGCTCCAGATCGCGCTCGTGCGCGACAGCCCGCGCCGCTTCGTCGCACCCGCTGCCGCGTTCCTCGCGGTCGTGCTCGCAGGGATGCTGCCCTTCTTCGTCGCGCATCCGCACGCGTACTGGTCGGACACGATCAGCTATGGAACGAGCACCTACCGCATCATCGGCTACGGCCTCGCCGCGCTGCTCCTGCGCGCACACGTTCTCTCGAGCCGCACCGGCTCGTATCCGTTCCTGCCGATCGCGATCGTCACCTGGCTGCCGCTCACGATCTGGCTCGCGATCGTGCAGCACCGCTCGCGGATGCTGTGGGTCGGCGCCGCAGGCTTCACCGTCTCGGTGTTCACGCTGCTCTTCATCGCGCGCGTCTTTCAGACGTCGTACCTGGTGTGGCCGCTCGTCGGCGGCCTCGTCGCGCTGGCGCTCAGTGGCGCGGCGTCACCACGACGACCGCTCGCGCCGAGTGGCCGTTCGCCGTCACCGTGAGGACGTGGCGGCCTGCCTTCCCCGCCTTGAGGACGAGCAGACCGGGCTTCGCGACACCGCGCTTGCCGGCGAGCTTCCAGTGCACAGCGCGCGCGTCGCTCTCGACGACCACGCCGAATCGCGTTCCGGCCTTCGCGCGGATCGTGTGACGGCGTAGCTCGACGAAGCGGATCTGCACCTTCACGGTCTTCTCCGAGACGTTGCCGGCGAGATCGGTCGCGCGCAACGTGACGCGGTACGTGCCGGCCGGCAGCACGCGACTCTTCACCGTGCCCGACCAGTAGAGCGTCTTGTGCAGCGGCGCGCCTCGCCCGCGGACGACGACGGTGCCGCGCACGAGCACACGCACCTTTGCGTGCTCGCTCACCTTGTACGACAGCGCCGTGCGGTCGTCGCGGTGGTCGCCGTCGGGCGAGATCGTCGCCGGTGTCGCGGTGACGCCGCTCAGGACCGGCGGGACGGTGTCGACGGTCGTCCGATCTGGCAGCACTATCACCCGGTGCTCGCCGCTGACGAGGACGCCGATCCGGTAGGTGCCGTCCGGTACGAGCTTCCCCGCGTTGTCGCGCCCGTTCCAGGTGAAGTGCACCTTGCCCGCGCGGAAGCGGCGCCCGTGGACGAGCGTGCGCACGAGCTGGTTGTCCGGCGTCGTGATCGTCAGCGTCAGCGCCCCGGTCTTCACGAGCTTGAACTTGATCTGCGCGACCCGCTGCGAGCACTTGCAGACCGGAGAGAAGGTCGGCGAGATCTGCGGGCCGCCGACCGGGTTCTTCTCCAGCTTCAGCGCCTCGATGCGCCCGAACGCGACGACGGTGGCCGCCAGCAGGACGAGCGTGACTCCCAGAACGGACCAGCGTGCCAAGGCACGCAGAACTCTAGTGACTGGCCGACGTTCTGATTCTCGGGTCGACGAACCCGTACGCGACGTCGACGATCAGGTTCGCGAGGATGATCGTCAGGGTCGCAAAGACGACGATGCCGGTGATCATCGGCAAGTCGTCGTTGCCGTACGCGGTGATGATCTCGTGGCCGAGGCCCGGGAGGTCGAAGATGCCCTCGGTGAAGATCGCGCCGCCGAGCGCCAGACCGAGATCCATCCCGAAGATCGTGACGATCGGGAGCATGCTGTTCCGCAGCACGTGCTGCACCATCACGCGAGACTCGCGCGCGCCTTTGGCCCTGGCTGTCCGCACGTAGTCCTCGTTCATCGTCTCCATCACGTTCGCGCGAACGAGACGCACGTACAGCGCCATGTACAGGATCATGAAGGTGGTCCACGGCAGGATCAGGTGATACCCCCACTGCAACGCCCCCTCGCACTGCGCGCCGGGCGTTCCGGGGAAGAAGTTGCAATAGCCGGCGATCGGCGTCAGGTGGAGCCGGTAGCCGAAGACGTACGAGAGGATCAGCCCGATCCAGACGGGATGCGCCGAGATCCCGATCAGCACGAACGTCATCGCGATGCGGTCTCCGACCGACCGCGGCCGAAGCGCCGAGAGCACTCCGATCGGGATCGAGAGCGAGAGCCAGATGATCGCCGCGCCGACGACGAGCGATGCGGTGACGGGCGCGTCCTGCCCGATCAGGAAGTCCACGCTCTGCCGGTTCACGAACGACCGCCCGAGCGACTGGTGCCAGACGAGGTTCTTGACGAAGTTCCCGTACTGCCACCAGAGCGGCTTGTCGAGGTGCAGGAAGTGACGGACGCGCGCGACGTCGGCCGGCGTCGCCGCCTTCCCCGCCGCGAGCTTCGCCGGGTCGGCCGGGATCACCCAGAAGATCAGATAGGTGATGACCGTGGCCACGAAAAAGAGGAACGCGGCCCAGAAGATCCGGCGGACGACGAAGCGCATCATCTTGTGTCGATCATCCTCCTCCGAGCATCCGCCGGAGGGGCGGCTGCGGCCCGCCCCTCCGGCATCTGCTCAGTCGTCGTTAGCCCACCGACAACGCGTTGAAGTACGGCTCCCCCAGATACGAGCTGTAGATCCAGTTCTTCACGCGCGACGAGACGAAGAACCGGTTGTTCGCGACGTAGTACGGGACCCATGGCGCGTACGTGCCCATGATGGTTTGGTCGAGCTTCGCGTACGCGGCCCTGCGCGCCGCACCGCTCAGGCCCGCCGCTTCGTCCATCTGCTTGTTCAGCGTCGCGTTGTTGAAGTACGAGAGGTCGACGTTGTTCGTCTGCTGGATCGAGCGTCCGTCGAGCAGCACGTTGATGTAGTCGAACGGGTCGAAGTAGTCCGCGCACCAGCCCGCCAGCGCGACGCCGTACGTCGTCCCCTTCGTGTCGATGCCCTCGTAGTAGGTCGTCGCCGGCGTGTTGTCGTCGCTCGCCTTGTAGCCGGCCTGCTGCAGATTGAACTCGATGATCTGAGCCCTGTTCGTCTGCGAGGGCGTGTTCGCGTGCGTGACGTCCACGGTCGGCGCCGCCGCGATCGCGGAGCCACCGACGGACTTCGCCTTGGCGACGTCGGCGCCGGCGATTGCGTAGGTGTTGTACGGCTTGTAGCCGGGGATCCCGGGGACCAGGATCTGGTCGGTCCGCTTACCGGCGTACTTGCCGAGGATGCGAAGCAGCGCGGGCCGGTCGATCGCGTAGTTGACCGACTTGCGCAGCGAGACGTTGTTGAACGGCGCACGCGCCGTGTTGAGCGTGAGGTAGGAGACGCACGAGGTCGAGCCGACGAAGAAACGGCCCTTGTTGACCCCGTACTGCTGCCCGAGACCCGCTGCCGCTGTGGGCGGCACGTAGCCGATGTCGAGATCGACCTGGCCCGCCTTCGTCTGGAGCAGCGCCTGGTTCTGGTCGACGTCGGGCGTGTACGCGATCTCGTCCGGGTTCGCCGGGCGGCTGCCCTTGTAGTACGGGTTCCGCTTCAGGATCGTCGAGCGCCCCGGTGTGCGGCTCGCGATGTAGTACGGCCCGGCCGACGGATACGTCTCGAGGCCCGAGCTCGAATACGGCATGTTCGCCTTCACCGCACCGAACCACTGCATGCTCAGGTACGAGACGAAGGTCGGATTCGGCTTCGTCAAATGGAACGTCAGGGTCAGCCCGTTCGCCGAGATCCCCGAGATGTGCTGCGCCTTGCCGTTCAGGAACGGAAGCGCGCCGACGATCACGTTCTGGAACTGATCGTTGACACCGAGCGGCGAGCCCATCTTCGGGCTCAGGTTCCGCTCCCACGCCCGCTGGTACGAGGCCGCCGTCACCGGCGAGCCGTCGCTGAACTTGAGGCCGGGACGGATGTGGAACGTGTACGTCTTCCCGTCCTTCGAGACGGTCGGGAAGGACGTCGCTGCCTCCGGATAGAGCTGGCTGCCTGCCGCGCCCGCCTTCTCCGCGAAGTTCACGAGCAGCATCTGGGTCGTGTAGAGCATCGCCCAGTCGTCGGAGCGGTACGCGAGGCCCGGGTCGACGTAGTCGAGGTCGCCGTTGTTTTCGACAAGCCGCAGCGTGCCGCCCTTGAGCGCCTCCGCCGAGCCCGCCTTCTTCGTGGCCGACGAGGCGCCACCGACCGTCAACGCCGCGACGAGCAGCATCACACCGGCGACGAGCATGAACAGCGAGACCATCTGGTTCCTACGCATGTGACTCCTTCTGAGATGAGCGTCAGGCCAAGAGACGCGCCATGCTCGGAAAAGTCGGGGCCCATCGCGAGACGTGATGAGCACCACCTGCGCGCGGGATAACTCGAATCGGACCGCGCGGCGGCGACCATCGCCGCGCGTGCACTTGAGGGACCGGCAGCTGCGTCTGGCGGAAGGCCGCCGGCGGGAAGAGGTCTCGCCGACGGCCCCCGATCCCCAGTCACTGCTACCGCCCGCAACTGTCGCTCACGGAAGTGCCGCCACGCTACGCGGGTGTCAGATAACGGTTAGCGCAATGCCTGATCGGCGCGCCGCTGCGCTTCCGCCTGCGCGGCCTCGACGAAGCGCGCGATCGAACCGGTCATCTGCCGGTGTCGGTGCCAGGCGACGCCGACGATGCGCGGCGGCAGGCGCGACTCGATCGGGATCGCGACGAGGTCGCAGTCATCCGGCTCGAGCGCAAGCGACGGGACGAGCCCGCAGCCCATCCCCGCCTCGACGAGCACGCGGACCGAGCGGTAGTCGTTCATGCGCAGGGTGATGCGCGGAATGATCCCGGCGGCGAGGATCGCGTCCTCCGCAAGCCGCGTGCTGCGCGGCGCGACGAGCGCTTGGGTGAGCGGCACACGGTCGAGCGAGATCAACGGGACACCTCCCAGCCGTTCGATCGCGAGTGTCTTCTCGCGGGCGAGTGGATGGTCGGTGCGCACGAGCAGGTACCACGGATCCTCGAGGATCTGGACGGTCGCCAGGTCCTCGGACTCGAGCGGGAGCAGGACGAAGGAGACATCGAGCTCGCCGGCGGCGACGAGCTGAATGAGCGTCTCGATCCCGGCGTCCTCGTACAACATCGTGCGTAGCGGGTTCGGCGGTCCGGAGAGGGCGCGCATGATCCCGGGCAGAAGCGTTTGCGACGCGGTCTGGAAGGTGCCGACGCGGACGACGCCGCCGTGGCCGTTTTGCACCGCGAGGATGTCGGCGCGCGCCGCTTGCACGCGGGCGGTGATCGCCGACGCATGCTCGAGCAGCAGGCGTCCCTCCTCCGTCAGCTCGACGCCGCGCGAGCCGCGCAGCCGCGAGAACAAGCGAACGCCGACGATGCGCTCGAGCGCGGTGACCTGGCCGCTGATCGCGGACTGTGTGTAGCCGAGGCTCTCCGCGGCGGCGCTGAACGACTTCGCGCGCGCAACCGCCTCGAGCGCCGCAAGGTGCCGTAACTCCACGCCGTGCCACGAGCCCGCCGACCGCTCCATGTGCGCTTAGACGCCGGATTTGCCAGTTCGGCTGGGCATAGACGAAATTTCGACCGAGGAGTTTGCGGCGATCTCGTTAAGCCGGGCATGATTCGCACACTGTGACCGCCACCCCGACGCCGCGCGGTTCCGCTTCGGCGAGCGACGGTCCGCGCGGTCCCCGGCTCCCGCAGGCAACCCGGCCACGCTTCCGCTGGCGCTGGTGGATGCTCTGGATCGTCGGCCTGCTCGTCATCAACTACTGGGCGGCGTCACGCGCCACGCAGGCGCCGCCGCGGGTGCGCGTCCCGTACAGCCCGTTCTTCCTCGATCAGGTGAAAGCGGGTCACATCGCCTCGATCACGTCGAAGGGCACGACCGTGCAAGGGACGTTCACGCTCGCCGAGAGCTACGCCGGGTCGAAGAAGTCGACCCGCTTCAAGACGGAGATCCCGACGTTCGCCGACACGGACGCGCTCTCGCAGCTCCTGCAGCAGAAGGGTGTCGTCGTCAACGCCGAGTCGCTCCAGACCGGCGCACCGTGGTGGGAGGAGCTACTCGTCGGCTTCGGTCCGACACTCCTGTTCGTCGGCTTGATCGTCTTCGCGATGAGGCGCACAGGCGGCGTGCAGAGCATGCTCGGCCAGTTCGGCCGCTCGCGGGCGCGCACGTACGAGCCGACGGGAGATCGCGTGACGTTCGCCGACGTCGCCGGCATCGACGAGGCGAAGGAGGAGCTCTCCGAGGTCGTCGACTACTTGAAGAACCCGGACAAGTACCGGCGCCTCGGTGCACGCGTTCCGCACGGCGTGCTGCTCTCAGGGCCGCCCGGCACCGGCAAGACGCTGCTTGCCCGCGCGGTCGCCGGCGAGGCGAACGTCCCGTTCTTCTCGATGGCCGCATCCGAGTTCGTGGAGGCGATCGTGGGCGTCGGCGCGGCGCGCGTCCGCGACCTCTTCCTGAAGGCGCGGGAGGCGGCGCCGGCGATCATCTTCATCGACGAGCTCGACGCGATCGGCCGCTCGCGCACCTCGGGCGTCGCCGGCTTCAGCGGCGGCAACGACGAGCGCGAGCAGACGCTGAACCAGATCCTCACCGAGATGGACGGCTTCGACTCGACGACCGGCGTGATCGTGATCGCCGCGACGAACCGGCCAGACGTGCTCGACCAGGCGCTGCTGCGGCCCGGCCGCTTCGACCGTCGGGTCGCCGTGTCGCCGCCCGACCGCGCCGGCCGCGAGGCGATCCTGCGCGTGCACACGCGCTCGGTGCCACTCGACTCCGATGTCGCCCTGGGCGCGATCGCGTCGACGACGCCGGGCATGGTCGGCGCCGACCTCGCGAACCTCGTCAACGAGGCGGCGCTGCTCGCCGCGAAGCGCGGGCACGACAAGGTTCAGCAGCCCGACTTCACCGATGCGCTCGAGCGCATCGTCCTCGGCGCGGAGCGGAAGGTGATGATGAGCGACGAGGACAAGCGCCGCACCGCCTACCACGAGGGCGGCCACGCGATCGTCGGAATGCTCACCGAGGGCGCAGACCCGGTGCGGAAGATCTCGATCATCCCGCGCGGGCTTGCGCTCGGCGTGACGTTCTCGGCGCCGGACGCGGACCGCTTCAACTACTCGGAGCAGGAGCTGCGCGCAAAGATCAAGGTCGCGCTCGGCGGCCGCTCCGCCGAGGAGATCGTCTTCGGCGACCTGACGACCGGCGCGGAGTCCGACATCCAGCAGCTCACGCAGATCGCGCGGCAGATGGTCGGCCGCTGGGGCATGAGCGAGGCGATCGGAACGATTGCGGTGCTGCCCGCCGACGGGCAGGGGCCGTTGCTCCCCGGCGTCTCTGACGCGTCGGCCGAGACGCAGGAGCTGATCGACGAGGAGGTGCGGAAGATCGTCAACACCGCACACGAGGAAGTGCTCGCGCTGCTGCGCGCGAACCGCGACAAGCTCGACGGGCTCGCGAGCGCGCTACTCGAGCACGAGACGCTCGACCAGGACGACGCCTACGCGGCCGCCGGGATCGATCCCGCGCACGCGCCGGCCAAGCCGGCGCTCGCGACGACGTCCTAGCCGGCCGCGAGCCGCCGCAACGCGGCGACGAGGCCGCGGAGCTCTGCGCCCCGCTGCGTGAGGCGGTACTCGGACCGCGGCGGCCGTGTGTCCATCACGCGCCGCTCGAGGATCCCGGCCTGTTCGAGCTCTGCGAGCCGCGCGGTCAGCGTGGCAGGGGGGATCGAGCCGAGCGCCTGTGCGAACTCGCCGAAGCGCACGGCACCCTCATGCGAGGCCCAGATGATCGAGACCGTCCAACGACGTTCGAGGAGGTCCGCCGCGCGGCGGACCTCCTCGGGGATCGGCTTGCAGCTACGACAGCGCATGCTCGGTCGCAGGCTCGAGCGCGAGCGCGAGCACCTCGTCGAGCGTCATCACCGGGTGGAACGACATCTCCGCCTTCACGTCCTCGGGGATGTCCTCGAGGTCGGCGCGGTTGCGCTCCGGGATGATCACGTCGGTGAGCCCCGCCGCGTGCGCGGCGAGCGCCTTCTGCTTGAGGCCGCCGATCGGCAGCACCCGTCCCTGCAGCGTCACCTCGCCGGTCATGCCGACGGTGTGCTTGACCGGGCGCCCCGAGAGGAGCGATGCGATCGCCGTCGTCATCGTGATGCCGGCGCTCGGGCCGTCCTTGGGGATCGCGCCCGCCGGGACGTGCAGGTGGAACGACGTGTCCTCGAACGTGTCCTCGTCGATCCCGAGATCGTGCGCGTGCGAGCGGACGTAGGAGAGCGCGATGCGCGCCGATTCCTTCATCACGTCGCCGAGCTGCCCGGTGAGCACGAGTCCGTCCTTGCCCTTCATCGAGGTTGCCTCGACGAACAGCACGTCGCCGCCGGTGCCCGTCACCGCAAGCCCGGTTGCAACACCCGGGACTGCCGTGCGCTCCGCGGACTCCTGGTAGAAGCGCTGGCGCCCGAGTGCATCGCGGACGAGCTCGAGCTCGACCTGAACGGGTGCCTCGAGGTCGCCGGCGACGATCTTCGTCGCCGTCTTGCGCAGCAGCTTTCCGAGCTCGCGCTCGAGCTGCCTGACGCCGGCCTCGCGGGTGTACTCGCTGACGATCGTCGCGAGCACCTCGTTCGTCACGGCGACCTCGTCCTCGTTCAGCCCATTGCGCTCGCGCTGCCGCGGCCATAGGTAGTCGCGGCCGATTGCCACCTTTTCGTCGACCGTGTAGCCGTCGAAGCGGATGATCTCCATCCGGTCGAGGAGCGGCCCGGGAATCGTGTCGGGGACGTTTCCGGTCGCGATGAACACGACCTGCGAAAGGTCGAGCTCCACGTCGAGATAGTGGTCGCGGAACGAATGGTTCTGTGCCGGGTCGAGCACCTCGAGCAGCGCCGCCGACGGGTCGCCGCGCCAATCGGCGCCGACCTTGTCGACCTCGTCCAGCAGGATCACCGGGTTCATGGTCTTCGCGTCGCGCAGCGCGCGCACGAGCCGCCCCGGCATCGCGCCGATGTACGTGCGGCGATGGCCGCGGATCTCCGCCTCGTCGTGCACGCCGCCGAGCGACATGCGCACGAACTCACGGTTCAGCGCGCGCGCGATCGACTCGCCGATCGACGTCTTCCCGGTTCCGGGAGGCCCGATCAGCGTGAGGATCGCGCCGGAGCGCTTGTCCTCTTCGATGCCGCGCTCCTGCCGCAGCTTGCGCACAGCGAGGTATTCGACGATGCGGTCCTTGACGTCCTTCAGGCCGGCGTGGTCCGCGTCGAGAACCTCGCGCGCGTACTGCGGGTCGAGCCGCTCCTCGGAGCGCTTCGACCACGGCACCGAAAGAAGCCAGTCGAGGTACGTGCGGATCATCTGCGACTCGCCGCTCTGCTCGCCCGTGCGCTCGAGCCGGGAGAGCTCGCGCTCGGCCTGCTCGCGCACGTCGTCGGGCATGCCCGCCTCGGCGATCTTCGCGTGGTAGTCCTCGCTCGCGGAGCCGTCGTCCTCGCCGAGCTCCTTGCGGATCGACTCCATCTGGCGGCGCAGGATGTACTCGCGCTGCTGCTTCTGCGCGCCGGACTCGACGTCCTCGCGGATGCGCCGGCGAACCTGAAGCTCGGCGAGCCGCTCACGCTGAAGCTTGACTGCGAGCTCGAGACGCTCGGTCACGTCGACCTTCGAGAGCAGCTCGATCTTCTCGGTGAAACCGATGTCGGGCGCGTATGCCGTTGTGTCCGCGAGCGCACCCGCGCCGTTGATCGAGCGGACGAAGTCGCGGATGCGCGCGTCCGCGTTGCGCAGGTCGAGGATCTCCTCGACGGTCGCGCGGTACTCGCGCTCGAGCTCAGCGGTCTGGACGCGCGGCGGCTCCTCGTCGGGGCGCTCCTCGACCTCGACGCGCAGCCGTCCGTCGGCGCCCGTCTGGGCCGCTCCCGCGATCCCGCGGTGAAGGCCTGAGAGCGTCGCTGCCCAGGCGCCGCCCGGAAGGCGGACGACGTCGCTCGCCTCGGCGACAGTGCCGACATCGGCGTACTCGCCTTCGTGCACCGGCACGAGCAGAACGCGCTCGCCTTCGGCGACGTCGACGGTCAGTGTGACGGTCATGTTCGGGAACACGACCGCGTCTTCCATGGGAATCAGCAAGAGGTGAGACACGTGAGCTCCTTGTAGGTACTACAACTCTTGAAGTAAGAGTACCGGAGGGGTGTATGCTCGCGTCGTGGACGAGGAACGCGCGCAGGAGCTGCTTCGCGCCGAGCGAGCCCGCCTCGAGCAGGCAATCGCCGGACGGCGGCACGAGGACGATGGCGAGGAGAGCGACGAGCTCGACCCCGCCAATCTCGCCTCGGATCTCTGGCAGGACGAGTTCGACGAGGGTCTCGCGGACGACCTGCGGGAGCAGCTCGCCGCGGTCGGCCGCGCGGAAGCCCGCCTCGCCGCCGGCACCTACGGGCGCTCGATCCTGAGCGGCGACCCGATCCCCGACGAGCGCCTCGAAGTCGCGCCCGCGGCTGAGCTAACGGTCGAAGAAGAAGAGCGCGCGGGCTAAGAGCACGGGAGGCGAGGGGTTGGTCGCCCACGCGATTACCCACGCCTAGAGAGTTCAGAGATCGCCCCGCGCGCCGGGCTTTCCATATCTCCGAGTGAGGTCTACTCCGAGTAGTAGGTTGCAGAGCGCATGACCGAGCTGAGCGGCACCCGCGCACTGGTCACGGGCGCTACCAGCGGCATCGGCCTCGCAATGGCCCGGGCGCTCGTGGACGCAGGCGCCCGACTGGCCATCACAAGCCGTGACGAGGAGCGCGCTCGGCACGCCGCCGCCGACCTAGGCCCGCATGCCTTCGGCCTAGGGATCGACGCCCGCGACGAGGCTGCCGTCGCGGCCGGGGCAGCGGAGGTGTGGGAGCAACTCGGGGGCATCGACCTGCTCGTCAACAACGCGGGCATCGGGATGCGCACCGTCAACCCCCACTTCCTCTCGAACCCGCGGCCCTTCTGGGAGGTGCCGCCGGACGGCTTCCGCGACGTGCTCGAGACCAAGCTGACCGGCTGTTTCCTCATGGCGCGCGCGGTGGTGCCGCTGATGCTCGAACAGGGCAGCGGCCGCATCGTCACGATCTCGATGAGCGAAGCCACCATGGTGCGGCACGGCTTCGTGCCCTACGGTCCGGCCGGGGCAGCGGTCGAGGCGCTTTCGCGAGTGATGGCGGCCGACCTTGCCGAGAGCCCGGTGACGGTCAACTTGCTCCTCCCCGGCGGCGCCACCGACACCGGGATGATCCCCGACGACACGCCCATTGAGGCCCGCGAACGGCTGCTCGACCCCGCCATCATGGGACCGCCGATCGTCTGGCTCGCCTCGGCGGCAGCCGCTGGCGTGCACAACGAACGGATCGTCGCCGCCGAGTTCGAGCCCTGGCTGGCAGCACGATGACCCCACCCGTGCTTCGATCAGAGCGGCGTGCCAGCGTTGTACATCCACGGACGAACGGGATGCCGCGCCTGCTGCTCTGCCGGATTCCTTCGAGCACGACCGGTTCGCACAGGACGTGCCTCCCTGGACCCTCGGTGTTAGCAGTAGCGCCCGGCCAAAACCGAACGTTGGCGAAGACGAGGCGCCGCGCGACGACATCCCTAGAGACGGCGGCTAGGTCTCTCGGGACTCGTCTGCTTCGCGGAGCACGGCGATGACCTCACGCAGCCAGCGGCGCGCGCGGTCGACGTTCGGCCCTGACGGAGCGATGTCCACGGTGTCTGCTTGCAGCTCGATCATCACGAGCATCGCCCGTAGCGCGTCGGGCTCGGTGAGCGCCTCCTCGATTCGCTCGGCAAGCCGCTCGGGCTTCACGGGCAGGGCTTGCACCCGATCGGCGAGACGCTTGCTCGTCGGCTGCCATGTTCGGTTCAGCGCGTAGACGATCCGGAGCACGCGCGCCGCGTCGTTGGAGAGGTACTCGATGAGCGCGAGCCGCTCGCCCGGCCGCGCGAGCGTGAGGAACCCGCCCGGATGAAAGCCGCCCCAGGCCACTGCCGCCTCTTCGATCCGCGCAGCCGCGACCGCCTCCGGATAGACCTGTAGTCGCTGTTGCCAGCTCTCCAACAGCCCCGCGGTGCGGAGAGCGATGCCGCTCGCGAGCGCCTCAGCCGAGCTGGATTGCTCGCCCGAAAGCAGTGCGGTGACAGATGCCTCCGCGTAGTCGATCGACCACCAGATCGTTTCGATCGGCACGCCTTCGTAGTAGCCGAAGACGCGCGAGGCTTCGGTTCCCTGGACACCCCAGGTATCGATGTCGACGAAGCCGAGGCCGCTCACGATCTCGAAGCAAGCGGCGAGCTCGAGTGGCGTCGCCGTGACAAACAGCATCTCGATGTCCGAGATTTCGTCGGCAACGCCGCGCGAGACGCTGCCCGTCAGCACGACCTCTTCGACGATGGGTGGCAGCGCAGCAGCGATGCGAGCTGCGAGCTCCTGAAGCTGTCGGCTGCGCTCGTTGGCCACTAGGGCCGCAGGCCGTCGAGGACGACCTGGATGTAGCGCCGCCACGCGTCGGGACGCTCGGAATGCATCGACGCCTGGATCGCCGAGCCGACAAGAGCGCCGATGTCGCGCGAGTCCAGCTCGCGGCGGATCGCGCCCTGGCGGCGCGCGCGGCGGATCAGCTTGTCGACCGTCTCGTGCAGCTCGTGCTTCGCAGCGGAGACATCGACGTCGAGGCACTTCTCGACGCCTTCGAACAGCGCGCGGTCGCGACGCGCGCATTCGGCACCGAACCAGACGAACTCCTCGAGCGCAGCACCGGCATCGGCGCGGCCGAGCAGCACCTTCGCCTGCACGAGCATCTCGTCGAGGCGAACCTGGATCACCGCGGCGCGCAGCGCGTCCTTCGTCGGGAAGCGGCGAAAGACCGTGCCGTGGCCAACGCCGGCCCGGCGCGCGATCTCGTCGATCGTCACGTCCGGGCCGACCTCAGCGAACGCTTCGGCCGCGGCGTCAAGGATGCGGCCGCGATTGCGCTGCGCGTCGGCGCGAAGTGCCGTCGCCATCAGGCGCCGATGGCCACCGGCTCGTGCGACGCAGCCTGTGCCTCGATCCGCGCGACGTGTCTGCTGCGCAGCAGCGCGAGCATCGTGCCGACCGCGATCAGCATCGCGACCGCGCCCGCACCGAACGCCCAATGGAAGCCCGTGACCAGAGCATGCGCCTGTGAGCCGCCGGCCGAGGAGGTCCTGCTCGCGGCGAGCGTCGAGAGGATCGCAAGCCCGAGCGCACCGCCGACCTGCTGCGACGTGTTGAAGAGGCCCGACGCGAGGCCCTGGTCCTCATCCTCGAGGCCCGTCGTCGCGATCAGCGTCAGCGGCATGAAGACCGCGCCCATGCCAAGCGACGACAGGATGATCGCGGGCAGGACGTTCGCGACGTACGAGCCGTGAACCGGGAGCTGCGTGAGCAGGACCAGCCCGGCCGCGCTCAGCACCATCCCGATCGCCGCGACGGTGCGCACACCGATGCGCGGCGCGAACTGCGACGCGAGGCCGGCCGAGACCATGATCCCAGCGGTGAACGGCAGGAATGCGAGCCCCGCCTTCAGCGGCCCGTAGCCAAGCACGCGCTGGATGTACAGCGTGTTGAAGAAGAACATCGCGAACATCCCCGACATCGCGAGGAACATGACGACGTTCGCCGTCAGAAGCGACCGGATGCGGAAGATCGACAACCGCACGAGCGGCGCCTTCGCACGGAGCTCGACCGCAACGAACGCCCCGAGCAGCACGATCGCGAGCACGAAGAACGCGAGCGTCTTCGTCGAGCCCCAGCCGGCGGACTGGGCATCGACGATCGCGTAGACGAGCGACATCAGGCCGCCGGTGACCGTCACCGCGCCTGCGAGGTCGTAGCTGCGATGCGCAAGCGTGTCACGCGACTCCGGAATCAACCGGAGCGACAGCACGAACGCGGCGATGCCGACGGGGACGTTCACGAAGAAGATCCACGGCCACGAGAAGTACTGCGTGATCGCACCGCCGAGAATGAGCCCGACCGCCGAGCCGCCGATCGCGATCGCGGCCCAAACGCCGAGTGCCTTCGCGCGCTCCGCACCTTCCTCGAACGTCGTCGAGATGATCGAGAGCGCCGCCGGCGAGATCAAGGCAGCACCGAGACCCTGCAGTGCGCGTGAGCCGACGAGGAAGCCCTCGCTCGAGGCGAGACCGTCGAGGAACGACGCGCCCGTGAAGATCACGAGCCCGATCAGGAACAAGCGCTTACGACCGAGCAGG
The DNA here is from genome assembly GCA_036268235.1 of Gaiellaceae bacterium. Lineage (GTDB taxonomy): Bacteria > Actinomycetota > Thermoleophilia > Gaiellales > Gaiellaceae > PALSA-600. The sequence goes on from DATAUN010000092.1 coordinate 23,992, forward strand.
TCGCCCGCGCGCCCACCGAGCAGCAGGAAGCCACCGAACACGAGCGTGTACGCATTGACGATCCACTGAAGGCTCCCCTCGGAGAGATGGAGATCCCTCTGGATCGAAGGAAGAGCGACGTTCACGATCGTCGCATCGAGAATGACCATGAACTGCGCCAGGCAGATCAGGACGAGGACGACCCATGGGTTCGTTGCGCGTTCACGCATGTGTGAAGCTCCTTCGCTCATCTGGACTCTGTAGTCCGCTTAGTCTAGCAGCAAGCGGACCGGCTGGTCCGTTTCGTTTTGGTGCCGTAGTGGAGACCGAGTGGCGCCCAAGAACTCATCGCGGCGGCGACGGCCGCAGGCGCCGACTCAGACTGCGGGAACGGCGGCAACGTACCGCGCGTCGCGATGCGCGGCGAGCTTAAACAGCACCTGGTGCAGCGTGGCGCGCT
>DATAUN010000093.1:0-8449 GCA_036268235.1 Gaiellaceae bacterium
ATACGAATAGATGAAGGCCTCGCTCGCGATCTTCGATGCGGAGTACGGGCTCTCCGTGAAGGCGAAGTCGGCTGCCTCCTCCGCGTATTCCTCGAACCGGTGCACGTCGCCGTACACCTCGCGCGTCGAGGAATGCACGAGCGGCAGGTTGCGGCCGCGCGCGTATTCGAGAACGTTGAACGTCATGATCGCGTTCTCGAGCGCGCGGTGCGGTTGGCGCACGAGCTGATGCACCTTCGCGTGCGCGGCGAGGTGCACGACGAGCTCGACGTCCGGATACTCGACGCCGTTGATCCCGCCGGGAAACGCCGCATAATGGCCGGCGAGGTCCTGGAGCAGCGTCGGGAACGCGTTTCCGACCCACGGGTTCGGGCGCTTGTCGACGCCGAAGACCTCATGGCCGTCCTCGAGCAGGCGAACGGCGAGGTTCGTGCCGATCTGGCCGGACGAGCCGGTGATCAGGACGCGCATGCGTTCAGTGTGACGAGTGCATGTGATGGAACGGTTTGCGCGCCTCGGAGCGTCGTGGAAGTCGCGTCCTCGATCCGCACGTCCACGAGCTCGCCCGCGGCCGCGTCCCCGGTGAAGTTGACGGTCGTGTTGCGCCGAGTGCGGCCGCGTAGCAGCGACGGGTCGGTCCGCGAGGCGCCCTCGACGAGCACCTCCTCGACGCGCCCGATGCGCGCACGGTTCCGCTCGCGGGCGATCGACTGCACGAGCTCGACGAGCCGTTCCATCCGCTCGATCTTCACCTCGTGCGGGACCTGGTCGGTCATTGCTGCCGCGTCGGTCCCGGCGCGCGGGGAGTAGACGAACGTGAACGCACTGTCGTACCGAACGTGCGCAACGACGTCGAGCGTCTGCTGGAAGTCGTCTTCGCTCTCGCCGGGGAAGCCGACGATGATGTCGGTGCCGATCGCCAGGTCCGGGATCGCCGCGCGCAGCTTGTCGACAAGCGCGAGGTAACGCTCCTGCGTGTACGTGCGGCGCATTGCCTTCAGCAACCGCGACGAGCCGGACTGGAGCGGCAGGTGCACCTGCTCACACACGGCGTCGCACTCGGCCATCGCCGCGATGACGGGGTCGCGGAAGTCCTTCGGGTGCGGGCTCGTGAAGCGGATCCGCTCGATCCCGTCGACGGCATCGCACGCGCGCAGCAGCTCGCCGAACTCGGTGGCGATGTCGGGCAGCAGGTCGCGTCCCCACGAGTTGACGTTCTGGCCGAGCAGCGTGATCTCCTTGACACCCTGCGCGGCGAGCCCCGTGACCTCGGCGAGGATCTCGCCCGGCCGCCGGCTCTGCTCGCGGCCGCGCACCGCCGGGACGATGCAGTACGAGCACGTCGAGTTGCAGCCCATCGAGACCTGCACCCACGCCTGGAAGCCACGCTCGCGATGCATCGGCAGCTCGGCGGCGAAGTCACGATCGTCGAGCCCGAAGCGACCCCGCGCGACGCCGACTCCGCCCGCTCCGAGCCAGTCCGCGAGGTGCGCGATCGAACCGGGACCGAAGGCGACGTCCACGGCGGGATACAGCTCGAAGATGCGCTCCCGCTGCGCCTCGGCGTAGCACCCGCCGACCGCGATCACGCGGTCCGGGTTCTCCCGCTTGCGCGCGGCGGCTTCGCCGAGGTAGGCGGCGAGCTTCGTGTCCGGCTTTTCGCGGATCGTGCAGGTGTTGAAGACGACGACGTCGGCGTCGTTTGGGCTCGCCGCCTCGCCGAGCCCGAGCTCCTCGAGCATGCCCTTGATGCGCTCGCTGTCGTGCGCGTTCATCTGGCAGCCGAAGGTGGTGACGTGGTACCGGCGCATCGCCTAAGCGTAGCCCGCCCTCCTTCAGACGATTCCTCGGACCGTCCTAGGTTGCTCCGAGGTCCGGGCCGGATGCTCGGAGCACCCAAGGAAGGAGTGCCATGCCGACCTCGCTCTACCCCAGTCCGCACCGCACGTCGCGCGCCGCCCTCGTCGTTGCGAACCGCCCGACCCGCACCAACCTCCGGCTGCGAGCCGCGTTCGCCGCGTCCGGGTTGGAGGCGGCGATCGTGCCGGCCGCGCAGGCCACGGCGATCGCGCGGCCCGGCGATCTCGTGCTCGGCCGGCTCGACGTGCTTCCGAGCCTCGACGGCGCCGAGTCGGGCGTCGACCTCCTGCGCCACCTCCGAGCAGCCGGAGCCGACGTACGAAACGGCTCAGACACGCTGATCGCCTGCCACGACAAGCTGTCCACGGCCCTCATACTCGGCGCCGCCGGGATTCGACATCCGCGCAGCGCCTACGTCGGCGCCGCAACGGCGCCGCCGGGCCTGTGCGCGCCGTTCGTCGTCAAACCGCGCTTCGGCAGTTGGGGTCGCGACGTCCAGCGCTGCGACTCGACCGACGAGTTGACCGCATGCCTCGAAACGGTCGCGGCCGAGCCCTGGTTCGCCCGGCATGGTGCGCTCGTCCAGGAGCTCATCGATCCGCGCGGCTACGACCTGCGCATCCTCGTGGCGGGCGGCGAGGTCGCGGGCGCGATCCGGCGCACCGCGGCGCCGGGCGAGTGGCGGACGAACGTCGCGCTCGGTGCGACGCGGCACGCCGTCGATCCGCCGCTCGCGGCGCGAATGCTCGCGATCCGCGCTGCGGCTGCGGTGGGTGCCGACCTCGTGGGGGTCGACCTGCTCCCGGAGAGGGACGGCTGGTGCGTGCTCGAGCTGAACGGCGCCGTCGACTTCACGGACGACTACGCGCTCGACGACGGGGACGTCTTCGACCGCGCGGTGGGCCTGCTCGTCGGAGTAGCCGAGCGGCGCGTCGCAGCCCCTGTGCCTGCGTAGCGGGCCTTACGCCGCGTCGACCGAGCGCAAGCCGATGCGGCGCTGCTCGACCTTGTTCGCTGCGACGTCGACCGCGCGGCTTTCGCGGATCACCGTCACCTTGATCTGGCCCGGGTACTCGAGGTGGTCCTCGATCTCGCGGGCGATCTCGTGCGAGAGCAGTACCGCACCGTCGTCGTCGATCTCGTGCGGCTTGACGAGCACGCGGATCTCGCGGCCGGCCTGGAGCGCGTAGACCTTCTCCACCCCGGGGTGACGGCCCGCGAGCTCCTCGAGCGCCTCGAGCCGCTTGATGTAGTGCTCGAGGTTCTCGCCGCGCGCGCCCGGACGCGACGCGGAGATCGCGTCGGCGGCGATCAGCAGGACCGCCTCCACGGTCTGCGGCTGCACCTCGTAGTGGTGCGCCTCGATCGCGTGGCAGACGGCGGCGCTCTCGCCGTGGCGGCGCGCGAGCTGCGTCGAGATCGCCGCATGTGACCCCTCTACCTCGTGCGTCATCGCCTTGCCGAGATCGTGCAGGAGCGCTGCACGCTTTGCCGTCTTCACGGACGCCTCGACCTCGGCCGCCATGATCCCCGCGAGCTGCACGACCTCGAGCGTGTGCTTCAGCACGTTCTGGCCGTAGCTCGTCCGGTACCGCAGGCGTCCGAGGATCTTCACGAGCTCGTCCGGGATGTCACCGCAGTTCGCCTCGAAGACCGCCTGTTCCCCGGCCTGGCGAATGTGCTCGTCGAGCTCGGACTTCGAGAGGTAGTACATCTCCTCGATCCGCGTCGGATGGATGCGGCCGTCCTCGATCAGCTTCAGGAGCGTCATGCGCGCGACCTCGCGGCGGATGCCGTCGAACGACGACAGGACGACCGCGTTCGGCGTGTCGTCGATGATGAAGTCGACGCCCGTCAGATGCTCGAGCGTGCGGATGTTGCGGCCTTCGCGACCGATGATCCGCCCCTTCATGTCGTCGGAGGGCAGCTCGACCAGCGTGACCGTCGTCTCCGCCGCGGCGCTCGCAGCGACGCGCTGCAAGGCGTCGGCGACGAGGTTGCGCGCGCGCCGCTTCGCCTCCGTCTGCGCCTCCTCCTCGAGCTGCCGGACTCTGCCGGCGAGCTCGTGGCGGACCTCTTGCTCGGACTCCGCGAGGATCCGCTGCCGCGCTTCGTTCGTCGTCATGTTCGCGATCCGCTCGAGCTCCGTGCGATGGCGCAGCTTCAGGTCCTTCAGCTCGTCCTGGAGCTCCCGCAGGTGTAGCTCGCGATCGGCCGCGCCCTGCTCGCGGCGCGCAAGCTCCGTGAGCTTGTGGTCGATGTCTTCTTCCTTCGCGAGGACCCGCTCCTCGATCTTCACGACCGTGTCGCGGCGCTCGCGGAGCTCGACCTCGAGCTCGGCACGAAGCTTGATCGCCTGCTCGCGCGCCTCGATCGCCGCCTCGCGCCGCGTCGCGTCGGCGTCCCGGTGCGCCGCGTCGAGGCTCAACCCGGCACGCAGCCGCAGCACGACCAGCATGCCGATGCCGCCGGCGGCAAGTCCGATCACCACTGCCACGAAAACGAGCATCGGCGCTCCTTACGGGCTCGTCTGCCCGCACGGCGCGGCGCGCTTCGCCGATCGGAACTTCCGGGCGCGGTTGGACCGCGCCCCCGCTGCCTCGGATCAGGGTCTCTGTCGGCGCGTGCCCTGCGGCACAGAGGATCGATGACTGAGTGCAGGTCTCAAGGGTCTCAGGAAGCTCAGGTCGGTGAAAACGTCGCGATATGCAGGCAAAACACAGGTTTCAATGAGTAGAGTTCGGACCGGGAACTCTACGCCCCGGCGTCTCCCTCCGCAAACAGGGAGCCGAACGCCGCCTCGACCGCATCGGGGCCGAAGCCCTTCCGCTGGAGCTGGGCTGCCGCCTTCGGCGTGCGGCCGAGCCGCTCTGCCAGCGCCCGCGCCCGGTCAGCCTCAGATTCGAGCCCCGCGAGTGCCGCCTCGACCGCCTCCGGTCCGACACCGTCCCCGGCGAGCAGCTCGCGGATCGCCTCGTCGCCGAAGCCGCGGCCGGCGAGCGAATCCGCTCGCGCCGCGGCGAACCGTGTGTCGTCGACGTAGCCGACGCGCTCGAGCGTCTCGAGCGCGTCGGCCCGCGCCTCTTCGTCCACCCCGGCCTTTGCGAGCCGGTCGTCGAGCTGCCGCCGCGACCGGTCACGATGGCGCAGCGCCCGCGCGGCGAGGTCGACCGGGTCGGCGTCGGTTGCCTTAGACAGCCGCCGCTTCCTCTTCCTCGAGCACCGGTGTCGCCTCGTGGGAGACCTCGCCCTGCGGCAGGAGCCGTGCCGAGATCACCTGCTCGGGCGGGGCCTGCGCCTGGATCGCCTGGAGGATGCCCTGCACGACGTCGGGATGCTCCTTGAGGAACGCGGTCGCGTTCTGGCGTCCCTGGCCGAGCCGCTCGTCTGCGAAGGAGAAGTACGAGCCCGACTTCTGGACGACCTTCTTCTCGAGCCCGGTGTCGAGCACCGACCCCTCCCAGGAGATTCCCTCGCCGTAGATGATGTCGAACTCGGCCTGCTTGAACGGCGGCGCGACCTTGTTCTTGACCACCTTGACGCGCACGCGGTTGCCGAACGCCTCGACGCCGTCCTTCAGCGTCTCGATCCGCCGGATGTCGAGGCGGACGGAGGCGTAGAACCGGAGTGCGCGGCCGCCCGACGTCGTCTCCGGGTTGCCGAACATGACGCCGATCTTCTCGCGCAACTGGTTCGTGAAGAGGCAGATCGTGTCGGTGCGGTTCAGCGTGCCGGCGAGCTTGCGCAGCGCCTGGCTCATCAACCGCGCCTGGAGGCCGACGTGGGAGTCCCCCATCTCGCCCTCGATCTCCGCCTTCGGCGTGAGCGCGGCGACCGAGTCGATCGCGACGAGCGCCAGCGCGCCGGAGCGCACGAGCAGCTCGCAGATCTCGAGTGCCTGCTCGCCGGTGTCGGGCTGCGAGACGAGGAGCTCGTCGATGTTGACGCCGATGCGCTTCGCGTACGCCGGGTCCATCGAGTGCTCGGCGTCGATGAAGGCACAGATGCCGCCGCGGCGCTGAGCCTCTGCGATCACGTGGTAGACGAGGGTCGTCTTGCCCGACGACTCGGGGCCGAAGACCTCGACGATGCGGCCGCGGGGCAGCCCGCCGACGCCGAGCGCGACGTCGAGGGAGAGCGACCCCGTCGAGACGGCGGCGATCGCCACCTGGGCCTGGTCGTTCATCTTCATGACGGCGCCCTTGCCGAACTGGCGCTCGATCTGTCCCAGCACTGTGTCGAGTGCCTGTTCCCTGTCCACGTTACGAACCTCCTAGGGCTGCCGTTTCCAAGACCTCGTACCGGGCTCCGTCCCGTCCGAGCTGCGAACGGTAGAGAGCGCTCCGGACGACATGACTCGAACACATGTTCGCTACCGCGGGAGTCAGTCCTTCCGGCTTCCGGAAGCGCAGTACGGTGAGATGCGGGAGCCACCGGCGAGCATCCGGACGGTAGACGCCGAGCCGCTCCAGGCGCTCGTGGATGTCTTCGGCGAGGGCCGTCGCGGCCCCGCTCGGATCGTCGAGGAGGATCATCCCGACGTTCCGGGTCTCGCGGTAGCGGAGCGGGTGCAGCTCGAGCGGCGGGGCTGCGGCCGAGGCGGCCCGCAGCTCGCGCGCAACCCCCTCGACCACGTCGACGGAACAAGCGCCGAGGAAGGCCAGCGTGACGTGCAGGTTCTCGCGCGGAACGACGCGCCCCTCGCCGCGCAGCACACGCGTTTGCCACGCGACGACAGCATCCAGGGAGTCGTCCGGCAGTTGGAGGGCGCAGAAGAGCCGGATCCGTTCATCCCCCGCCACGCTAGCCGGGAAGCTGTGCCGTGTCCGTCACGTCTCCGTGACAAGTCTGCGAACAAGATGGAGCGCCGCGACGGCGGCCCGGAGACGGATCGTCTCGCGGTCGCCGGGGAAGTCCAGCCGGCGCGCGAGCTCGCCGTCGGGGCCGGCCGCGTGCAGGAAGACGAGGCCGACGGGCTTCTCCTCCGTTCCCCCGTCGGGGCCGGCGACGCCGGTGACCGCGACCGCCACGTCGACGCCGAGCGCGGCGCGCGCGCCGTGCGCCATCGCAGCCGCAGTCTCGGCCGACACGGCACCGTGCTCGGCGAGCACCTGCTCCGGCACCGCGAGCCGCGACATCTTCACGTCGTTCGCGTAGGCGACGATCGCACCGCGGAAGACGTCGCTCGAGCCGGGAATATCCGTGAGCCGGCCGGCCACGAGCCCGCCTGTGCAGGACTCGGCGGTCCCGAGCGTCAGTCCTCGCTCGCGCAGCAGGTCGAGGACGAGCTCGGAGGTCGTGCGCTCGTCGCGCGAGAAGACATAGCGCTCGTTCGGCTCGACGAGGCCGCGCTCGATCTCGTCGGCGCGCGCGTTGGCGCCCGGCTGCACGAAGAGGTCGACGTGGATCTCGAAGTCGCGCGCGCAGATCGTGACGTCCACCCCGTCCCCGTCGCCGCCTGCCTCCGCGAGGGCCCGCGCGACCGCCGACTCCGAGACGCCGAACATGCGCAGCACGCGTCGCTGCGGCGCGACGGCACCCGCGAGCAGGCGCCGGAGCGGCTCCGTCTCGAGCACGCGCGGCCAGAGCTCCTGCAGCTCCCGCGGCGGGCCTGGCAGCGCGACCGCGAGCCGGTCGCCAACCGGCAGGACGACCGCCGGCGCGGTGCCGACGAGTCCCACCCATGAAGCGCCCTCGGGCAGCGTCGCCTGCTTGCGGACCCCCTCAGCAAAGTCCGTGTACGGCCGGTTCAGGCGCGCGGCGACGCGGCGTGAGAGCTCCTCGATCGCGGCCGCGAGCTCCTCGTCGACCGCCAGTCCGACACCTGCGGCGCGCGCGAGCAGCTCGATCGTGCGGTCGTCGTGCGTCGGGCCGAGCCCGCCGGAGACGACGAGTAGGTCGTGCTCGAGCCCCGCTCGAAGCGCCGCCTCGAGATCCGCCGGATCGTCGCCGACGACGGTGATGCGCGCCGGGTCGACGCCGCGGCGCAGCAGGTCGGCCGCGAGGTACGGGCCGTTGCGATCGTTGCGGTCGCCGCGCACGAGCTCGGAGCCCGACGCGACGATCGCTACGCGGGGCGCCACCCGGTTTTCGTGACGTAGATGAACTGCGGCGCCGCACCAGGCACGTGCACGAGCTTGCCGCGGACGAGTAAGCGCAGGTTCTCCGGCGAGTCGATCTGCAGCCAGAGGCGCGAGCCGTGGAACGCATGTGCCGCGTCGCCGGCCGAGAGCGTGCCGTCGAAGAGCAGCTTCCCCTTCGCGTTCGTCTTGTGGACGATCAGGTGCGTCGCGCCCGTGAGCGGGATCACCTCGAGAAGCGGCGGGACGATCAGCGGATGGGAGTGCGCTGCGGTCGTCGATGCAGGAGGCGTCTTCACCGGGGGGCTGCCGCCGCTCGCCTTCCACGCCGAGATGACGATCACGGTCAGGACGGCGATCGCGCCGAGCGCGACCAGGACGGCGTTCGTCTCGATCCGGCCGTGACGCGGCTGCGGGCGGGCCGCCGACCGACGAGCGCGCGGCTCGTGCTCGTCGGCGCCGCTGACGAAGCGCGAGTTGTACTCGTCGACGTACAGCTGGCCGTCCAG
>DATAUN010000094.1:0-13641 GCA_036268235.1 Gaiellaceae bacterium
GGAATGTCTCGCCCGGGCGGATCGCCGCGAGGCCCTCGCCGCTTCGGAACGCATTCGGCGGGCACGTCATCGGCTCGACCGCGAGGCCCTTCCGGCCAACGTGAGGATGATCGCCCGTGAAGAGCTGCACGTACCGGAACGTGCCGTCGAACCACACGCGATGCTCGCCGACGCGGACCTCGTTGCGCTCGAGATCGGTGAACGTCGTGTCGAGCTGCAGGTCGCCGACCCGGAACGTCTGCGGTAGATCGTTCGGCTCGCGGCCCACGGGGAGCTTGCGCTCGTCGACCGTGAGCTTCGTGCGCGCGGGGAGCATCACCTCGAAGTCGTCCGCGCGGCCGGCGAGATACGGATGGTGTGCAAGCCCGAACGGCGCCGGCTCGTCGCCGAGATTCTCGGCGGTCGTCTCGACCGCGAGCCCGCGCTCGTCCAGCGAGTACGCGACGCGCAGCCGCAGCAGAAACGGATAGCCCGGCTGCGGATGCAGCACGTGCTCGAGGGTGACCGCGTCCGCGGTGTGTGCGACGCACGTCCAGTTCGCGAAGCGCACGAGCCCGTGGATCGCCGTGCGCGTTGCGGGCTCCGACAAAGCGAGCTGCAGTTCTTGGCCGCCGAACGAGTAGCTCCCGTCCTCGAGCCGGTTCGGCCACGGCGCGAGCACCTGCCCGCGGCCGGCACGCGCCATCTCGTCGGCGCCGTAGCCGAGGAGCACACCGTCGTATGCCCGCAACCCGCCGCCGACCTCGACGGCGACTGCGCGCCGCTCGCCGTGCTCGATCGCGTACTGGGCGCCCGAGGCCTCCATCCCAAACGACGCTATATCGTCGAGGCCGATGGACGAACGCCGCTCGGTCACTGTCGTCGGCTGCCACGCGGGTGGCGAGGTCGGCAACGTCGTCGTCGCCGGCATCGCGCCGCCGCCCGGCGCGACCGTCCACGACCAGATGGAGGCGCTCCGCGGCGACGACCGTCTGCGCCGTTTCCTGCTGCGCGAGCCGCGCGGTTCGGTCGCGACGCACGCGAACCTGATCGTCCCGTCGACGCGCGACGACTGCGCCTACGGCTACATCATCATGGAGCCGACCGAGTACCCGATCATGTCGGGCTCGAACACGATCTGCGTCGCGACCGTCCTGCTCGAGACCGGGATGGTCGAGATGACCGAGCCGGAGACGGTCCTTCGGCTCGAGGCGCCCGCGGGCGTCGTCGAGGTCCGCGCGCACTGCCGCGACGGGCGCGTCGAGGCCGTCGCGTTCACGAACGTGCCCGCACGCGTCGCGCACCTCGACGCGCTGCTCGACGTGCCCGGTCTCGGCCCGATCACCGTCGACGTCGCGTTCGGCGGCATGTGGTACGCGATCGCCGACGCGGAAGCGCTCGGGTTCGCGCTCGAGCCGCACGAAGCGCGTGAGCTGTGCGCCGCCGGTGAGGCAATCCGCGTCGCTGCGCGCGAGCAGCTCGACGGCAACGTCACGATCGTGCAGCTCGCCGGGCCGTGGCAGGGCGTGAACGCCGTGTCGAAGAACGCCGTCGTGATCGCGCCCGGCCGGCTCGACCGCTCCGCCACCGGCACCGGGCTCTGCGCGCGCATGGCGGTGCTACATGCGCGCGGATTGATGAAGGTCGGCGACGTGATGACGCACGCGTCGCCGATCGGCTCGACCTTCGACGGCCACATCGTCGCCGAGACGCCCGACGGAATCGTCCCGTCGATCCGCGGCAGCGCGTTCATCACCGGCCGCACTGAGCTCTACGTCGACCCGCGCGATCCGTTCCCGGAGGGCTACCTGCTCTCCGACACCTGGCCTGGTGACGACGTCCAGCGCTGACGGCGTCGCCGCCGTCCTCGCCCCGGTCTTCCGCGACGCCGACGGGAAGCTGCGCCTCGTGCTGATCGTGCGCACCGACCGCGGCCACCACGGCGGCCAGCTCGCGTTCCCCGGCGGGCGCCGCGACCCCGGCGACGCCGACCTGGTCACGACCGCGCTCCGCGAAGCAGAAGAAGAGGTCGGGCTCGACCCGGCGCTCGTGCGCGTCGTCGCCGAGCTGCCGCCGGTGCGCAGCGGCCCGACGAACTTCGAGGTCTTCGCGTTCCTCGGCCGCATCCCGCCGGACGTCTCGTTCCAGCCGAACCCGCACGAGGTGGTCGAGATCCTCACGCCGAGCGTCGACGAGCTGTGGGACCCCGCGCTGCGCCGCGAGCACCTCTTCACCTCGACGCGCTGGCCCGAGGGGCTGCTCGTCGACGGCATCCCGGTCGAAGGGCGCGTGCTCTGGGGGATGACGCTGCGGCTGCTCGACGATCTCGTCCCGCGCCTGCTTGCCGGCGAGTGGGCGGACGAATTGCGCTAAGCCGTCACGTTCGCGGGCAGCGTCGTCGGCGCGAGTTTCAGCGCATGCGCGCCGCGCGTGACGCGCACGTTCCACGGAGCGCCGAGCCGCAGCCACACGTGCTGCGCCGTAAGCCGCAGCGTCTCGCCCTGCGCCAGTGTGCGCTCGGCAAGCACCGCGCCGGCCGGGCCACCGCGGCGCGCCTGGACCCAGCACGAGCCGCTCACCGCGCGGACGACGAGCGCGGGATGCGCGACGAGCGTCTTTGTCGCCGCGCGGACCTGCGCGTGGACCTTCGCCGGCACGGCGGCGTTCGCGGGTGTGGCCGGCGGCGGTGACGCGATGTTCCGGCCGAGATGGTCGTTCGACCACGCCGACCAGACGAGCAGGGCGGCGATCGCGACCACGGCCGCGATGGGCGCCGCGGCGAGCGGCACTGCGCGCCGCCGCCGGCGGGGCGCGGGCGCGTCTTCGATCTCGAGCGGCTCGGGGAACTGCTCGTCGAACTCCGCGACGAAGCGGTCTGCGTTCAGGCCGAGCGCCGCGGCGTAGGTGCGCAGGAACGCGCGGGCGTACGTACGGCCGGGGAGATCGTCGAATCGGTCCGCCTCGAGCGCCTCCAGGTAACGGATGCGCATGCAGGTCAGCCCCTCCGCAGCGCGGAGGTCCAGGCCTCTTGCCTCGCGCGCCGCAGCGAGACTCGAGCCGATGTCGAACACGGCCTGCTGCTACCCGCCCCCACGCATATCAATCACGCGGGCGAGGGCGTGCTCGACGGTCGCTCCAAACGTCTGCTCGCCGAGGAGCATCGTCGCGAGCTCGTTCGCTTCGCGGATGACTCTCTCGCGCTGCACGTCGAGCTGGCCGGCGGCGACGAAGAGCTCCGCGTGGGCGTGCGAGGCCCACTCGACGAGGCCGCTCGGCCCCGCCGCAGGCTCAGGTGCATCCGGAACCTCGACTGCCGCCCTCCGCGCCCGCTGCTCGAGGAGCGGCAGCTCCTCCGAGAGTGCCGACGCATCGCGCTCGAGCTCGGCTGCGGCCGCCCGCGCCCGCTCGAGGCCCGCCGTCGCAACGGCGACGTGGTCGCGACCGCGCTCGATCGCCGTCTCCGCCCGTTCGCGCGTCTCGTCCTCGCGGGCCGCGGCGAACGCCGACTCGGCGGCGGCAAGCTCGGCCCGGCGCCGCTCCAGCTCGGCGTCCGCGGCGGCAACCGTCTCGCGACGGCGCATCTCCTCCTGCGGGTACTCGGCGAAGAACGCGTCGATCGCCTCGGCCCGCGCGCGCACCGCGGCCACCTCGGCGTCGAGGGCGCGGAGCCGCGACCCCCGCTCGGCGAGCTCCGAGTCCCGCTCGGCGAGCTCCCGCAGGTCGGTCACGGCGCGCTCGTCCACCCGCGCAGTTTCTCAAGCAGCGCCCTGGCCCTGCCGATGCAAGCGGTCGTGGACCTTGGCGTCACCCTGCCCGCACGCCGGGCGCTCACGGTCGACCGCGCCGTTGCGTGGCGCGTCGCCCTGGGCGCGCTCGTCGCGCTGAGCTTCGTCGCCCGCACCGGGGTCGCCTGGCTGCGCGCGACTCCGAACTACTTCCCGGACGAGTACATCTACACGTCGCTCTCGCGCTCGATCGCCGCGGGGCACCTGCCGTCGGTGCGCGGGCAGTTCATCCATTTCCCCGCGCTGCTCGAGCCGCTCCTGACCGCACCCGCCTGGTGGTTCGGCTCGCTCGAGACCGGCTACCGGATCACGCAGGCAATCGACTCGGCGGCGATGTCGACCGCGGCGCTCGCTGTCTGGTGGACGGCGCGGCGCCTCGGTGTCTCGCGCGGCCCGGCGTTCGCGGCAGCGGCGATCGCGATTGCCGTGCCGGATCTGGGCTACTCGGGCTGGGTGCTGAGCGAGCCATTCGCGTACCCGCTCTTCGTCGCGACGATCGGTGCAGGCGCGCTTGCGCTCGCGCGGCCGACGCGGCGCACGCAATCTGTCTTCGTCGCGCTCGCGCTGCTTGCGATGTTCGCGCGGGTGCAGCTCGCCGTGCTGTTCGTCGCGTACCTCGCCGCCGCGGTCGTCCTTCGGCGCGTGCGCGCGCAGCGGGTCGTCGCGGGTTCGATCGGGGCGCTGACGGTCCTCGGTGCGGTCGGCGGGCTCGGCTACTACCACTCCGCGCCGAGCGGCTTTCACCTCTCCAGCCCGACGCTTCTCGGCCGCAACCTGCTCGTGCTCGCGTTCGCCGCGGGCTGGGTGATCGTGCCCGCGGGCCTGCTCGGGCTCGTCGGCGCCTGGCGCCGGCCGCGGTCCGAGGAGGAGCGCGCGTTCGGTGCGTTCGCGCTCACCGCGGCGATCGGCGTGCTGATCGAGGCGACGCTCTACGGCGGCGGGGGAGTCGTGCGCGAGCGGTACGGCTGCTACGTGCTGCCGCTGGTCGCCCTCGGCTTCGCGCTGCACGCGAGCCGCGGCTGGCCGTGGCGGCGTGCCCACGCCGGGCTCGCGCTCGCACTGCTCCTCGTCTCGGCGACCGTGCCGATGGCCGCGTGGGCGGTCTCTGGCGGCAACGCGCACTCGCTCTTTCTGACCGGGCTCCTGAAGCTCGAGTCGCTCGCCGGGACGCCGGGTGAGGGCTCGCTCTGGCTCGCCGCCGTCGCCGGAGTGCTCTCGGTCGCGACGCTCGCGTGCGCCTGGCGCCGCGCCACCACGGTCGCCGCTGCGCTCGCGATCGCGTTCTGCATCGCGGCGTCCGCGTTCGCAACGTCCTTCGACGTGCAGAACTCGCGCAACGTCCGCGCCGTCTATCTGCCCGCGGGACCCCAGTGGGTGAGCGGCTCGGCGACGCTCGTCGCCAGCGCCTCGAGCACGAGCACGCTCGAGCAGCTCTTCTGGAACCGCGGCGTCGACCGCGTCGTGCTCATGCCGGGCGTTCCGCCTCCGGACCCCTTTGCGAAGACCGCCTCACACGTGACGAGCGCCGGGCGCCTCGCGGGTGTTCACGGCCAGGTCGTCCTCGACGAGGACGGGATCGCGTACGTCCCTGCCGCGCCGGAGCGCACGAACGGCCCGTGGCTCTCGGCGCGCACCGCGCAGCTCGTGGCGGAGCTCGGGAACCGCAGCGCCGACGGTTGGCTCTCGCCGGCCGGCAAGGGCCGCGTCTTCGGGCCGGGCAGCGTCTCGTTCGCGGTCACGGCGCCGCAGGCGATGACGATGACGCTCGCCGGCAAGAGCGTCCACCTCCGGGCGAACGTCGCCACCCGCGTCTGCGCGAGCGGCGATTTCACCTACAGCTTCTCGCAGCACGGCTACCTCGGCTACCGCCCGGTCAGCGCCAAGTCGAGCTTCCCGCAGTACTCCGCGCGCGGCTGCTGAATCCCTCAAGGCGGGGGATGCCGGTGCCGATGAGTTCCGGAGATGCGGAGCTGGGCCGGGTTTCGGCAGGGATCGCGGACGACGGCCGGTCGCCGGCGCGTCCTCTTCTTCGGCACGTACGACGCGAGCATCTACCCGCGCGTCGCGGTGCTCCGCGAAGGCTTCGCCGGCCTCGGCGACGAGGTGCTCGAGTGCAACGAGCCGCTGCGGATCCCGACCGGGCTCCGCGTGCGGATGCTCCGTGAGCCGTGGCGCGCACCCGTCCTGCTCTGGGCGATCCTCCGCTGCTGGGCACGCCTGGCCGTGCGCGCGCGGCACGTCGGCCACGTCGACCTGATCGTCGTCGGCTACATGGGCCAGTTCGACGTCCACCTTGCGCGCGCGCTCTGGCCGCGCGTCCCGATCGTCCTCGATCATCTCGTGCCCGCAGGTGAGGCCGCCGTCGACCGCCGCTGCAAGAGCCGGCTCGTCGTCGGTGCGCTCCGGCTGCTCGACTGGGCCGCGACCCGCACCGCGGACGTCGTCTGCGTCGACACCGACGAGCACCTCGCCTTCGCCGGCCGCCGCGGCGGCCTCGTCGTCCCCGTCGGCGCGCCCGAGGCATGGTTCTCGGCGCCCGGCGTCCACGCCGACGGGCCACTGCGCGTCATCTTCTTCGGCTCGTTCACGCCGCTCCAGGGTGCACCCGTGATCGCGGAGGCGGCGGCGATTCTCTGCGGCGGGCCGCTGCGGCTGACGATCGTCGGCCGCGGTCAGGACTGGGACGTCGCGCGCGAGCGCGCCGGCGACTGCCCGAACATCGAGTGGATCGACTGGGTCGAGCCCGAGTTGCTGCCGGCGCTCGTCGCCGAGCACGACGTCGTGCTCGGCATCTTCGGCACGGGTGCGAAAGCGCTCTCGGTCGTCCCCACGAAGGTCTTCCAGGGTGCCGCGGCAGGTGCTGCGATCGTCACCTCGGACACGCCGCCGCAGCGCGCCGCGCTCGGCGACGCCGCGGCCTACGTCGAGCCCGGGGACGCGGGCGCGCTCGCCCGCACGCTGCTCGCGCTCGCCGCCGACCGCGCGCGTGTCGAGAAGATGCGCGAAGCCGCGTTCGACGTCGCGGATGCGCGTTTCCGTCCGGTCAACGTGGTCGCGCCGCTCACTCCGCGCGCCCGCGTGGCTGTGCCGGCTGCCTGACGACGCCGCGCACACTGCCGAGCCCGAGCACGACGAGCCCGGGGATCGCGAGCGCCACCGACAGCAGGAAGTAGAGGAAACCCGTCACGAACGCGCGGTCGGGGCTCACCGCGAGCTGCGTCAGGAAGCTGACGAAGAACGACTCGCGCACCGCGAAGCCGTTGATCGTGAACGGCACGAGCATCACGAGGAAGAGCAGCGGCCCCATCACGAAGTACGGCACGAGCCCGAGGTGCACGTGCGCCGCCTGTCCCGCGAGGTAGATCGTGACGATGCGGAACGCCTGCACTGCCACGGTGAGCGCGAACATCGAAAGAAGCAGCAGCGGATGCTCGCGGAAGCTGTGGACGCCTTCGTACGCCGCGCGCAGTGGGCGCTCGAGGCGCAGCCGCCGCGCGAGCGGCACCGTGAAGCGCAGCATGCGCCGTGCGCGCCGCGAGAACATCAGCACTCCGACGCCGACCGCCGCGATCGCGATCGCCGCCTCGAGCCAGAGGTACGCGCCGACGTCGTAGCGCCCGATCGCGAGCACGACGCCGACCGCCGCGAGGAGCAGCGTCGCGAAGCCGCCGAGCGCGCGCTCGATCACCACTGAGCCGGCGACGACGCCGCGCTCGCTGGGGCGGTTGCGGCCGATCTGGAAGATGCGCGTCGCGTCGCCGCCGAGGGACGTCGGCAGGATCTGCCCAAGTGCGTACGAGACGAAGTACGAGTTGATGAGCCGCGAGTACGGCTCTTCGATCCCGCGCGCGCGCAGCAGCCGCTGCCACCGCCACGCGAGCGGCAGCAGCGCGAGCACGAGCACGGCGTACGCGATGAGCAGCGGCGTGAGGTTCACCGTGCGCAGCACGTGGTAGGTCGTATGGAGATCGAGCTTCCAGAGGAGGTACGCGACGCAGAGCGCAGTCGCGACGAGCCCGATCAACGGCTTGAGGTAGCGCACGGAGCGGAGTCTAGGTGGCGCCTCCGCAGGCGCTTTGGAATGGGGGCGGGAGGATTCGAACCTCCGTAGGCTGAGCCGACGGGTTTACAGCCCGTTCCCTTTGGCCGCTCGGGCACACCCCCTGGAGTGCGCGCGGATTGTAGCCTCAGGGAGATGCAGCGCTACGACGTGCTCGTGGTCGGGGGCGGACCCGCCGGATCGACGACGGCGCTTCACCTCGCCGACGGCGGTGCGCGCGTGCTGCTCGTCGACAAGGCGACCTTCCCGCGCGACAAGCCGTGCGGAGGCGGGCTCACGGCGCGCGCGGTCCGGCAGTGCCCGGTCGACCCAACGCCCGTCGTCGAGGACGAGGTCGACGTCGTCGAGCTGCGCTTCCGCTACGGCGATGCGGTCGTGCGGCACACGCCCGAGCCCGTGATCCGGATGACGCAGCGCCGGCGGCTCGACGCATTCCTGCTCGACGCCGCGCGCGAGCGCGGGGTGGAGGTGCGCGAAGGGACGACGATCGACGTCGAGAGCGCACCTGCGGACGTCATCGTGGGCGCGGACGGCGCGAACGGCACGACCGCGAAGGCGCTCGGGCTCGGCGGGGCGATCGTCCACGGCGTCGCCTACGAAGGGAACGTCCCCTACGGGCTCGTGCCGCGCGAGCGCTACCTCCACCGCGCCGTCGTCGAGCTCGCCGACATCCCCGGCGGCTACGGCTGGGTCTTTCCGAAGGGCGACCACGTGAACGTCGGGGTCGGCGCCTGGCAGGGGGAGGGACCGCGGATCCGCGAGCATCTCGCCCGCGTCTGCGCCGCCCACGGGCTCGACCCTGCGAAGCTCGACCACCTGCGCGGCCACCGCCTGCCTCTCCGGCGGCCCGGGACGACGTTCGCGAACGAGCGCGGCCTGCTCGTCGGCGACGCGGCGGGGCTGATCGACCCCGTCTCGGGAGACGGGATGTACGAATGCTTCGTCTCGGGCCGGCTCGCCGCCGAGGCGATCCTCGCGGGCCGCCTCGAGACGTACTCGGCTGCCCTCGACGACGCGGTCGGCGGCCTCCACCGCGCGTCGTGGAAGCTGAAGCGGGCGCTCGACCGCTGGCCGCGCGCCTCGTGGCGCCTCGCGCGCACGAAGCTCGTTTGGCGGAGCATCGAGGAGCTCCTGCTCGGCGAGCTCGCGGCACCGGACAAGCAGCACGGCCTGGCCCGGATCCCCCTGCGGGCCCTGGACGTCCTCGGGCGCACCTAAAGAAGAGGTCGGATCCTGCCGACAAGGGGTCGGTATGGATCTGAACGATCTTCTCCGGCGCGCCGTCGATTCGGGCGCCTCCGACGTCCACCTGAAGCTCGACCGGCCGCCGATGGTGCGCCGGGACGGCTCTGTGGCTCCGCTCGAGGGGATCGAGCCGCTGACGGACGCCGATCTCGACGCCTACCTGCACGCGGTGACCGCGATCGCGCCGACCCGCTACGACCTCTTTCACGAGTCCGGCGACCTCGACATCGCCTACACCTCCGACGGCCTGCCGCGCTTCCGCGTGAACGCCTTTCGCCAGCGCGGCGCGGTCAGCTTCGCGCTCCGCGTGATCCCGAAGGAAGTGCCGCGCATCGAGGATCTGGGCTTGCCGAAGGGCATCAAGAAGCTCGCCGACGAGCACCGCGGCCTCGTGCTCGTCACGGGCGCGACCGGCTCCGGTAAGACGACGACGCTCGCGGCGATGATCGACTACATCAACCGGTCGCGGCAGTCGCACATCGTCACGATCGAGGATCCGATCGAGATCCTGCACCCGGATCACCAGTCGATCGTCAACCAGCGCGAGGTCGGGCTCGACACCGAGAACTTCGGGCAGGCGCTGCGCCGGGCGCTCCGCCAGGACCCGGACACGATCCTGATCGGAGAGCTCCGCGACGCAGAGACCGCGCAGACCGCGCTGCAGGCGGCCGAGTCGGGCCACCTTGTCTTCTCGACGCTGCACACGGTCGACGCCGCCGAGACGATCGGCCGCATGATCGAGTTCTTCCCCGAAGGCAAGCAGCAGCAGATCCGCTCGATCATGGCGGGCGTGCTGCGCGGCGTGGTCTCGCAGCGGCTCCTGCCGCGTACGGGCGGCGGGCGGGTCGCGGCGGTCGAGGTCATGGTCACGAATGCGCGCATCGCCGACCTCATCCGCGAGAACAAGCCGGAGGAGATCACCGACGCGATCGCCGAGGGCGACTTCTTCGACATGCAGACCTTCAAGAAGGCGCTGATCAACCACGTGCTCGCCGGCACCGTCGACCGCGAGGTCGCGGCGAACGCGTCGTCGAGCAAGCACGACTTCATGGTCGCGCTCGAGTACGCCGAGAAGGCGCAGCGCGCGGGAATCGATCCCAACGCTCCCGCGGCGCAGGTCGCGGCGCACGAGGACGAGGAGCCGGAGCCCGAGCCGTCGGAGTTCGAGCTCCGCCTCGCGCCGATGGGCGACTGATGAGGAAGCTGCTCGCCGTTGTGCTCGTCGCGCTCGTCGCGGCGACGGCGGCCTCGGCCGACAACGGAACGCTCCCCGGGGTGCAGCAGCCGAATCTCGCGGGCGTGCTGCTCCCGGAGCTGCTCGTGCCGCCGGCGACGCCGGTGCAGCTCACCTACGACCAGCTGCTGCCGATCTGGCAGTCGGCGGGACAGGCGTACGGCATCCCATGGCAGGTGCTCGCCGCGATCAACAAGGTGGAGTCGAACTTCGGCCAGAACATGGGGCCGAGCTCCGCCGGCGCGATCGGCTGGATGCAGTTCATGCCCGACACGTGGGCGCGCTGGGGCGTCGACGCAGACGGGAACGGCATCGCCGACCCGTGGAACCCGACCGACGCGATCTACAGCGCGGCGCGCTACCTCGCCGCGTCCGGCGGCGCGACCGACATCCGCGGTGCGGTCTTCTCGTACAACCACGCCGACTGGTACGTGACCGAGGTGATGCAGCTCGCGCAGGAGTTCGACTCCGGCGGCGTCGCGTTCGCGAACCAGCTCGGCGACGCGCAGCAGCAGCTCGCGGCCGGGCGGCAGGCGGTCGTCGCGGCCAAGGCGAAGCTCGACGCGGCGCAGAAACAGGTGACCGATCTGCAGCAACAGGAGGCCTCGTTCCTCGCGAAGGCCGACAGCTCCTCGACGCTCACCGACCGCCTCGACGCGCAGAAGCAGGCGGCGCTCGTCGACGTGCAGGTGCAGTCCGCCCAGGCCGACGCCGACGCCGCGCGCGTCGAGCTCAAGAACGCGCAGACGCAGCTCACCTCCGCGCAGGACTCGACTGCATCGACCTCGTTCGCGCCGGGCGCGAGCCAGCTGCTCGCCGCCCCGTCCTACTCGGACGGCTACGTGTTCCCGGTCGGCGGCGGCGCCGGCGTCGTCAGCGTCGGGCACACCCACCACGACTATCCGGCCGCGAACATCGACGCCCCCGAGGGCAGCCCGGAGTACGCGCTCTCCGACGGCACCGTCGACAACGCCTGGGACGCCGCCGACGGCGGCAAGTGCGGCAACGGCTTCACGATCTCCACGACGGACGGCCTGACCTGGACCTACTGCCACATGGCATCCGTCGATCCCGCAGTCGTCGCGGGCGCGAAGCTGACCGCCGGCCAGCCCGTCGGGCTCGTCGGCGCCACGGGGGACGCGACCGGCCCGAATCTCCACCTCCAGCTCCAGCCGGCGATCGGCTACCCCCAGGACGAGCCCTGGTTCCAATCCTTCGCAGGCACCGCGTTTACCTGGGCGGACTGGGTCCAGGAGCGGGCGGCGCCGCAGGTGGTCTTTGCGGTACTGGGCGGGGACACGCGCGGGCTCCAGAGCGCCTCCCAGCCGGTCGTCCTCTTCACAACCACATCCGGGGGTTGAGTTTCCCTCTCTCCCTGCCGAAAGGGAGGGTATGGGACCGTTCGTCCGGCGTCTGATCGCGCTCACGTTCGTGTGGCTGCTCGCGACCGCCGCGCTCACCTATGCGGCGTCGCGCCGCGTTGCCTCGCCGCCGGTCGGCACACCGCCGCCGACGACCGCTGTGGCGGCCACCGGGCCGGCCACAATCGCCGTCCCCGACGTGCGCACCGAGGCCTACGTCTTCGCCGAAGGCACGCTCTCGGATGCCGGCTTCTCGTGGCACGTCACCGGCTCCGTTCAGGGCTTCGCGGCGGACACGGTCGCGACCCAGTCGCCGGCGCCGGGAACACAGGTCGTCGACACCGGCAGCCCGACGATCACGCTGACGCTCGCGCGCCCGAAGGGTGCGAAGGAGCTCGGCGTGCCGGAGGAGACGTCGCCGACGGCGGGGACAAAGATCGAGCTTCCGGGTGCCGTGCACGCGACGGCGAAGCCGACGGTGGCGAAGACCACCACGGCCATGAAGCCCACCACGAAGAAAACAGCTGCGAAGACACCGGCGCACCGCTGGCCGCAGAACCGCCCGGTCGCGTTCGCCGTCGCCGGCGCGCGCAAGGAGCCGCTCGACGAGATGCCTCTCGCAGACCGCGCGCAGCTGCTCTTGAACTGGTTCGCCAAGGACCCGAAGCCGACCGACGCGAACGTGCGCTACTGGCTCTACCAGCACGCGTGGATCGTCGCCGGCGCCCGGATGGGCTGGTGGCACGGCGCGGACGCGCTGCAGACACTGGTCGCAGCCGACGCGAAGGCGATGAGTGAGTGGGGCATCGGCGACAAGAGCGAGGCGATTGCGCGGCAGGCGCTGTCGTTCACGGAGGCCCACTCGAAATGAGCGGAGTCGGGCCGGCGCCGACGTCGCAGGCCGGATTCACGCTCATCGAGATGGTCATCACGATGGCGATCATGAGCATCGTCATCGGCGGCCTGACGACGATGTTCGTGCAGGGCAACAACGCGGAGACGGACCTGAACGACCGCTACCTCGCCCAGCAGACGGTGCGCCAAGCGATCAGTCAAATGCGAAGCGACGGGCACCACGCGTGCAACGCGGTCCTCACCGGAAACTCCAGCGTCCTCCTGTATTACTGGGACACCAGCAACGACAACGAGAGCCAGCCGGTCCCGCACGACACCTGCGCCAGCTCCGACATCAACCCGACCTGGAGCAACTCGAGCTGCACCGCGGCGCTCTGCACGACGTGGTGCACGCGACTCGTCGGCACTGTCTACAAGCTCTACCGGCTACCCGGTGCGTCGGCCTGCGGCGTGTCCGGCGGCACGCAGGAAGCGAACTATCTCACCACCGGGAACATCTTCACGTACACCGCAGGCGTTTCGAGCGGCACGGACGCCCATGACCTTTCCCTGCTCTACCTCGACGTGCCCGTGACGCTTCGATCGAGCAAGAAATACGACAAGTACGAGGTCACGGACGTGATCGTGCTCAGGAACTCGACGAGGAGCTGATCGTGCGGAAACTGCTGCTTCAGGACGATGGAATTGCGCTGGTGCTCGCGCTCGTGGTGATGCTCGTTCTCACCTCTGGGGCTGCGACCGCATACTTCTACGCGCAGGCGAACTACGGCCAGTCCACCTCCTCGAGATCGCAGGGGGACGCTTACCACGCCGCCGAATCCGGTCTTTCGGCCGCGATCGCCGTCGTCCAGAACCCGAACAACAACGACCAGAGCACAACCCTCTTCGGCAGCACTGCGGGCCAGCTCACGCTGGTCTGCGTCGACCCGAACGTCTCCGCCGTGAACGGCGCCTGCCCGGCAGGGCAACGGACCTGGGCGACGTACCAGGGATCGCTGGACACGAGCGGCGCCTCGTCCGTCTGGACCCTCTCGTCCACCGGGTACGCGTACAATCCGGCCGGCGGGACCGCGCCGCTTCAGCATACGGTCGGTGCGCAGATCGTGCTCCAGGCCGAGAACG
>DATAUN010000095.1:0-5719 GCA_036268235.1 Gaiellaceae bacterium
CTTCGGCGGGTCGCTCGCGATCACACATGCGCGCGGCGACTTCTGCGGGCGATCCTCGAGATCGAGCTTGATGTTCGGCTGCGCAGTGAGATCGAAGCCGAGCGCCACGAGCGTCTCGAGGCAGACCTCCGTCGCGCGCTCCTTCGTGTACGTCGACTCGAGAGTCGACAACCGCCGCATGTACCCCGTGTGCGAGCTCGTCGGGACCTGATCGCGATCCGGCCCGAGCAGCCGGTCGAACCAGATGTCGCGGAGCTTCGCGTAGCTCTCGGTCGACGCGACGCTTGCCGCCTCCAGTGCGCGCGACAGGTCGCGCAGCGAGATCGCCTTCTCCTCGTCGTTCCGCTCGATGGCGTCGGCGATCCCCGAGTACTCGGCCGCGAGCTCCTCACTCGCCTGCAGCAGATCGAGCCGGTCGGGATTGAAGCTCGCACTCGCTTCGGCCTGGATCGCGCCGAGCTCCTCGCGGTCCGCGTACGACGGCAGGATGCTCAGCATCGCCTGCGCGTTGCGCAGCGGCATCTCGTCACCCTTGAACGTCACGCGCGCGGCGAGGAAGCGGTTCTCGAGCTCGTCCTCGCGCTCGGCGAGCTGCGCCGACACGAGCCCGGACTCGCACGTCTTGCGCAGCCGGTAGAGGAGCTCGCGCTCGTCCCCGGAGGCGCCGGCGTCGGCCTCGCGCAGCGCGTCGAGCTGCTCGCGGCTGAACAGATCGGCGTAGCGGCGGACGATCTCTGCCTGCTCCGAGACCTCCTTCTCGCCGACGCGCACCGCGCGCCACTCCTCCGACCGTTCGAAGAGATACCGCTGGAGACGCTCCTGGAAGTCCGTCGCGCTGAGGACCGACGTGCTGCTCACACCCCAACCCTAGCGAGCCGCCGAGCGAGCTCGACGAGAGCCGTGGGGTCGAACGGCTTTGTCAGCACGCCGTCCGCTTCGCCGCGGTATTCGTCGACGTCGACCGAGCCGGTGACGAGCGCCACCGGGATTCCGACCGCCTGCAGGCGCGCGCGCAAGCTGTGCGTGTCGCAGCCTTTGAGGTGCACGTCGAGCAACGCAACGTCGATTGCGCCCTCGCGCGCAGCCTGCTCCGCCTCTTCGATCGTGGACGCCTCGACCACGTCGAAGCCGTCGAGCTCGAGATTCACTCGAACGAGCATGCGCAGCGCCGCGTCGTCGTCGACCACGAGCGCCCTGGGCCGGGACGCGTGCATCGGCGTCCGATGGTAAACGAAGCGTCGGCTCGACTGTCGCGGCTAAAGTCGGAGGGTGGCGCCGAAGACCGGCACACCGGAGCAGTACGCCGAGGAGATGGGCGCGCTCTGGACGAGCCTCACGCGCACGCTCGGCCGCCTCGATCGCATTGCTTCCGACCCCGAGCGGCTCGACGAACTGCACCTCGAACTCTCTCTCGCGCGGCTCCGGTACGCGCTGCACGTTGCGAGCGAGCACGCGTACGGCGTCGCGCCGCCCGAAGGCGCGGAGTCTGCGCATGCGGAGCTCGCCGATTCGCTCGCGCAGGCGCGCGACGCGACCGCGGAGGTCGCGGAAGCCGCGGCCGATGCGGGCGCCGAGGGCGTCGAGCCCTTACTGCACGAATGGCGTGGCGCGCTCTTCCGGGTCCGGCTCGCCCGCCTGCGGCTCGCCGTCCCGGCCGCGGCGAAGCCCTTGCCGGCGCCGCCGCCCGAGGAGGGCATCGCGCGGCCGCTTGCCGCGTTCCTGCTCGCGCTCGCGGGCGCGCTCGCGTTCGTCGCCGGCGCGACGCTCGCGCTCTGGCCGGTGTGGGTCGCCGGTCTGCTCGCGGTATGCGCATCGGTGCTCTGCTACCGCCCGTAACCCGGCGCTCGGTCAAATCGTTTACTCATTGTAAATGGTACGCCGCGCCCCGCACCCCCCGGAGGCGCGGGGAGTGGGTCACGATCTCGACGATCTGCCGCGTCCGACGCTGCGCTACCGGCTGACGGCCTGGCGCACCTTCGAGCGCGCACTCGACCCGCTCGCCGCACCCAAACCCCTCAGGCCGCCGCCGCGGCCGCGTTGAGCCGCTCGAGCGCCTGCTCGCGGCCGAGGAGCTCGAGGCTCTCGAAGAGGCCCGGGGACACCTTCGACCCCGTCACCGCGAGCCGGATCGGCGCGAACGCGGTCCTCGGCTTCTCGCCCAGCTCGTCGACGAGCGCGCGTAGCGCCTCCTCGATCGCGGTCGCCTCCCAGGGCTCGACCTGCGCCAGCCGCTCCGCAGCCGCACGGAGGACGCGCTCGTCGAGGCCGGCGGGCGGCTCGACCTCCTCGAACAGAAAGCGCACGAAGTCGGGGTACTGCGAGAACTTCTCGATCTTCTCCTGCACGAGCGGCGCGGTCGCGTGCACACGATCCTTCGGCCAGTCGATCCCCTGCTCTTCGAGCCACTTGCAGAGGAAGTGCGCGTACTCGTCGGGCTGGAGCTCGCGCAGGTACATGCCGTTCATCCAGTCGAGCTTCTTGTAGTCGAACGTCGCCGGGCTGGGCACGACGCGCTCGAGCGAGAAGCGCTCGATCAGCTCGTGTCGCGACATGATCGTCGTCTTGTCGTCGTAGCTCCAGCCGAGCAGCGCGAGGAAGTTGAAGAGCGCCGCGGGGAGATAGCCCTCGTTGCGGAACTCGTCGACGCCGACCGCGCCGTGGCGCTTCGACAACTTCTTACCGTCATCGCCGTTGATGTTCGGCACGTGCGCGTAGACAGGCAGCTCGGCGCCAAGCGCGCGCAGGATGTTGATCTGCGTCGGGGTGTTCGAGACGTGGTCCTCGCCGCGGATCACGTGCGTGATCTCATCGATGATGTCGTCGACCGGGCTGACGAAGTTGTAGGTGGGCCGGCCGTCGGAGCGCACGATCACGAGATCGGGCAGCAGCTCGTTCCGGAACTCGATCTCACCGCGGACGGCGTCGACCCACGAGACAGTGCCTTCCTTCGGCTGGCGAAACCGGATCGCGCCGTCGTCCTCGTATGCGTGGCCCCGCTCGACGAGCTCGTGCGCAAGCTCGCGTGCGCGGTCGGCGGTGTCGAGCTGGAAGGTGACGGGGCCGTCCCAGTCGATGCCGACCCAGAGCAGCGAGTCCTGGATCTGCTGCGTCGCCTCGGCGACCTCCCGGCTCGTGTCGGTGTTCTCGATCCGGAGCAGGCACTCGCCGCCCTGCTGCCGCGCGAACAGCCAGTTGAAGAGGAACGTGCGCACGCCTCCGATATGCAGGAAACCGGTGGGGCTCGGGGCCATGCGAACTTTGACGGACATCTCGCTCTCTATCGTAAGCAGCCGTGGAGTTCGGAGCGCACATGTCCTCGAGCGGCGGCATCGACACGGCAATCGACCGGATCGTCGCGGTCGGCGGCGACTGCGTTCAGGTGTTCACGCAGAGCCCGCGCATGTGGCGGCCGACTGCGCATTCCGAGGAACGGATCGCCGCGTTCCGCGAGAAGCGGACGGAGCACGGCATCGGCGGCGTCGTGTGCCACGCGCTCTACCTGTGCAACCTGGCGGCGCCCGACGACACGATCTACGAAAAGTCGGTCGCGACGATGCGCAACACCGTCGACGCCGCGTGCGCGATCGGCGCGGACGGTGTCATCTTCCACGTCGGTTCGCATCTCGGCGCGGGGTTCGACGCGGGACTCGAGCGCACCTGCGCAGCGCTCGCCCAGATCCTCGAGCGGTGCGAGGGCGACACGTGGCTCCTGATGGAGAACTCCGCCGGCGCCGGCGGCACGATCGGCCGGTCCCTCGAGGAGCTCGCGACGCTGCTCGAGCGGCTCGACGGTCATCCCCGGCTCGGCGTGTGCCTCGACTCGTGCCACCTCTACGTGTCGGGCTACGACGTGACGACGCGCGAGTCGGTCGAGGAGCTCGTGACGCGCTTCGACGAGTTGCTCGGGCTCGATCGCCTGCGCGCGCTGCACGTGAACGACAGCGCCGCCCCGCTCGGCTCGAACCGCGACCGCCACGCGAACATCCTCGAGGGCGAGCTCGGCGAGGGCCTGGGCGCGTTCCTCGCGCACCCTGCGTTCCAGCACCTTTCCGCGTACCTGGAGGTTCCCGGCAAGAACAAGCAAGGCCCCGACGCGGACGAGATCCAGAAGCTGCGCGACCTCCACGCGCGCTGGACCGCGGTCTGACAGCGGTCAGACACCTGTCTGACACACGGGGGTGTGACATTTCGTCCACAGGCGGCGTAGAACAGATGAGATGACGTTCGCTCAAGCGGCAGAGGCGCACCTCGACGACGTGTACGGCTACCTGGCCTGGTTCACGTCCGACCGGTTTGCCGCGGAGGAGCTCACCGGCGTGACGTTCGAGCGTGCGCTGCGGCTCTGGCATCGCTTCGATCCCGAGCGCGGGTCGGCGCGCACCTGGCTCTGCCAGGTCGCGCGCACGGTCGCACTCGACCACTTCCGTTCCGAGCGGCGCCGCACGCGGCGCGAGCAGCTCGCTGCGCCGCTCGAGGCCGTCGACTTCCGCTTCGCCGAAGGGCTCTCCCCCGACCTCGAGGCAGCGCTCGCCCGCCTGACCGCGGGCGAGCGCGAGGTTGTCGCGCTGCGCGTCCTGCTCGACCTCGACGCGACCGGCGCCTCGCGGATCCTCGGCATCTCGCCCACCAACTGCACGACGCGCCTGAATCGCGCGCTCAAGAAGCTCGAGGAGGCTCTCAATGTCGCCGCGTGACGTGCTCGCCGAGCTGCGCGAGGCGCAGGTCGCCGCCCCGGCGGACGTGCGCGAACGCGTGCGCCTGCTCGCCGCCGCCGACCCGACGACGCCGGCGAGGCGTTTCACGTGGAAGCGTTCGCTCGTCGTCGCCCTGCCGGTCGCTGCCGCGATCGCAGGAGCGTTCGTGCTGACGCGCCCGTCGCACCACGTGAAGGACCAGCTCCAACTCGCGAAGGCGCCGCCCGTCCTGAGCACGCAGATCCAGCACGGCTCGGCCGCAGCTCCCGCCTTCGTCCCGAGCGCCCGCAGTCGCGTCCAGATCGTCGGCACGACGCTCTCGCTTCGCATCCCGAACGCCCAGGGTGTCTCGGATGCCGTCAAGCGCGCCGTGCAGATCACGACCTCGCTCAGCGGCTACGCGTCCTCGGTGCACGAGCAGACGCACGGGAAAACTGCGAGTGCCGACTTGACGCTGAAGGTTCCGCGCGCGCACGTGCAGCAGGCGGTCTCGCGCCTCTCGCAGCTCGGCACGATCACCGCCGAGCAGGTCTCGGTGACCGACAAGCAGGCCGGCCTGAACGCAACCGACCGCGAGATCGCCCGCCTGCAGAAGCAGCTCGCCGCGACGACCGGCACGAAACAGCGTGCCGCGCTCACCTCGCACATCCAGAGCCTGCAGCGCAGCGAGGCGCAACTGCGGCGTGCCGCGCACTACGCGACGATCCATCTCACCCTCGCGACCCCTCCCGCCCCTGCGAAGACGCGTCACCACGGCCCGCTGCACGGTGTCGGGGTCGCGCTGCGCTGGCTCGGGATCGGCGCGGTCTACGCACTCGCGATCGGCCTGCCGGTCGCGATCGTGCTTGCCCTCTGCTGGTTCGCCATCCGCCTCATTCGGCGGAGACGCGAAGAGGCTCTCCTCGGCCGCTGAGAAGCGTCAGCTTGAGATCTGTGCGAACACCCGGAACGTCGGCTCGCCCACGGGCAGCTCGTCGAACTCCGGATTGATGCAGCCGAGCTCGTCGGTGCGCGATTCGTACGTC
>DATAUN010000096.1:0-16583 GCA_036268235.1 Gaiellaceae bacterium
GGACGACGACCGCGATCTAGACGTGGGATGCGCCCGGCTCCGGCACGAGCGCCGTCGGCAAGCCGTACGTCGCCGACGCGCTCCTCGGCGCGAGCGGTGGGCTGCTGCTCGGCGTCCTGGGCCTGCTCGCGCTCGCCTGGCGCGCGCGGCCGCGGCCGCTCTTCGTCGCACCCGTGGCGCCCGTGCGCGAGATCGAGCCCGAGCCCGAGCCAGAAGTGGTGTCAGACACGGTCGTGGAACCGGAGCCCGAGCCCGAGCGCGAACCGGAGCCCACGCCCGAACCGGCGCCCGCGACGGGCTTGCTCGGTGACCTCGAGCGGCGTGCGCGCGACGAGCCCGACCCGGTGCGGCGCGAGGAGCTCGCCGCCTACCTCGATCAGTTCCGCGGCTTCGCCGACGCGAACGGCGAGCTGCCGGCGAACCTCCTGCCGCTCGTCGAAGACGTCTTCGGCGTCTAACGCTTGACCGCGCGCAGGGCTTGCTCGATCGCAGGCTCACGCGGGTCGAGCGCCAACGCCGCCTCGTACTCCTTCGCGGCCGCCGCGCGCTTGCCGTCGTTCCAGTAGGCCGAGCCGAGTAGGTAGCGAACCTCGACCGAGCGCGGGGCGCGGGCACGCGCCTGCTCGAGCGGTCCGAGCGCCTGCGCGGGAGTCGTCGCGATCTGCGCCTCCGCGAGCCACGGATCGACCGACACAGGGTCGAGGAGATGCGCGACGTGCAGATCGGAAGTGCTCCGCTGCGCCTCGCCGCGCGTCACGAGCTTCGCCGAGAGCCACGGCGGCAGGAAGACGACGAGTGCGACGAGGGCCGCGAGCGCGGCACCGCCCCGGCCGGCGCGCGTCGGGACGCTGCGCCGCCCTTCGTCGGCGAGCCCGATCCCGGCGAGCACGAAGAACGGAATCGTGAGGGCCGGGAACGTGAACGTCCAGTCGACGCACGCCTGCGCGAGCAGCAGCACGCAGCCGCCGAGTGCGGCCGTCGCAACGGCGCTCCGCCCACGCGTGCGGCGCACGAGCCCGAAGAGCACGAGCCCGAACGCGCCGGCTGCGAGCAGGAAGCCGATGATCCCCTCCTCGCCGAGCAGCTCGAGCGGCAGCGAGTGCGCGCGCGCCGGCGTCTCGCTGCTGCGGCCGTAGACGAGATAGGCGGGGCCGAAGCCGCGGGCGCCGTCGCCCACGAGCGGGTGGCGGCGGAACTCGTCGACGGCGACGCGCCAGAAGTCGTACCGGTTGCTTCCCAGCTGCACGAGATGCGTGGAGGCCGAGCCGGGAGCCTCCGGGTGCTTGAACGCCTGCCAGTGGGCGCTGAGCCACGCCTGCGGATGCGACGTCGCGACGATTCCCCCGCCGACGACGATCGCGGCGACCGTGAGTGCGAGCACGCCGCGGCCGACGAGCCGGCGGCGCGCCTCGCCGAGGTCGAGCCCGAGGTCGCACGCGACGTAGACGGCCCCGAGCACGGCGGCGACGAGCGCGAGGAGGACGAGCGTGGTCGCGGCGCGGTGGACGTCACGGATCTCGGCGGCGCCCGATGTGTCGTAGGCAGCGGTCAGGCGGCCGAATGCGAGCGCGGCCGGCAGCGAGGCCAGCACGGCGACGAGAACGAGCCGCATGCGCGCCGCCGAGAAGGCGACGACCACGAGCACCGACGCAGCCGTGCCGAGCACTGCGCCCTTGCTCTGAGCGAGCAGCGACGTGGCGATCAGCAACGTGGCCGTCGAGAACGCGAGGACGCGGCCCGCCGGCGCACCCGCGCGCCGTCCCGCGAGCAGCAGGGCGGGCCACACACCCGCCATCAGCAGGCCGGCGGTCGCATTCGCGTACGTGATCGGAAACGAGAGCCGGCGGAACTCGAACACGTCGCCGACGTTCGTGCTCCCGTGCAGCGTGATGACGGTCGCGATCGCGAGGACCGTCACTGCGCCGGTGAAGATGCCGAGCGCGACCAACCGGTCCTGCGGCGTGTTCAGGACGAGCAGCGGCACGAGGAACGAGATCGCCCCGGTCAGCACGAGCAGCCCCTCGTCACGCGCAAGCGACGGGACGGGCGCCCAGAAGCCGCTCAGCGCGGCCCAGACCGCGAGGCCGGTCAGGAGGCCGAGCGCCGAGAGCGCCTCGCGCGGCGGCCGGCGCGCGGCGCGCGACCAGAGCACGACCGCGGCGAGCGCTGCGATCGCCAGCGAGGAGGGCAGGAAGTCGGCGGCGGCGATGCTGCCGCGGTCGTGCCAGGCGATCGTCTCCGCGGCGACGAGCACGACGGCGACCGGCAGGGCACGCGCGGCCGGCGCAGCCGCGGGCAGCGGGCGGACGCGGGTCACGAACCAGCTCGACAGATGAGGACTTTCCAAGTTTGAACCCGTAACCGCGCTCGCGGCTCCGACGTTCTCTACCCGTCCACCGAAAGTCCATACGCACGACCGCTCACCGGCCGCCGCGGCTCACAGAACCGCTGAGACAAGCCGAAAACCTGCTGGTTCGGCCTACGTGGGCCTGCACTCGGCCTCACGTTTTTGTCGTAACTAAATCAGATGAGCCGTCGTTTGAACTGAGATGAGGCAGACGAGAGCGTGAGCGCCCAGCTGCAAGAGCACGTCGAACCGCTCGAGATCATCGGCGAGGCCCGCCCGCTGCACATCAGCCGCAGGACCGCCGCGTCACTCGCGACGGCCGGGCGCTTCGGCGTCGTCTGGCTGACGGCGTACGCGTTCCTCTCAGGCCGCGCGCCGTCGCTCGCGAGCGCCGCGCTGCTTGCGACCGGGCTCGCGGTCGTGTGGTTCTTCGCGCTCACGAAGTCCTTCGACACAGCGCGCCTGACCCTGCTCTCGCTCGGGCCTGCGGTCGCCGCCGCGCTCGGAACAGTCACCGGCGTGATCCTCGTGTCGGCGTTGAGCGTGTGGGTGAACGTCCACCTGCCCGCAGTCGAGCTCGCCGAGGTCGCAGGCGGCATCCTCGTTTTCTCGTGGGCGTGGGAGGCGCTCGTCCATCGCACCCTCGTAGGTCGCCGCCGCCTGCTCGTGATCGGGGTCGAGAACGGCGGCACCAAGCTCGTCGAGGACGTGCGCGCGGACGTCGAAGCGCCGTTCGAAGTCGTCGCGCTCGTCGGCGAGTCGCACGTCGGCAAGATCGGCTCCGTCGTCGAGCGGTACCGCCCCGACATCGTCGTGCTGACCTCGCACGATCTGCGTCCTGAAGCGTTCGAGCAGCTGCTCGACGTCGCGCGCTGCGGCTTCAAGCTCGTCGGGCTCGCCGAGTTCTACGAGCACGCGTTCGGCCGCGTCCCCGTCGAGAGCCTCCGTCCGGCGTGGTTCGTGAACGTGCTGCACCTCTACCAGCGGCCGTACCCGCGGGTCGCGAAGCGCGCGTTCGACATCGCCGTCGCGCTGGTCGCGCTCGTGGCCGTTTCGTGGTTGCTGCCGATCCTCTGGCTCGTCGTGCGCCGCACGGGCGGAGCCGGGCCGGTGATCTTCCGGCAGACGCGGCTCGGCGAACGGGGCCGGCGCTTCACGATCTACAAGTTCCGGACGATGCGCCTCGACGCCGAGGCGGACGGCGCGGTGTGGGCCTCGCAGGACGACCCGCGGATCACGATGGTCGGCAGGCTCATGCGCAAGACGCGGCTCGATGAGCTGCCGCAGCTCGTCAACGTGCTCAAGGGCGAGATGTCGGTCGTCGGCCCGCGGCCCGAGCGTCCCGAGTTCCTCGAACAGCTCCGGGACACGGTCCCGTTCTGGACGCGCCGCCACCTCGTGAAGCCGGGCATCACCGGCTGGGCGCAGGTACGCCGCGGCTACACCGCCGACGCCGAGGGCACCGCCGACAAGCTCTCGTACGACCTCTGGTACCTGCGGCACCGCTCGCTCGCGATCGACCTCGCCGTGTGCGTGAAGACGTTCACGACGATCTTCACCGGCTCGGGCGCTCGGTGAGACGTCCCGCGGCGCTTGTGCTGATGGTCACAGGAGAGGCGGCGCTCGCATTGCTCGCGCCGGCCGTTGCGGCCGTGCCCGCGTTCGCCAGCTTCCTCGCGGCCGGCTTCATTCTCGCGCGCATTTAACGGTTTTCTCCGTCCGACGCCGGTCGCGGCACCCCCGCCACGGGGAGTACGATGAGCGACTCGGAAAAGGGAAGCCGTTTGCACCGCCGCGTTCGGCGGAAGAGAGGAACCGAGTGTTCGAGAGATTCACTGAACGGGCTCGCCAGGTCGTAGTGCTCGCGCAGGACGAGGCGCGCGCGCTCAAGCACAACTACATCGGGACGGAGCACATCCTGCTCGGGCTGCTGCGCGAAGAGGAAGGCCTCGCCGCGCGCGTGCTCGAATCGCTCGACATCACGGTCGAGGAGGTTCGCGCGCAGGTTGCGCGCATCGTCGGCCAGGGTGACGAGGTCACGACCGGCCAGATCCCGTTCACTCCGCGCGCGAAGAAGGTGCTGGAGCTCGCGCTGCGCGAGGCGCTGTCCCTCGGCCACAACTACATCGGCACCGAGCACATTCTGCTCGGGCTCGTGCGCGAGAACGAAGGCGTCGCCGCGCGCATCCTGCTCGACTTCGACGCCGACGCCGAGAAGATCCGCAACGAGATCATCCGCATGCTCTCCGGCCCCGGCCGGCGCCAGGGCGGCGCCGCCGGCGCGACGGGCGAGAAGGGCAAGAGCTCGAAGCTGCTCGATCAGTTCGGGCGCAACTTCACGAAGCTCGCGAGCGAGGGCAAGCTCGACCCGATCGTCGGCCGCCAGACCGAGATCGAGCGGATCATGCAGATCCTCGCGCGCCGCACCAAGAACAACCCGGTGCTGATCGGCGAGCCGGGCGTCGGCAAGACCGCCGTCGTCGAAGGCCTCGCCCAGCGCATCTCGTCGAACCAGGTGCCCGACATCCTCAAGGGGAAGCAGATCTACTCGCTCGACCTCGCGGCGCTCGTCGCCGGGTCGAAGTACCGCGGTGAGTTCGAGGAGCGCCTCAAGAAGGTGATGAAGGAGATCACCCAGCGCGGCGACATCATCCTGTTCATCGACGAGCTCCACAACCTCGTCGGCGCCGGTGCCGCGGAGGGCGCGATCGACGCTGCATCGATCCTCAAGCCTGCGCTCGCGCGCGGCGAGCTGCAGACGATCGGCGCAACGACGCTCGACGAGTACCGCAAGTACCTCGAGCGCGACTCGGCGCTCGAGCGGCGCTTCCAGCAGATCCGCATCGAGGAGCCTTCCATCGACGACACCGTCGAGATGCTCCGCGGTCTCCGCGACCGCTACGAGGCGCATCACCGGTGCAAGATCACCGACGACGCGCTCGCGGCAGCTGCGACGCTCGCCGACCGCTACATCCAGGACCGCCACCTGCCCGACAAGGCGATCGACTTGATCGACGAGGCCGCGTCGCGCATGCGCATCAAGACGATGACTGCGCCGCCGCGCTACCGCGAGCTCGAGGACGAGATCGAGAAGGTGCGCAAGGACAAGGAAGCGTCGATCGAGAACCAGGAGTTCGAGAAGGCCGCGTCACTCCGCGACAAGGAGCGCAAGCTCACGCAGAAGAAGCGCGAGCTCGAGGACCAGTGGCGCTCCGAGGAGCAGACCGAACAGCCCGAGATCGGCGAGGAGGAGATCGCCGACATCGTCTCGATGTGGACGGGCATCCCGGTCTTCAAGCTCACCGAGGCCGAGTCGCAGCGCCTCGTCCGCATGGAGGACGAGCTGCACAAGCGCGTCATCGGCCAGGACGCGGCGATCGTCGCCGTGTCGAAGTCGATCCGCCGCGCGCGCGCCGGCATCAAGGACCCGAAGCGGCCGACCGGCTCGTTCATCTTCCTCGGCCCGTCAGGCGTCGGGAAGACCGAGCTCGCGCGCACGCTCGCCGAGTTCCTGTTCGGCGACGAGGACTCGATGATCCAGATCGACATGTCGGAGTACATGGAGAAGCACGCCGTGTCCCGGCTCGTCGGCTCGCCGCCCGGCTACATCGGCTACGACGAAGGCGGCCAGCTCACCGAGGCCGTGCGCCGCAAGCCGTACTCGGTCGTGCTCTTCGACGAGATCGAAAAGGCGCATCCCGACGTGTTCAACATCCTCCTGCAGATTCTGGAGGACGGGAAGCTCACCGACTCGCAGGGCCGCAAGGTCGACTTCCGGAACGTGATCGTGATCATGACGTCGAACATCGGCTCCGCGTCGATCTCGAAGAACGTCTCGCTCGGCTTCACGCTCTCGAACGAGGACGGTCTGTCCTACGACGACATGAAGGCGCGCGTGATGGGCGACCTGAAGAAGGTCTTCCGCCCGGAGCTCCTGAACCGCATCGACGAGATCATCGTCTTCCCGAAGCTGGCGAAGAACGAGATCCTGCAGATCGTCGACCTGCTGATGAACCGCCTGCGCGGCCAGATGGCCGAGCACGAGGTCACGATCGAGCTGACCGACGAGGCCAAGGACCTGCTCGTCGAGAAGGGCTGGGACCCGGCCATGGGCGCCCGCCCGCTGCGCCGCGCGATCCAGCGCTTCATCGAAGACCCGCTCGCGGACTTCGTCCTCGGCAGGCAGCTCGAGCCCGGCTCGACGATCCTCGTCGCCCGCAAGGACGACGAAGAGGTGGACATCACGGTCGTCCCGCCCGCACCGCCCGAGGCACTCGCGGTCGGCGCGGCGCCGGATGCGCCGCCGCTCGAAGCCGCGGACTAGCTACTCGGGCAGCTGCCAGACGTCCTGCCGCAGGACGGGCACGACGCTGCCGTCCGGCAGCACCGCATCGACGTCGATCTCGGGGCCGCCGATCATGAAGTCGGTGTGCACCGTCGAGACGTTGACACCCTCGATCAGCCCGCCCTCGACCGCCTCCGCATAGGCGGCGCCGTACGCGATGTGGCACGTCGCATTCTCGTCGAAGAGCGTCTCGAAGAACGTCATGCCGGTCTGGCCGATGCGCGACGTCCCGTCGACCAGCGCGACCTCGCCGAGATAGCCGGCGCGCTTGTCGGTCTCGAGCTGTCCCTTGATCACGTCCTCGCCCTCGTCGGCGTGCACGTCGACGATGCGCCCTTCCTCGAAGCGAACCTCGAGACCGCGAACGATGCGGCCGTAGAGCGCGAGCGGCCGCGTCGAGCGCACGAAGCCTTCCGTGCGGCGCGCGTCGGGCGTCGTGAAGACCTCTTCGGTCGGCATGTTCGCGACGTAGGCGATGCCTTCGGCGGTCTCCGACTCGCAGCCCTGCCAGCGCGACTCAGGTAGCAGGCCGACGGTGAGGTCGGTGCCGGGCCCGCGGTAGTGGAGCGCGTCGACGTGCAGGTCGTTCAGCAGGCGCGCGCGGCGGCCGATGCGCTTGACGTGCGCCTGCCACGCGGCGACCGGGTCGTCCTCGTTGAGGCGGACGCACAGCTCGACGAGCTCCCACAGGCGGTCGATATCCGGTGTCCCGAACACCTGGTTCGCCCAGCCCTCGTTCGGGACTCCGACCACCGTCCAGTTGTTCAGGCGCTCGTTGATCTGCCGCGTGCTCTCCTCGGCGAGCTCGAGCATCCGCGCCCGGCCGACGCGCTCGCCAGGCAGGTCTGCGAGCAGGTCCGGCTCGGCGTCGCCCGTCAGCGCGACGACTGCCGCGCGCTCCTCGCCGACACCGATCGCGCGCTTCAGGAGCCACGGCGGCGTCCACGAGAGCATGTCGTCGGGAGCGTGCTCGATCAGCGCGCGGCGCAGGTGCTGGTCGCTGTAGTAGACGTCGACGTACGCGGCGCCGGCGCGGTAGCTCGCGCGCGCGACTTCGCGTGCGACCGCCGCGTGCTCGACGCGCGCGATCACGTCGACGAGCTGGCCGGGCTGCACGTTCGCGCCGACGCGCACGGCGAGCTCCGCGTAGCGCTCGATGCGCGTCTGCGTGTCTACTCCGGTAGCTGCCACATGTCCTCGCGAAGGATCGGCACGACGCCGCCGTCCTTCGTGATCCCGTCGACCGCGAGCTGCGGGCCGCCGACCATGAAGTCGGTGTGCACGTTGGAGACGTTCATGCCCTCGCCCGGCTCGCCGTCGAAGACCTCGGGGATGCCGAATCCATAGGCGATGTGGCAGGTCGCGTTCTCGTCGTAGAGCGTGTCGAAGAACGTCGTCCCGGTCTGCCCGACGCGTGAGGTGCCGTCGACGAGCGCGAGCTCGCCGAAGTAGGCGGCGCGCTCGTCCGTCGCGAGCTGGCCCTTCACCACGTCCGCGCCCTTCTCGGCCTGCACGTCGACGATCTTGCCGCTTTCGACGGTCAGCTGCAGGCCCTCGACGATCTCGCCGGCGAGCGCGAGCGGACGGGTGGAGCGGATCGTGCCGTCGGCGCGGCGACAGTCGGGTGTCGTGAAGACCTCTTCGGTCGGCATGTTCGGCACGTACTCGATGCCCGAGCTCGTGTGGAAGAGCGCCGACTTCCACGCGGCATTGTCGAGCAGCCCGACGGTGAGGTCGGTGCCGGGGCCGGTGTAGTGGATCGCGTCGAGCTCGAGCTCCGTGAGCTTCGCCGCGCGTGCCTCGAGGCGCGCCATGTGGTCGCGCCACGCGGCCACCGGATCCTCCTCGTCGAGCCGGGTGCAATAGGCGACGGCGTCCCAGAGCCGCCCGAGATCGGGCTCGCCGAAGACCTGCCGCGCCCAGCCCTCGTTCGGATACGCGACGATCGACCAGTTGAGCGAGCGCTCGACGAGCTGGTTGCGGTGGATCTCGATGAGCTCGCGCATGCGCGCGCGTCCGACCCGCTCTCCGTCGAGATCGGAGAGGAGCTCGGGCTCGGGGTCGCCCGTCGTCGCGATGAGTGCCTCGCCTTCCATTCGCTCGTAGAGCAGCTTCATCCAGTCCGGCGTGTGCGTGAGCGCCTCGTCGGGGCCGAGCTCGATCATCGCGCGCCGCACGTGCTGGTCGACGTAGCGCACGTCGACGTACTCCGCCCCTGCGCGGTACCCGGCACGAGCGAGCGCGCGCGTCAGCGGTGCGTGCTCGACGGACGACATCAGGAAGAGCGTCTGGCCGTCCTGGATGTTCGCGCCGACGCGCACCGCCAGGTCGGCGTACGCATCGAGCTTGTTGTTCAGCGCAATTGCCACACGTCCCCCCTCAGAATCGGGACGGCGGCGCCGTCCTTGGTGATGCCGTCGACGTCGACCTCGGGGCCGCCGATCATGAAGTCCGTGTGGACGGCCGAAACGTTGAAGCCGCGAGCTCGCATGTCGTCGGGCGTCAGACCCTCGAGCCCGTCGACCCCGAACGGAACGGCCGCGCCGTAGGCGATGTGGCACGTCGCGTTCTCGTCGAACAGCGTGTCGAAGAAGATGATTCCCGTGTCGCCGACGCGGGAGTCGCCGTCGACGAGCGCAACCTCGCCGAGCCGCTTCGCGAAGTCGTCCACGGCGAGCTGGCCGCGCACCGCGTCCTCGCCGCTCGACGCCTTGACGTCGACGACCTCGCCGCCCGCAAAGCGGAGCTCGAGGTCGCGCACGATCGTGCCGCCCAGCGCGAGCGGACGCGTCGAGCGGACGGTGCCTTCGGTGCGGCGCCAGTCCGGTGACGCGAACACTTCCTCGGTCGGCATGTTCGCGACGTAGAAGATTCCGTTGCGCGTCTCCGTGCCGCCGCCGAGCCAGCGCGCACCCGGGAGCAATCCGACGGTCAGGTCGGTGCCCGGCCCGCGGAAGTGCACAGCGTCGAACGCACGCTCGTCGAGCAGCGCGGAGCGCTCTTGCAGCTTCGCGATGTGTTCGCGCCAAGCTGCGACCGGATCGGGCTCGTCGAGGCGAACGGCGTGCGCGACCGCGTCCCACAACCGGTCGAGGTCCGGCTCACCGAAGACCTGCTGGGCCTGGCCCTCGGTGGGGAAGGCGGCGATCGTCCAGTTGAATGCCCCGTCGGTGAGCCCCTGCATGTAGCGCTGCGCCGCCTCCATCGGCCGCGCCCGGCCGAGACGCTCCTGGTCGACGTCCGCGAGCAGCTCCGGCTCGGGATCGCCGGCGATCGAGATCTGGGCGCCGCCGTCGAGCTGGGCCTCGAGCCGTGTGAGCAGCCAGGAAGGCGATTCGGTCAGGACTTCGTCGTCGACGTGCTGCACGAACGACCGGCGTACGTGGTTGTCGCGGTACGTCGCCTCGACGAGTCGCGCGCCCGCGACATAGGAAGCCTCGGTCAATGCGCGCACGAGCGGGGCGTGCTCGACGAAGCCGTCGATGAACACGGTCTGGCCCGGCTGGACGTTCGCGCCGACGCGCACGATCAGGTCGGCGTAGGCGGAGAGGCGGTCGCTCACCGACCAGATGATAGAGAGTCGGATATCACGTGTCGAGCGGAACGTCGTCCCAGCTCGCACCCTCGCCGAGGAGCCAGTTGAGCGCGTGGTGGCGCTCGAGCGCGAGCAGGTACGCCTCGGCGTGCTGCTCGGGCGAGAGATGGCGGTAGACCTTGCCGTAGGCGTGGAAATCGCCCCGGAGCGGGGCCGGCAGGAGGCCCTGCTCGTAGCCCCGCATCGCGGTCGCCGCGACGAGCTGGTCGAAGCTTGCGTACCGCTCGGGCAGCTCGAGCGCGCCGGTCGACTGGAGCTCGGTCGTGCGCGCGCGCCAGTGCCAGAGGCGGGCCGAGTCCCGTTCGAGCTCCACGTCCTCCGCAGCGCGCAGCTCGCCCTCGGCCGTCTCGGCCGTCGAGACCGTCTGCGGATCGAACGGCTCGTCGTAGGGCGGCAGCTCGAGCAGCTGGAGCGCCCAGAGCAGTGTGCCGAGCGCCTCGCCGCGCCAGACCGAGTCGACCACGGCCGGGTCGTCGGACGGGAGCCGGCGAAGCGCCGCGCGGAGCTCGTCGCGCAACGCGCCACAGCGTTCGATCACTTCCCCGTGCGGCCGAAGCTTGCGGCGCGCCATCGCCTGACGAGACTACTCGCCGAGCACGCTGTCGATCTCGGCGAGCGTCGCGGCGTCGAGCTCGATCCCGGAGGCGGCGGCGTTGTCGTGCACCTGCTGCGGCCGCGAGGCGCCCACGATCGCGGAGGCAACGTTCGGCTCCCGCAGCACCCAGGCGAGCGCGAGCTGCGCCATCGAGATGCCGAGCCGCTCCGCGATCGGCACGAGCCGCTGCACGCGTTCGAGCACGTCGTCGGCGAGCCAGTCGCCCATCATGGTGCCCATCCGCTCGCTCGTTGCTCGCGATCCCTCGGGCGGCGCGGCGCCCGGCTTGTACTTGCCGGTGAGCGCGCCCTGGGCGAGCGGCGACCAGACGATCTGCGAGATCCCGTTCTCCTTGCAGAGCGGGATCACCTCGCGCTCCGGCTGACGCCAGAGCATCGAGTACTGCGGCTGCGACGAGACGAACTTCGCCCAGCCGTGCTCGCGCGAGAGGTCGAGCGACGCCTGGATCTGCGGCGCCGTCCACTCGCTGAAGCCGATGTACCGCGTCTTGCCGGCGCCGACGACGTCGTTCAGCGCCTCCATTGTCTCCTCGAGCGGCGTCGACTCGTCGTAGCGGTGGCACTGGTAGAGATCGACGTGGTCGGTGCGCAGCCGCTGCAGCGAGTCGTCGATCTGCTTCAGCACCTGCTGCCGCGAGAGGCCCCGGTTGTCCGCGTCCATCGGGAAATAGAGCTTCGTCGCAAGAACGTACGAGTCGCGCGGACGGCCCTCGAGCACCTCGCCGAGAAACTCTTCGGCCTTGCCGCCGGAGTAGACGTTCGCCGTGTCGATGAAGTTGATGCCCGCGTCGAAGGCGGCGTCGACGCATGCGCGCGCCTCGGCATCGCCCACGCCGCCGCCGTAGGTCAGCCACGAGCCGAGGCTGATCTCCGATACCTGCAGATCGCTGTCGCCGATTTGTCTCAGTCTCATGCTGAAGTCGTACCGAATCCGTCAGGGGTGGGGAGTACCGTGCTCTCCCCATGCCCAAGGTCGCCGCGGTTCAACACATCTGCACGGAGTGCGGCACCTCGTCGGGGCGCTGGCTCGGCAAGTGCCCCGGCTGCGGCGAGTTCGGGACGATGATCGCCGAGGCGCCCGCGCCACGGCGCGGCGGCGGCGCGCAAGCCGCGCGGCCGACGCTGCGGCTCGTCGACGTCATCGCGGAGGAGTCCTCGCGCATCCCGACGGGCGTTGCCGAGCTCGACCGCGTGCTCGGCGGCGGGCTCGTGCCGGCGTCGGTTGTGCTCGTCGGCGGCGAGCCGGGCGTCGGCAAGTCGACGCTGCTCCTCTCCGCGCTCGGCGCGATCTCCAAGGACCGGCGCGCGCTCCTCGTCACCGGCGAGGAGTCGGTTGCGCAGGTGAAGCTTCGCGCGGCGCGGCTCGGCGGCTGCGATGCGGTCGAAATCCTCGCCGAGACCGAGCTCGACGCGGTCTGCGCGACGCTCGAGACCGAACGTCCCGCCGTGTGCGTGATCGATTCGGTGCAGACGCTCTGGTCGCAGGAGGTCGGTTCGGCGCCGGGGTCGGTATCGCAGGTGCGCGAGGCGGCGTCGCGACTGCTGCGCGTGTCGAAGGAGAGCGGCGTCGCCACGTTCCTCGTCGGCCACGTGACGAAGGACGGCTCGGTCGCCGGTCCGCGCGTGCTCGAGCACCTCGTCGACTGCGTGCTGCAGTTCGAGGGCGACCGCTACCACGCGCACCGCATCCTGCGCGCGGTCAAGAACCGCTTCGGCTCGACCAACGAGCTCGGCGTCTTCGAGATGACCGGCACCGGGCTCGTGGGCGTCCCCGACCCGTCGGAGATCTTCGGCCGCACGCACGGCGGCGAGGTCGGCGCGGCCGTCACCTGCGCGCTCGAGGGGACGCGCCCGCTGCTCCTCGAGATCCAGTCGCTCGTCGCGCCCAGCGACCTCGCGATGCCGCGGCGCGTCGGCACGGGCGTCGACCCGAAGCGCCTCGCGATGATCGTCGCGGTGCTCTCGCGCCACGCCGGCCTGCCGCTCGGCTCGGCCGACGTCTTCGTCAACGTGGCCGGCGGCGTGCGGATCGACGAGCCCGGCGCCGACCTCGGGATCGCGCTCGCGATCGCCTCTGCGGCGAAGGGCATCCCGGTTCGTGACGGCCTCGCCGCCTTCGGCGAGATCGGCCTCACGGGGCGGCTTCGACCGGCCACGCAGACCGACCGGCGGCTCGAGGAGTGCCGGAAGTTCGGCTGCGCGACCGTCCTCGGGCCCGAGACGGAGACCCTCCGGCAGGCCCTGGCCGCCGCGCTCGCAGAATCCCCAGCCTGAGCAGGCATTTTCGCGCAAAGTGCGCGAAAAGGGGCGATTTTGCAGGGTTTATGCTAGAGTGTCACTCCTCGCCGGTGGAGCCTTCAGGGCCGCCGGCACTTTCGCGACTACGGCAAAACGGAGGAGCACTTGTACAAGGTCGGCGACAAGGTGGTGTACCCGCACCACGGTGCAGGCACGGTCGTGAAGCGCGAGAAGAAGGAAGTTCTCGGCGAGAAGCGCGAGTACCTCACGATCAAGATCCTGCACAACGACATGACCGTGAACGTTCCGGCGGAGAACGCCGAGCGGGTCGGTCTCCGCAAGGTGATCGACGAGGAAGCGGTCAAGAAGGTCGTCAAGTACCTGACCTCCGGCGGCACCGAGATGCCCAAGAACTGGAATCGCCGCTTCAAGCACAACCGCGACAAGATGAAGACGGGCGACATCTACGAGCTCGCGGAGGTCGTCCGCAACCTCGCGCTGCGCGACGGTGAGAAGGGCCTCTCGACGGGCGAGAAGCAGATGTACGTCAAGGCGAAGAAGATCCTCGCGTCGGAGCTCATGTACGCGAAGAACATGAGCGAGGACGAGGCGCTCGAGTGGCTCGAGGAGACCCTCACCGAGGGTGCGA
Organism: Gaiellaceae bacterium; assembly: GCA_036268235.1. Lineage (GTDB taxonomy): Bacteria > Actinomycetota > Thermoleophilia > Gaiellales > Gaiellaceae > PALSA-600. The sequence goes on from DATAUN010000096.1 coordinate 13,790, forward strand.
AGCCGAAGGTCACCAAGGCCGCCGCCGAGAAGAAGCCCACCGCAGTCGCGGCGAAGAAGCCGGCCGCAGCAGCGCGGAAGACGACCACCGCCGCCGCGAAGAAGCCGGCCGCGAAGAAGCCCGCCGCAGCTAGGTGAGCACTTGGGCTGTTCTCGTCGCCGCCGGGCGAGGGGAGCGGCTCGGGGAAGACCGGCCGAAGGCGTTCGTTCGCCTCGGCGATCTTCCCCTGCTCGCGGAGCCGCTGCGGCGTCTCGACGAGAGCGAGTGGATCGACCACGTCGTGGTCGTCGCGCCGCCCGAGTGGGAAGAGCCGGCGATCCTCCTCGCCGAAGAGCTCGGCGCATCGAAGGTGACTGCGTGCGTCACCGGCGGTGAGACGCGCACCGAGTCCGTGCGCGCCGGTGTCGCCGAGGTGCCGGAGGATGTCGCCGTGATCCTGGTGCACGACGCAGCGCGGCCGCTTCTTCCCGACGGGGTGATCGAGCGCGTCGTGCGCGCCCTCGGCGAGGGCTTCGACGGCGCCGTGCCGGCGCTGCCCGCCGCCGACACGGTGAAGCGTGTGGACGGCGACGTCGTCGTCGAGACGCCCGCGCGCGAGCAGCTCGTGACGGTGCAGACGCCGCAGGGCTTCGTCGCCTCGGTGCTGCGGGCCGCGCTAGCGACCGGCGAAGAGGGATCGGACTGCGCGTCGCTCGTCGAGCGGCACGGCGGCCGCGTCAAGATTGTCCCCGGTGACGAGCGCCTGCTGAAGGTGACGACGCGAGCCGACCTCGAGCGGGTCTCGTCGTGGCTGTAGAAGCCGTTGTGTTCGACGTCGGCGAGACGCTCGTCGACGAGACGGAGATGTGGACGCGCGTGGCGCGAGCCGGGGGATTGACGCCGTTCACGCTGATGGCGGGGCTCGGCGCGACGATCGTCCAGGGACGCGATCACAACGACGTGTGGGAGCTGCTCGGCGTCGAGCATCCGGAAGGCTCGTGGACGATGGAGGAGTGGTATCCCGACGCGCTGCCGTGCATCGCGCGGTTGCGCGCGGCCGGCTACCGCGTCTGCGCGTGCGGCAACACGCCGGCGTTCGTCGAGGAGGTGCTGCGCGAGCACGTCGACGCGGTCGGATCCTCGGCCGGGTGGCACGTGTGGAAGCCGGCGCCCGAGTTCTTCGCGCGGGTCGTCGAGCTCGCGGGCGTCCCGCCTGAGAGGATCGCGTACGTGGGCGACCGCGCGGACAACGACGTCGGCCCGGCGCTCGCCGCCGGGATGGTCGGCGTGCACATCCGCCGCGGTCCGTGGGGGCACCTGCAGCAGCCGCCGGCAAGCGCGATCCGCATCCGCTCGCTCGACGAGCTGCCCGAGGCGCTGCAGTGAGCTTCCGCGTCGGGATCGGGGTCGATGCGCATGCGCTGCAGGGCGGCGGCATCCCACTCGTGCTCGGCGGTGTGCACATCGAGTACCCGCGCGGGCTCGCCGGCCACTCCGACGGTGACGTGATCACGCATGCCTTGATCGATGCGCTGCTCGGAGCTGCCGGCCTCGGCGATATCGGCACGCTGTTTCCCTCCGGCGACGATCGCTACAAGGGCTCGAACAGCCTCGATCTGCTCCGCGAGGCCTATCGGCAAGTGCGCGAGGCGGGCTGGAAGCTCGTGAATGCCGACTGCGTGCTGGTCGGCGAACAGCCGAAGATCGCGGCCCATCGAGACGAGATGCGGCGCGTCCTCTCGAAGGAGCTTGCGGCGGAGGTCAACGTGCGCGCGACGACCACCGACAAGCTCGGCTTCACCGGGCGCGGCGAAGGGCTTGCGGCGCACGCGGTGGCGTTGCTCGAGTCAGCCGCCCTGTGAGGGCGAAGGATCTCCGCGTCGTCGAGCCGGAGCCGCTCGACTGCTCGCTCGACGGCTACGCGTGGATCCCGCGCATGCTCGACAAAGCGCGGGCGACGATGGCCGGTACCGAAGGGTCGTACATGTTCGGCTGCCCCGTCGATCACACGTGCATGGCGCGGCTCGGGGTCCCGCCAGAGCTCGTGCTCGAGCTCGCGGCCGCGCACGACGATGACCACGCGGTGCTCGCCGCGTTGCGCAAGCACGGCATCCCGACCGCCGAGGAGGCGTGGTTCGACGGGCCGGCGGTCGAGGACGAGCTTCAGCTCGAAGATGTGTACCTGCGCGTGCGCCCCGCCTCCGGCACCTTCACCGGCGCCGAGCACGGCGCGGCCGTCAGTGTCGAGATCGTCGAGGCGGAGCCGGGCTTCGCCCAGGAGTTGCACACGCATCCGACCGAGGAGGTCGTCGTCGCGGTCGACGGAGCCGCGACGTACTACCTCGGCGCCTGGCAAGCACGGATCGTGCGCGCCGGCCAGGTCGTGCGTATCCCGGCGGACGTCGCGCACCGGTTCACGACACGCGAGCGTTACCGGGCCGTCGCGGCGTTCGGCGCGCGCGAGATCGTTACCGACGGCTTACCCGGCGGTGGTCGCGGACCCGGGCGCGCTGGGTGACGCCGGCGCCTTCGGCGCGTTCGCGCCCCACGCGAAGAGCCCAACTCCGACTGCGACGAGGATCGCCGCGCAGACGACCGCCCTGCGCGCGCTGTCGAACCGCTCAGTGAGAATGTCCTGTCCGACAAGCGTGAGCGCTACCCGCTTGTCGTGCTGCGCCTCGTCGCAGGCCTTTTGTGCAGCTTTGTCGTGGGGGTCCGAGAGTGCCTTCCTGTCGGCCGCCGTGACCTTCGCTTTCAACTCCGCGTAGCCGTACCCGAGGATCTCGCCGTTCCCGAGGACGCGGTTTGTGGCGTC
>DATAUN010000097.1:0-14795 GCA_036268235.1 Gaiellaceae bacterium
CGGACGTGAGCGGCGGCCCGAACGGGCTTGCGGCCTCGGGTGGGCATCTTTACGGGAACACGAGCACGTCGGCATTCGCGCTGGACGAGTCGACGGGACGCGTGCTCTGGGAGCGGCGGTTGACGAGCGCGCGCGAGCCGATCGACATCGCTCCCGTGGTCGCGAACGGTCTCGTCTACACGAGCAGTGTCGGCATGCGGCCGGACGGCAAGGGGAAGCTGTTCGCGCTCGACGCCAGGACCGGCCGCACCGTGTGGTCGTTCGGCACGATCAAGGGCGCGTGGGCCGACCCGGCGGAGGCGAGCGGCGGTGGCGCGTGGTGGTCGCCGACCGTCGACTCGCAGGGACGCGTGTATGTCGGCACGTCGAACCCGCTGCCGTGGGGAGGCTCCGCCTCCCATCCGAACGGCGGCGCGTATGCCGGTCCGGCGTTGTACACGGATTCGCTGCTCGTCCTCGCGGGAACGACTGGTCGCTTGCTCTGGTACGACCAGGTGACGCCGCACGACGTTCGCGACTACGACTTTGCGCTGCCGCCGATCCTCGCCACGGTCGGCGGCAATCAGCTCGTGATCGGAGGGGGGAAGGGCGGTCGCGTGATCGCCTGGAACCGCAGCTCGCATCGCGAAGTGTGGAGCACAGCGGTCGGGCGCCACCTGCACGACACGGGCCCTTTGCCCGACCGCCTCGTCAGTGTATGCCCAGGACTGCTCGGCGGCGTCCTGACGCCGATGGCGTATGCCGACGGGCGCATCTTCGTCCCGGTCGTGAACGAGTGCATGCAGGGATCTGCGACGGGCTACCCCGGGTTCTTCTCGACCAACTACGCGGCAGGCAGGGGCGAGCTCGTCGCGCTCGACGCGGCGACCGGGCGCTTGTTGTGGTCGCGGCCCATGTCCTCGCCCGACTTCGGCTGCGCAACAGTTGCGAACGACGTCGTGTTCAGCTCGACGTATCTCGGACGGATCGACGCGGTCGCCGTCGCCACCGGGCGCCTGCTCTGGTCGGCAAACGAGCCGGCGGGTATCAACGCGTGCCCAACGGTGGCGGGGAACTTGCTGCTCGTCGACGCGGGCGCCGAGCCCGAGGGCATCCGCACACCGACGCCACAGCTTGTCGCGTACCGCCTACCGGGCTAACGTTACTTCGGCGGCATGATCGACGCCGCAGAGTCGAACGCCGAATAGGTGTCGTGCATGAAATGCGCGGTCGTGTTCATGAACAGCTCGACGGTGTGCTTCGTCCCGGTCTCGACCGTCACCTCGAACCACGCGGGCGTTCCGGGATCGAAGAAGGAAACGACGTCGGCGGCGCGGCCATTCACAGTCGTGTGCCGGAGCACATGGGCGTCAGTCGCGGACGTCCAGAACGGAACGGGTTGATGGATCGTGAGCGTCTGCGCCGACTTCACCCAGGCGGCGTGGGCGCCCGACCTGTCCCAGCGCTCGCCTCCGATCACGATTCCCGCGGTTCCCGCCGAGGTGACGTACGAGGCCTTGTCAGGGGCGGCGACGCGCCAGTCGCTTGCGACGGCGTGCGTGGGATCGGAGGCGAGGTGATCGTGGTAGGCGAGCGAGGTCAAGGCGCGCCAGGCTGCGCCTGCCTGCCGGATCAGGCCGGCCGCGGAAGGGGAGGGCCAGTGCGCAGGGAGTGAGATGCGCCACACGGTCGCTCCGCTCCCGCGCCCGACCACGACTACGGCGGCTTTCGGGCGCGAGGGCGCGGCGACGCTGACGCGGTAACAGCCCGGTCCGCAAGGCGCGGCTGCCACCGTGCGGCTGCCGAGAGCGACGCGCACGACTCGTCCCGTCGCGCCGTGGCCCTGACCGTTCAAGATCGAGACCTGCAGCAGCGCGCGGCGACCCGTCGAGACGATCCCCAACGCGACTACGTCGTCGCCCTCTTCGCGACTGAAGACCGTCGCGCCGGTCGGCGGCGCGGGGAAGGCTGACGGGGCACGCGGCGGCCTGGGGCTCGAGGTCGTCGTCGTCCCACCGGAGCTGCCTCCCTGCGCCGGAACGGTGGACGACGGCGATGCGACGGGCGTGCCCAACGTCGAGTTGAGCACCTGCGCGGCGATCGTCACGGCGGCCGCCCCGGCTGCAAGCGCCGCGAACGCTGCGCCGAGCTTCGTGTAGATCGACGACGGCACGATCGAAGAGTGCCAGTGGCGGTCATGCTTGGGCTCACACGTTGATCAGGTAGAAGCCCGACGGCGGCACGCCGATCGGGAACACGAGATCGGCCGGTTGAACGTCCGCGTGCGCGCGGATGCTCTCCTCGTCCTCGGCGTGAGCGACGACGTGCCCGTCGCGCATCGCGACCCACTGGCCGTCGTAGGCGTCGAGCTCGTCGGTCATACGAGGGCGCCTCCGTTCTTGTGGTACTTGAGGATCCCCTCGGCGGCCCGGTAGGCGAGCGCGCCGACGGTGCCCGTCGGGTTGAACCCCGCGTTCTGCGGGAAGTTGCCGGCGCCGACGACGAACAGGTTCTCGGCGTCCCACATCTGCAGGTAGTTGTTGACGACGGACGTGTTCGGGTCGGCGCCCATGATCGTGCCGCCCGTGATGTGCGTCGACTGGTACGCCGTCGTGTCGAAGTGGGCGGGCAGCGAGCCCGGTCCGCCTGAGATCAGGTCGGCGGACGTCGGCGACAGTGGGCCGCCCTTTGCGACCTGGCCGTTCGGGACCATCTCCTGCATGATCCCGAGCGTCTTCGTCCCGGCGAACGCGATCATCGCCCGCTCGTTCGGCTGCCAGTCGAAGGTCAGCCGCAGCAACGGGTTGCCGAACTTGTCGCGGTAGTTCGGGTCGAGGTCCATGTAGTGCATCTGGTACGCCGGCGACTCGCCCTGGAAACCGACGCTGACGACGCGCTTGTAGTAGTGCTGCACCGCCGCCTTCCAGGCGCTGCCGAACGCCGGCGTGCCCGGCGGCACGCTCAGGCTCTGAATCGGCCGGGCGCCGCTCGCGCCGACGGTGATCGAGCCACCGCCGAGGAAGCCGAGGCCGGTGTGGTCGAAGTTGTCGGCGTTGAAGTCGTCGATCGCGCACGACAACGCGCCGGCACCCATGTAGCGCTTGAACTCCTCATTCGCGAACCATGCGGACGCGCCGCCGCCACCCGCCTGGTAGCAGAAGTTGCGGCCGACCACGCCCGTTGCAGTCGCCGGGTCGTACGGCGTGCCGAGCTTCGAGTTGAGCAGGAGTCGCGTGTTGTTGAACATGAACGAGCCGAGGACGATGATGTCCGCCGGCTGCTCCTGCACACGGCCCATGCTGTCGTAGTAGAGGATGCTCTGCGCGGTCTTGCCGTCGTTCTTGACCTGGAACGCGTTCGCGTAGTTGATGATCTTGAACTTGCCGGTCTTGAACGCGACGGGAAGCACCGTCACCGTCGGGTCGGCCTTCGCGCCGACCTCGCACCCGAAGCGCTCGCAGAAGCCGCAGTAGGTGCATTGCCCGCGTTCGATCCCGTCCGGGTTCTTGTAGCCGGTCGGCAGATTCGCCGTCGGCCCGGTGAACGCGTGGTAGCCGAGGCTCGTCGTCGCCTTCCGGAACAGCGCCATCAAGGGAGTGTCCGCCGGCGGCTTGACGGGGAACTCACGCGAGCGCGGTCCTTCGAAGACGTTCCCACCGGCGATCTGCTGGCCCTTCAGGTTGCCCGCCTTGCCCGCGATCCCGGCCATGTACTCGAATTTGTCGTAGTACGGCTCGAGCTCGTCGTAGGTGATGCCCCAGTCCTGGATCGCCATGTTGGCCGGGATCGCCGACGCGCCGTAGCGGTCGATCGTCTCCGTCCGGATCTGGAAGTCACGCGGATGGAAGCGCCACGTCTGGCCGTTCCAGTGCACCCCGGCACCGCCGACACCGGTGCCCGGCAGCCACGCTCCGAGCTGCCGGATCGGCAGCGCGGTCTCCGCGAGGTTGTGCCTGAACGTCTGCGTCTCGTTCGCGGTGTTCTGGAAGAGTTCGTTGCGGATCGCGTAGCGGAGCTCGTCGTGGTCGTCCTGGAACTGCGCGGTGCTGCGGTCGTGGCCGCGCTCGATCGCGACGACTTCGAGACCCTGCTTGCACAGCTCCGCGGCGATGATGCCGCCGACCCAGCCGGCACCGACGATGGCGACGTCGACCTTCTTGTTCGCCACGGCTACATCCCTCCCATCAGCTTGTTGGACGCGGCGTTGGCGGGCGTCTTCGAGCCGGTCGCCGCGGCGCCGGCGGTCACGCCCTGCTTCGCGTACGCCGGCTGCAGCGGCAGCGGCTTCCCCGCGAACGGGTAGGCCTTGTCGCTGAAGATGTATTCGAAGTAGAGGTCGCCATGGCGCATCGGATCGCCCGGGAATCCGATGAACTTCCAGCCGACCATGTTCTTGTTGCCGCCGTACGACGGGTCGGCGAGCATCCCCTCGAGCACGTTCTCGCGGAACAGCGCGTAGAAGTCCGAGCTTGCGTACGCGGTTGCACCGCCGATCGGGATCGACGCCTTCCCCGTCTGGAGATCCGTCATCGCGGTCGTCTGCAGAGCCGCGGTGAGATTCGGATACCCGGCGCCGTAGGTGTGCCGGACGTAGTTGTCGTAGCCCGGTAGGAACGCGCGGTAGATGTCCGCGGGCGTCATCGGGACCTGCCAGCCGTGGCCGGTGTCGGCGGGCGTGTAGAACGGCCCGTTCAGATAGAAGCGGTTGCCCTTGCCCCAGCTGCCGGCGAGCTGGCCGTCGATGTAGTAGCCGACGCCTGCCTCGCGCGCGCCGGGGCCGAGGTCGTCCGTCGGCCAGATCGTCTCCGCCATCGCGGTGACGTAGTCGAACTCCCACGCCGTCAGGAACTGCAGCGGCGGCGGTGCCGCTTCCGGCGCGGCCTTTGCCTCGCCGACGCCGAGGAGGCTGCCGGCCGCGACGCCGGTCACGCCTGCGACAGCGCCGCGATGCAGCAGCCCCAGCCGAGTCATCCGTGACGAGCCGGGAGGATCCGCCGGCGGCACGGTCTGCTCTTCGTCAGTCACTACTGACCTCCGATCTGTGTTGCGTCCACGTGATGGTCCGAACGATCGGGGACGCCCCCCGCGCCTCGCTGGGGTCGAGGCGTCTAACTCCTGGAATCTAACAACTAGATGGTTGGTACCGGCGTGGGAGCCGTTCAGGTGCCGGTGCGCAGGCCGGCGTCGCCGGTTCGCGGGCCGAGCAGATGGAACGGCTCTGGCTCACGCGTCCCCTCGATGCAGTCCGCGATGTAGACCGCGAGCGCGGGCGCGTGCTTGAACCCGTGCCCGGAGCCGCCGCCGATGAGCCACCAGTCCGCTTTCTCGGGATGCCGGTCGACGACGAAGTGCGTGTCGGGTGAGAGGTCGTACTGGCAGACGCGTGCGCCGACCACGGGCGCGCCGGCGAGGGAGGGGAAGCGGCGCGCCGCGAACGCGCGCGCCTCGTGCTCCCGGTCGGGCAGGGGCAGCCGGTCGAGCGTGTCGGGGTCGACGAGCTCGCTCGGCCGGTCGGGGGCGACCTTCACGCCGAGGCCGGCAACGTCGCCGTGGCCGTAGAAGCCGGCGTCGTACTCGACCCAACCCGGCGCACCGGCCCACGACGCGTCGCCGCCGAGGAAGAAGACGTCGCGCCGCTCGATCATCACCGGCACGAGCCCGGGGAAGAGCGTGGGCAGCCACGCGCCGCAGGCCCAGACGACGACATCCGCGCCGGGAGCGTCCGTCGGGACGACGCGTCCGGCGAGGCGGCGCGCACCGAGCCGCTCGGCCTCGGCGGCGAGGAGCTGGGTCGCGCGGCGCGCATGCAGCACGCCTGCCTCCGGCTCCCAGAGCACCGCGTGCAGCTCGTCGACCGCGAGCGAGGGGAAGAGGTCGCGGGCGTCGTCGGGCGCGAGCCACTCGTGGGGAATGCCCGCGCTTGCGAGCGTCGCGAGGCTCCGCTCCTCGAAGCCACCGGCGCTGTGCGCGAACCACGCGAGCCCGGTCGGCTCCCAGATGCGCTGTCCGGTCTGCTCCTGCAGCTCGAGCCACTGCGTTCGCGCGCGCCACGCGAGCTCCGTGTACCAGGCGGCCTCACCGTGCGCTGCGCGAAGCAGGCGGGTATCGCCGCCGGACGCGGAACGCACAGTGCCCGGCGCGTACTGCTCGGCGAGCGTGACGTCGAAGCCGCGCGTCGCGAGCTCGCGCGCGAGCGCCGCGCCGGTGACGCCGGCGCCGACGACGAGAGCAGAGGCCACCCGGGGAGACTACGCGGCGACCGGCGCGTCGAGCCCGGCGCGGAGTTGCCCCACGAGCTCGGCGAGCGCCGCCGGTCCCTGCTCGGCCGCTTCGATCGCGCGCGAGCCGACGACGACGCCGTCGACGAGCTCCGCGGCGGCACGCGCGTGCTCGCCGGTAGAGATGCCGAAGCCTGCGTACAGCGGCACCGAGCTGATCGCGCGCGCACGCTCGGCGAGCGGTGCGAGGCTCGGGGCGAGCTCGGCGCGCGCCCCGGTGGTGCCGGTGACGGTGACGAGGTAGAGCCAACCGTCCGTCGCCTCGGCTGCGAGCCGCACGCGCTCGTCCGTCGAGGTGGGCGCGACGAGCTGCACGCGATGCAGCTCCTGTCGCTCGTCGGCGGGCAGGTCGGCGACGATCAGAGAGGTCGCCCCGGCCGCACGCGCATCGCGTTCGAGCTCGCCCCAGCCGTAGGCGTCGAAGATCGACGCGTACGTCATCGGGATCAGCGGCACGTCCACGCGGGCGCGGATCTCGGCCAGCACCTCGAGGCAGCGCCGCGTGCGCATCCCGGCCGCGAGCGCGCGCTCGCCGGCGCGCCTGATCACCGGACCGTCGGCGAGTGGATCGGAGAACGGGAAGCCGACCTCGATCACGTCCGCGCCCGCGTCGACCGCCGCCTGGGCGAGCTCCGGCGTGTCGGGCATCGCCATCAGGTAGACGACGAGCGTCTTAGCGCTCATGCAGCAGCACCTCCGCGAGGTCCTTGTCGCCGCGACCGGAGAGGCACACGAGCACGAGCTCGGCGCCGCAGTCGAGCGCGCGCACCAGCGCGTGCGACGACTCGAGCGCGGGCACGATCCCCTCGGTCTCGCACAGCCGGTGGAACGCGGCGAGCGCCTCGTCGTCGGTGCACGGCACGTACTCCGCGCGGCCGCTGTCGCGCAGCCAGGCGTGCTCGGGGCCGACGCCCGGATAGTCGAGGCCGGCGGAGATCGAGTGCGCATCCTGTACCTGCCCGTCCTCGTCGGCGAGGATCGACGAGCGCGCGCCGTGCAGCACGCCGCCCCGGCCGGAGCCGAGCGACGCGGCGTCGGCGGCCTCGACACCGATCAGGCGCACGTCCTCGTCCGGGATGAAGTCGTAGAACATGCCGATCGCGTTCGAGCCGCCGCCGACGCAGGCGACGACGGCGTCGGGCAGACGTCCCTCGGTGCCGAGGATCTGCGCGCGCGCCTCGCGGCCGATCACGCGCTGCAGCTCGCGCACGAGCTCGGGATACGGCGCGGGGCCGACGCACGAGCCGATCAGGTAGTACGTCGTCTCGACGTTCGCGATCCAGTCGCGGATCGCCTCGCTTGTCGCCTCCTTCAGCGTGCGCGTTCCGAACTCGACCGGCCGCACCTCGGCGCCGAGCAGCCGCATGCGCTCGACGTTGGGCGCCTGCCGGCGGATGTCCTCGGTGCCCATGTAGACGATGCACTCGAGCCCGAAGCGCGCGCAGACGGTCGCGGTTGCGACACCATGCATGCCCGCGCCGGTCTCGGCGATGATGCGCTGCTTGCCGAGCCGGCGCGCGATCAGCACCTGGCCGAGCGCGTTGTTCACCTTGTGCGCGCCGGTGTGCATCAGATCCTCGCGCTTCAGGTACATGCGCTGGTCGGGCGCGAAGCGCTCGACGCGCGTGATCGGCGTCGGCCGGCCGGCGTACGACTCGAGCATCCCCTGGAGCTCGGCGCGGAACTCCGCGTCGTCGCGCAGCGATGCCCACGCCTGCTCGAGCTCGTCGAGCGCCGGGATGAGCGTCTCCGGGACGTAGCGGCCGCCGTACTCGCCGAACGTCCGTGTCGGTGTTGCCGTCATGCGCGTGCCTCCTTCACCCAGCGGCGTACCGCGTCGTGGTCTTTGATCCCGGGCGCCGATTCGGTCGAGCGCGCCGAGTCGACGGCCCACGGGCGCACGGCTGCGATCGCCTCGGCGACGTTGTCCGGTCCGAGCCCGCCCGCCAGCATGACGCGCCCCTCCGTCGCGCGGGCGCGCTCGACATGCGTCGCGTCGGCCTCGCCCCACGGCAGATCGACGACGGAGCCGACGCGCTCAGTGCCTCGGAGCAGCGCTGCGTCGCGGGCGCGATGGCCGTCCTGCAGCTCGTACAGCTGCGTGAGATCTGCGTCGGTCTCCTCGGTATCGCCGACGAACACGGCGACCCGGAGGACCGTGCGGGGAGCGTCGAGCACTGCGTCGGCGCGGCGCGGCGAGGTGTCCGAGAGAATGAAGCCGACGAGATCGGCGCCCGCCTCGACCGCGACGTCGACGTCCTCCTGGCGCGTCAGCCCGCACACCTTCACGAGTGGGCGGTGCATCAGCTCGCGCAGCTTCGCGCCCGGGTCGCTCGCGCGCATCAGCGTCGAGCCGACGAGCACGGCGGTCGCACCGGCGAGCTCGGCGGCGGCGGCCTGCGCGCGCGTCTCGACACCGCTCTCCGCGATCACGACGCGATCCCGCGGCGCGCGCGCAACGAGCTCGAGCTGGGCGGCCCGATCGATGGCGAACGTGGAGAGGTCGCGCGCGTTCACGCCGATCACCGGCGCGTCGAGCCCGGCGGCGCGCGCGAGCTCGTCCGCGTCGTGCGCCTCGACGAGTGTGTCGAGCCCGAGCTCGTCCGCCACGCGCAGCAGCTCGCGGACGGAAGCGTCGTCCAGGTCGCGCAGCAGCAGGAGCGCTGCGTCCGCGCCGGCATCGCGTGCCTCCTCGAGGTGTGCGCGCGTCGTGAAGAAGCCCTTGGCGAGCAGCGGCAGCGAGGCGACTGCGCGGGCGGCGCGCAGGTCGTCCCACGAGCCCCCGAAGCGCTCGTCCACGAGCACCGACATCGCACGCGCGCCCGCGTGTTCGTAGGTGCGCGCCACCTCGGCGACGTCGCCACCGGGGCGAAGGTCGCCGGCGGACGGCGAGCGTCGCTTGAACTCCGCGATCGCGCCGAAACCCGGTGCCGACAACGCGTCGACGAACCTCACGCGGGCACTCCCTGCGAGAAGGCGACGAGCGCGTCGAGCCGCTCGGCTGCGGCGCCCGACTCGAGCGCCTCGCGCGCGACCTCGAGCCCCTCGCGGAGATCGGCCGCGTGCCCGCCCGCAGCGATCGCACCGGCCGCGTTCAACAGGATCGCCGAACGGCGGCCGCCGTTGCCACCTGCGAACACCTCGCGGATCTTGCGCGCGTTCTCCTCGGCGTTGCCGCCGCGGAGCTCGGCCGGGTCGCACCGCGGCACGCCGAGGTCGAGCGGATCGATCTCGCGTTGCGTCACCTTGCCGTCGACGACCTCGGACACGAGGTTCGGGCCGGCGGGGGAGAGCTCGTCGATGCCACCGGCGCCGTGCACGACGAACGCGCGCCGCGCCTCGAGCTGTGCGAGCACGTCCGCGATCACCGGCACGAGCAGCGGCGAGTAGACGCCGACCACCTGCGCGCGGGCGCCTGCGGGATTCGTGAGCGGGCCGAGCACGTTGAAGACGGTGCGCGCTGCGAGCTCGCGGCGCACCGGGCCGGCGTGCTTCATCGCGGGATGGTGCGTCGGCGCGAACATGAAGCCGAAGCCGAGCGTGTCGATGGAGTCTGCGATCCGCTCGCAGCTCAGATCCAGATCGAAGCCGAGCGCCTCGAGCACGTCGGCGCTGCCCGATTGCGACGAGACGGAGCGGTTGCCGTGCTTCGCGACTCCCGCACCGGCGGCGGCCGCGACGAGCGCAGCGGCCGTCGAGATGTTGAACGTCTTGCCGCCGTCGCCGCCGGTGCCCGCGGTGTCGACGAGGTCGTCGCGCTTCGGCTGCACCGGGATCACGTGTGCGCGCATCGCCTCGGCCGCGCCGGCGATCTCCGCGGCGGTCTCGCCCTTCAGGCGGAGCGCGACGAGGAAGCCGCCGATCTGCGCGGGCGTCGCCTCGCCGGACATGATCGTGTCCATCACCGCGCGCGATGCCTCGCGGGTCAGGTCCTTGCCGTCGAGCAGCTGTGAGAGCGCGTCCTGGATCATCCGGCAGGCCCCTCGAGGAAGTTCTTCGCGATGTCGAGCCCGTGCGGGGTGAGCACGGATTCCGGGTGGAACTGTACGCCGTCCACGGGCAGCTCCCGGTGGCGGATCGCCATCACTTCCCCGTCGGCCGCGGTGGCCGAGACCTCGAACACGTCGGGCACGCTCGTCGCGGCGAGCGAGTGGTAGCGGCCTGCGAGGAAGTCCTCCGGCAAGCCCGCAAAGATGCCGCGCCCGTCGTGCGCGACGATCGTCGCCTTGCCGTGCACGAGCTCGCGCGCCTGTCCGACCGTGCCTCCGAAGAGCTGCACGAGCGCCTGGTGGCCGAGGCACACACCAAGTGTCGGGACCCGGCCGCACAGGCGTTCGAGAATGTCGATCGACGCACCCGCGTCCTCTGGCCGGCCGGGCCCCGGCGAAACGACGAGGTGGGAGGGGGAGAGATCTTCCGCCTCGTCAGGGGAAATCTCGTCGTTGCGTCGGACGACAACGTCCGCGCCGAGCTCGCCGAACAGGTGCACGAGGTTGTAGGTGAACGAGTCGTAGTTGTCGATCATCAAGATCACGATGCCGCCTCCGCCGCCTCGATCGCCGCTTCGATCGCGGCCAGCTTGTTGAGGCACTCCTCGTGCTCGGCGGCCGGCTCGGAGTCGACGACGATCCCGCCACCCGCCTGCAGGTACGCGCGCCCGTCTTGAAAGCGCACCGTGCGCAGGGCAATGCACGTGTCGAGGCCGGCCCCCGGCAGGTGGTAGCCGACGACGCCCGCATAGGTGCCGCGCCGGTAGCCCTCGAGCTCGGAGATGATCTGCATTGCGCGCACCTTCGGCGCGCCCGAGACGGTGCCCGCCGGGAACGTCGCGCGCAGCAGGTCGAACGGGGTCACACCGTCTCGCAGCTCGCCCGCGACCTCCGAGACGAGGTGCGTCACGTGCGAGAAGCGCTCCGCCTCGAGGAACCGCTCGACCTTCACCGTCCCCGGCACGCACACGCGCGACAGATCGTTGCGGCCGAGGTCGACGAGCATGATGTGCTCGGCACGATCCTTGTCGGAGGTGAGCAGGCGCTCGGCGTCGCCTTCGCCGCGCGCGGTCGTGCCGGCGATCGGATTGAGGCTTGCGCGGCGTCCCTCCGACTTCACGTGCGTCTCCGGCGACGAGCCGACGAGCGCGATGCCGTCGAGCTCGAGCAGGAACAGGTACGGCGAGGGGTTGATGCGCCGTAGCGCCCGGTACACGGCGAGCGGCTCGACAGTCGTCTCGCGCTCCGCGCGCTGGGAGAGCACCACCTGGAAGATGTCGCCGCGGCGAATGTGATCCTTCGCGACCTCGATGCGCCGCTCGTGCTCGGCGCGGTCCGGGACGCGAACCGTCTCTCCGTGGACCACGGCTTTCGCGTCCTCGCGGGCAGGGCCGCGGTCGAGCTGGAGGTCGGACGGGCCGGCCAGCACTTCCGCTGTTCCGGTGACGTGGTCGAAGCGCAGGAACACGTCGGCGACGACGAAGCGGCTCTCCGGGACGTCCGGGCCCGCCGCCGGAAGCGGCACCGTCGGCTCGAGCTTCGCAATGTGGTCGTAGCCGAGGTAGCCGACGATCGGCTCGTTGATCGTCTCGGCCTCTTCGAACGTGACGAGCCGGTCGCCGCAGCCGACGAATGAGTAGCGGCCGAGCCGGCCCTGCTCGACGGACTCGAGCAGGAACGCCGCGCGGCCGCGTTCGCGCAGCTGCAGGTAGGCCCCGAGCGGGGTGACGAGATCGGTGTCGATGACGGTGACGGTCATGGGTACGAAAAACGACCCTCATCGGGTCGCAGGTTCGAGCGGTGCGGGCTGTCGTTCGCGCGTGGACTTACGCGCGCAGGCTCCCGCCCCGCTCGCGGCGCCAGGCCCACCACGTCGAGGTCGAGAGGCTCATCACCGGTCAGGGTAGGCGCTCTTGCTTCAATGCGCAAGCCGTGCCGGTCCCCGATCTCTTGCGCGCTCTGCTCACCGCGTCCGGGATCTCCGGGCACGAGGAGGAGCCCGCCCGGATCTGGCGCGAGGCGGCTTCGGAGTTCGCGGAGGTGACCTCCGACACGCTCGGTTCGTCCTTCGCGCGCGTGCGCGCCGGCGAGGGCGCACCGACGCTCGCGCTCGTCGGTCACATCGACGAGATCGGCGTCGCGATCACGAACGTGGAAGACAGCGGCCTGCTCTCGTTCACGACGATCGGCGGGATCGGGCCCGAGACGCTGCACGGCCAGCGCATCGAGCTGCTCACGCGCAGCGGCCCTGTTCCCGGCGTGATCTCGCGCCGGCGCATCCAGCCCGAGCAGCTGCGCGACCGGCCGAAGCTCGAGCTCTCCGACCTGCACATCGACATCGGCGCCAAGGACCGCGAGGACGCAGAGCGGCTCGTCCGTGTCGGCGATCCCGGCGTCTGGGCGGGGCCGCTCGTCGAGCTGCCGAACGACCGGCTCGTCTCGAAGGCGCTCGACAACCGGCTCGGCGCATACATCGCGCTCGAGTCCGCGCGCCGCATTGCCGAGTCCGGCCGCGCGCAGATCGACGTCGTCGCCGTCGCGGCGGTGCAGGAGGAGGTCGGGCTCTACGGCGCGCGAACCGCGGCGTACGGGCTCGACCCGCAGGTCGCGATCGCGATCGACGTCACACCGGCCACCGACTATCCCGGCGGCGACCCGCGCCGCGCCGGCCGCATCGAGCTCGGCATGGGCGCGATGATCGCGCGCGGGCCGACGCTCAACAAGCAGGTCACCGAGCTGCTGAGTGACCTGGCGGAGTCGGAGCAGATTCCGCACGCGTGGGAGGTGTACGCGCGCACGACGTCCACCGACGCCGACGAGATCCACCTCACGCGCGCGGGCGTCCCGACGGGCTTGATCTCGATTGCGACGCGGTATCTGCATAGCCCAAACGAGATGTGCGATCTCGGCGACATCGAGTCGATCATCCGGCTGATCGTTGCGTTCGCCGAGCGGCTCGCGCCTGACACGTCCTTCGTCCGCTGATGGCTGTGCGCAGCGTCATCGTGAGCGCGGTGCGCACGCCGTTCGGCAAGCTCGGCGGCGGGCTCGCTCCTTACGAGGCGACGCAGCTCGGCGCGACCACAATCGAGGCAGCGCTGCAGCGCATCGGCGTCGAGCCGCACGAGCCGCAGTACGTGATCATGGGTCAGGTGCTGCAGGCAGGCGCCGGGCAGGCGCCCGCCCGCCAGGCCGCGATCGGCGCCGGGCTGCCGATCGAGACGCCCGCCGACACGATCAACAAGGTGTGCGCGTCGTCGATCCGCGCGATCGAGATCGCCGATTCGATGATCCGCGCTGGCGACGTCGACATCGTCGTCACCGGCGGCATGGAGTCGATGTCGAACGCGCCGTACCTCTTGAAGAAGGCGCGCTTCGGCTACCGGCTCGGCAACGGCGAGCTGATCGACTCGATGGTCACCGACGGGCTCACGTCCACCTTCGACGGCCTCCACATGGTTCTTCAGAACTCAAAGGTCGCGCGTGAGCTCGGGATCTCGCGCGAGCAGCAGGATGCGTGGGCGGCGCGCTCGCATGCGCGCGCGGCGGCGGCGCAGGAGTCGGGCCGCTTCGCAGACGAGATCGTCCCCGTCGGTGACGTCACCGCCGACGAGTCGGTACGCGCCGACACAACGGTGGAGAAGCTCGCTGCGCTGAAGCCCGTGTTCGACCCAGAGGGAACGACGACCGCCGGCAATGCGCCCGGGGTGAACGACGGCGCGAGCTGCGTGATCGTCTGCTCGGAGCAGTGGGCGGCGAAGCGAGGGCTGGAGCCGCTCGCGACGATCCTCTCGCAGGGTTACGTCGCCGACGACTTCGCGTACCTGGCGCGTACACCGGCGAATGCCGGCGCGATGGCGCTCGAGCGTGCGGGCAAATCGATCGGCGACGTATCGCGCGTCGAGATCAACGAGGCGTTCGCATCGGTCGCGTCGAACTCGACAAAGCTGCTCGGCGCCGACGAGGAACAGGTGAACGTGAACGGCGGCGCCGTCGCGCTCGGCCATCCGATCGGCGCCTCCGGCGGCCGCATCGTCGCGACGATGGTGCACGAGCTGCGCCGCAGCGGCGGCGGGCTCGGCCTCGCCGCGATCTGCAGCGGCGGCGGGCAGGGCGACGCCCTGCTCATCGAAGTCTGATGGCGGACCCGCTGCGCGCAGCGGGCGGGCTCGTCGAGCGTGACGGCCGCGTGCTCGTCGTGCACCGGCCGAAGTACGACGACTGGGCGTTCCCGAAAGGGAAGCTCGAAGACGGCGAGTCGTGGGAGGACGCCGCGGTGCGCGAGGTCGAGGAGGAGACGGCGCTGCGCTGCGAGCTCGGCGGGTACGTCGGCTCGACGCACTACCCGATCCGCGAGGGCACGAAGGAGGTGCGCTACTACCGCCTGCGCGCCGACGGCGAGCCGCGGGCGCAGAACGAGATCGACGAGCTGCGCTGGGTGACGCCCGCGGAGGCGGAAGAGCTGCTGAGCTACGACTACGACCGCGAGCTGCTGAAGCTCTTGCGGTAGCGGCAGACCTCCGTCGGCACGCCGCCGAAGTGCGGCTCG
>DATAUN010000098.1:0-17247 GCA_036268235.1 Gaiellaceae bacterium
ATGTCGGGCTCCGCGCGCTCGAGCAGGACGGTCGGATCACCGCCTACCTGGGTCAGCGGCGCGAGGCCGTCGATCGG
This sequence comes from Gaiellaceae bacterium, assembly GCA_036268235.1. Lineage (GTDB taxonomy): Bacteria > Actinomycetota > Thermoleophilia > Gaiellales > Gaiellaceae > PALSA-600. Next base: position 78 of record DATAUN010000098.1, read on the forward strand.
CGTCGAGCCCGAGCTCGCGGCAACGAGCTCGAGGGCGGGATTCGCCTCGATCACCTCGAGCCCCTTGTTCGCGAGTGTCGCCGAGTCGACCGTGATCTTCGCGCCCATGTTCCACGTCGGGTGCGCGAGCGCATCGGCGGCGGTGACGTCGGCGAGGTCGTCTGCGGTGCGACCGAGGAAGGGACCGCCGCTCGCAGTGAGGACGATCGCGTGCGGCTCGCCGGCGAGCGCGCACTGGAAGAGCGCCGAGTGCTCGCTGTCCACCGGGATGAGAGCTCCCCCACCGCGCTCGCGTGCGGCGAGCGCGAGCTCGCCCGCTGCAACGAGGCTCTCCTTGTTCGCAAGCGCGAGCGTGACGCCGCGCTCGAGCGCCCACATCGTCGCCGGGAGCCCGGCGAAGCCGAGCGTCGCGTTCAGGACGATGTCGGGCTCCGCGCGCTCGAGCAGGACGGTCGGATCACCGCCTACCTGGGTCAGCGGCGCGAGGCCGTCGATCGGCGTCGAGCCCGAGCTCGCGGCAACGAGCTCGAGGGCGGGATTCGCCTCGATCACCTCGAGGGCCTGGCGGCCGATCGATCCGGTCGCACCGAGCAGGGCGACGCGCGTCATCGGGACAGTGTGCCCACGGGCCATGCCCGGTGGCAGCCGACGTGAAGTGCGCTTCGCATGTCGGACAGGTCTGCTTACGTGCAGGCCAGGATCACGAAGTAGGCCGCGGGGGCCGCGAAGAAGAACGCGTCCAGCCGGTCGAGGACGCCGCCGTGGCCGCCGAGCAGGTGGCCGCTGTCCTTCACGCCTGCGTCGCGCTTCAGGAGCGACTCGTACAGGTCGCCGAGCGGCGCCGCGACCGCGAGGGCGACGCCGAGTGCAATCGACTGCGGGATCGAGAGGAAGTGCGACTTGTAGAGCGCGACGAACGCGACGAAGATCGTCGCCGCCGTTCCGAAGACGAACCCCTCCCACGTCTTCCCCGGCGACGTCGCGGGAGCCATCTTGTGGCGGCCGACGAGGCGCCCGCCCAGATAGGCGAACGTGTCCCCGGCCCACACCGCGAGCAGCACGGTGTAGAGCGCGAGCATGCCGTGCGCCGGCAGGTTGCGGAGCAGGAGCAGGAAGCCGAGCCCACCGCCGATCCACAGCGCTCCGGTCACGGTGCTGCTGACCGCGGCCGTCGCGGCGGGGCGTGCTTCGGAGATCGCCTTCAAGACGAACGCGAGCGCGAACGTCGAGAGAACGCCGCCGAGCATCCAGCCGATGCCCGACGCCTGCGCGCCGACGAGCGCAAGGCCGGCGCCGATGTAGCCGGCGAGCGCGAGCGGCGCAAGCGAGCGCGCCATCAGCCAGTACTCGTGCAGCGCGAGTAGCGTTGCGATCGCGGCAAGCGCGAACAGCCACCAACCGCCGAGGTACACCGCGCCGAGGACGATCGGCAGCAGCACCACGGCAACGACTATCCGGCTCAACCAGTTCGTCATCTGCCGCCGAATCTTCGACGCCGGCTGGCGTACTCCGCCAGTGCCGCGCGCAGGTCGCGTGCGTCGAAGTCGGGCCAGAGCTTGTCGGCGAAGACGAGCTCCGTGTACGCCAGTTGCCACAGCAGGAAGTTCGAGATGCGCAGCTCACCGCTCGTGCGGATCAGCAGGTCCGGGTCGGGCAGCTCGGGCGCGTAGAGATTCGCGGCGAAGACGTTCTCGTCGATCTCGGCTGGATCGACGCCGCTCTCGACGATCCGGCGCGCGACCTCGACGAGCTCGGCGCGCCCGCCATAGTCGATCGCGACCCACAGGTTGATGCGCGTGTTGAGCGCGGTGCGGTCCTCCATCGCGCCCATCCGCCGCTGCAGCTCTACGGGCGCGCGGTCGCGCCGGCCGATGAAGCGCACGCGCACGCCTTCGTCGACGAGATCGGGAAGCTCGCGCTCGATCGTCTCCGCGAAGATCTCCATGAGTGCGTCGACCTCGTCCTTCGGCCGCGACCAGTTCTCGGTCGAGAAGGCGAAGATCGAGAGGTCGTGGACGCCGAGGTCGATCGCGGCCTCGACGGCGCGGCGCACGTTGCGTGCGCCGGCGCGATGACCGGCGGCGACCGGCAGCCCGCGCCGCTTCGCCCAGCGGCCGTTGCCGTCGAGGATGATTGCCACCGAGCCGGCGACCTCCGGCAGGTCGGGCTCGCGGACCGCTCGGGCCCGCGACAGCGTGAAGATGCGGTTCAGGAAGTTCACAGAGGTCCTCAGACCTCCATGATCTCGGCTTCTTTGCGCTTCAGCAGTTCGTCGATCTTCGACGTGTGGTCGTCGGTGAGCTTCTGCACGCGCCCCTCGGCCGCGCGCTCCTCGTCGTCGCCGACGTCGCCGTTCTTGACGAGCTCCTCGAGATGCTTGATCGCATCGCGGCGCACGTTGCGCACGGCGACGCGACCTTCCTCGGCCATCCCCCGCACCACCTTCGCGAGCTCCTTGCGGCGCTCCTCGGTCAGCTGCGGGATCGGCAGGCGAATGAGCTTGCCGTCGTTCGACGGTGACAGACCGAGATCCGATTCCTGGATGGACTTCTCGATCTGCTTGATCGAGGACGGGTCGAACGGCTGGATCGTCAGCATGCGCGGCTCCGGCGCGTTGATCGTCGCGATGTTCTTGAGCGGCGTGGGCGTGCCGTAGTAGTCGATTGAGATGCGGTCGAGGAGCACGGGCGTCGCCCGGCCCGTGCGCACCGAGTTGAAGTGGTCGTGGGTCGCCTCCACCGACTTGTCCATCCGCTGCGTCGCATCGCTGATGAAGTCATCGATCACCTGGTGTCTCCTTCGGGAGTCGAGATGATGGTGCCGACGCGCTCGCCGGCCGCCACTCTGGCGACGTTACCGGGTGCGAGCTCGAAGACGTGAATCGGGAGCCGATTGTCCATGCAAAGCGACAACGCGGTCGTGTCCATGACCTTGAGGCCGCGCTCGATCGCCTGGAGGTGCGTCAGCTCGGGGATCAGCTTGGCGTCGGGGTTCACGCGGGGGTCGCCGTCGAGGACGCCCTCCACCCCGTTCTTCGCCATCAGGATCGCCTCGGCGCCGATCTCCAGCGCGCGAAGCGCCGCCGCCGTGTCGGTCGTGAAGTACGGGTTGCCGGTGCCGGCGGCGAAGATGACGATGCGGCCCTTCTCGAGGTGGCGGACGGCACGGCGGCGGATGTACGGCTCGGCCACCTCCTGCACGTGGATCGCCGACTGGACGCGCGTGTCGGCGCCGTTGCGCTCGAGCGCCTCCTGCACCGCGAGCGCGTTCAGCACCGTCGCGAGCATGCCCATGTAGTCGCCGGTCGCGCGGTCGATGCCCTGCGCCGCCGCCGACATGCCGCGATAGATGTTCCCGCCGCCGATCACGAGCGCGACATCGACCCCGCCGGCGCGCACGCCGACGAGCTCACGCGCCAGCTCGTCGACGGTGGCCGCGTCGAGGCCGTACTCCGCCGAGCCCATCAGGGCCTCGCCGGAGAGCTTCAGCAGGACGCGCTTGAACACCTACGCGACTGCGTACCAGGCGTAGTCGACGAGCTCGATGCCGTGCTCCTTCAGGTACTGCGCGACCGTGCCGGTCGACTCGTCCGCGCGGTACCACGTCTGCTCCATCAGCACCGACTCGCCGAAGAACTTCTTGTTCAACTGGCCCTCGACGATCTTCTCGCGCACGTTCTCGGGCTTCGAGAGCACCTCTTCGGCGTTCGAGAGGATCTCGCGCTCCGCGTCGACGAGCTCCTGCGGCACTTCCTCGCGTGAGCCGTACGTCGGCCGCGCAAAGGTGAGGTGCAGCGCCAGGCTGCGCGCCGCAGCAGGATCGCCGCCCTTCGTCAGCACCAGCGCGCCGACCTTGTTCGCCGGCGAGTGCACGTAGTGGGAGATCGTCGCGCCGTCCGAGGCCTCCATGCGCTTCGTTCCGACGACGACGATGTTCTCGCCGAGCCGGGACGCGAGCGCGACGCGCTCATCCTCGAGCGACGACGCGTCGCCACCGTCGAACGTCGCCCGCAGGACCTTCTCCGCGTACGCGAGGAAGTCCTCGTTATTCGAGACGGGCTCGGTCTCGCAGCCGATCGCCGCGATTGCGCCGGCATCGTCGCGCACCATGACGCCGACCTTGCCCTCGCTTGTCGCGCGGTCGGCGCGCTTCGCCGCCGACGCCATGCCCTTCTCGCGCAGGAGCTTGACGGCCTCGTCGAAGTCGCCGTTCGTCTCCTGAAGTGCGCGCTTGCACTCCATCATCCCCGCGCTCGTCGCGTCACGGAGCTCCTTGACCATTGCCGCGGTGATGTCGGTCACGCGCTCTCCTCTTCCGTCACGGCCGTCTCGGGCTCGGGCGCTGCAGGCTCCTCGGGTGCCGCCGCAGCCTCCTCGGCCGCGAGCACTTCGGCTGCCGCCGCGGCCTCCTCGGCCGCCTTCTTCTTCTGCAGCTCGCCGGCCGTCACCTTCTGCTTGCCCGCCTCGATCCCGTCGGCGATCGCCTTGACGACGAGCCCACACGAGCGAATCGCGTCGTCGTTGCCCGGAATCACGTACTCGGCCTCGTCGGGGTCGCAGTTCGTGTCGACGAGCGCGATCACCGGCAGGTGGAGGCGCTGTGCCTCGCGCACCGCGAGCTGCTCCTTGCGCAGGTCGACGATGAAGATCGCATCGGGCTGGCGGCGCATGTCGGCGACGCCGCCGAGGTTCGCCTCGAGCTTCTCCAGCTCAGCCTCCATCGAGATGCGCTCCTTCGCGGGCAGCAGCGCGAGCTGCGCCTCGGTCTTCAGCGAGCGAAGCTCGTGGAGACGCTGGATGCGGTCGGAGATCGTGCGCCAGTTCGTGAGCAGGCCGCCGAGCCAGCGGTGGTTGACGTACGGCATGCCGACGCGCGACGCCTCGTCGCGAACGGCGTCCTGTGCCTGCTTCTTGGTGCCGACGAAGAGGACCGAGCCGTTCCGCTCGGCGATCCCGCGCGCGAAGTTGTACGCCTCGTCGAGGAGCTCCTGCGTCTTCTGCAGGTCGATGATGTAGATCCCGCCCCGCTCGGTGAAGATGTAGCGCTTCATCTTCGGGTTCCAGCGGCGCGTCTGGTGCCCGAAGTGGACGCCGGACTCCAGCAATTCCTTCATGGAAACGACGGGCATGAGAGCCCCTTTCTGCGGTTTCGATTGCTAGCAAGCCGGCGGGCCTCACGTGGAAGCCGGGTCGAGGCCCGGCCACCGTCCACGAAAGGGCGCCCCACCGGGTGGGAGGACGTGGAACGCCCATGGTAGCGGCGTCCGCCCGCCACCCGTGTCCAAATGGGGCGTTTCTGCGTTGTGGCGAGGATGGGAAGCGCGTCCGTCGGGATCCCCTCCAGCCTGGCCGAGCTCGGCGCGGACCTGCGCGGGAACGGCTGGGAGCTCTCGCTCGAGGTGGTCGCGGAGGGACTGCGGGCGGACGCGATGCCCTCGCTCGCCCGGCTCGGCCGTGTCCCCCAGCTCGGCGACCTCCCCACCTTCATCGCCGAGCTCGGCCGGGAGGTCGAGCGCCCGGCACCCGATCGGATGCGCGTCGGCGGCCCGCTCGCCGCGATCGCGCGCGACCACGCCCGCAACCGCGAGGCGCTCGGGTTCGCGCCGCGCGAGATCGTCACCGAGTTCCTGCTGCTGCGGCGCGTTCTGTGGCGCTTCGTCGCCGAACGCGCCGGAGAGCTCGCATCCCTGGACATGATCGAGATGGAGCGCCGCCTCAACGACACGATCGACCGTCTCGTCGTCGAGTGCGTCGTCGCGTACTTCGACCGCGCGACCGGAGAGCTGGCCGAGCAGGCGCGCCGCGACCCGCTGACGGGCCTCCTCAACCACCAGGCGTTCTCGGACCGGCTGGAGCTCGAGATCGAGCGCGCGCAGCGCTACGACCACGGGCTGACGCTCGTCTTCATCGACCTCGATCGCTTCAAGGACATCAACGACTCGTACGGCCACATCGAGGGTGACCGGGTGCTGCACCGCGTCGGTGCGACCGCCCTCGAGATGCTTCGCGGCTCGGACGTCGCCGGGCGCATGGGCGGAGACGAGTTCGCCGTGCTGCTGCTCGAGGCCGACAAGCACGCCGGAGATCGGTTCCTGCGTCGCTTCGGCGCCGGGCTCGGCGAGCTGATCGCGCGCGGCGAGTTGCCGGACGACTTCGACTTCAGCGCCGGCGCTGCGCACTACCCGAGCGAGGCCGGCGACCCGAGCGCGCTGCTGCGCCTCGCCGACAGCCGTCAGTACTCGGTCAAGCGCGCCAAGTAGCCGGCCAGGTCCTCCGGCAGCGGCGACTCGACGTCGACGCGCTCGCCGCTGAACGGATGCGTGAACGCGAGTCGTGCAGCGTGCAGGAACTGCCGCTCGAGCCCGGGGCCCGGAACGCCATACGTCGCGTCACCGACGACCGGCAGATCGATCGCCGCGAGGTGCACGCGGATCTGGTGCATCCGCCCGGTCTCGAGCGTGACGCGCAGCAACGCATCATCGGGCAGCAGCTCGACGACGTCGAAGTGCGTCACGGCATCGCGCGGCGTGTCGGTGTCGAGCGAGTTGCGCGTCGCGTCCCCGCGGTCGCGGCCGATCGGCGCGTCGATCTTCCCGCGGCGTGAGCGCGGCCGGCCACGGACGAGCGCGAGGTACGTGCGCTCGAGTGCACGCTCGCGCACGAGCTGCTCGAGGCGCTCATGCGCCTCCTCTGAACGCGCGACGACCATGAGCCCCGAGGTGTCGCGGTCGAGCCGGTGGACGATGCCGGGCCGCTCGGGGTCGCCGCCCGCGATCTTCCCGCGCAGCGCATCGACGAGCGTTCCCGTCGCGTGCCCGGCCCCCGGGTGGACGACGAGACCCGCGGGCTTGTCGACGACGATCAGGTGCTCGTCCTCGTAGGCGAAGCGCGGCTCGGGGACTTTGTGTTGAGTCAACACAAGCTCCGGCTCGGCGACGAGCGTGATCTCCTCGCCGCCCTGGAGGCGATGGCTTTTCGGACGCGCGGCGCCGTCGACGAGCGCGCCGGCGGCGACGGCGCGCTCTGCGGCCGCGCGCGAGCCCAGCTGCGAAGCGAGGAACTGATCGAGCCGCGAGCCGGCGGCGCTACTGGGGACGTTCACCGCGCGGCGACGTCGAGCGTCCGCCGCGGCGGCTGCGGCGCGCGGTCGGTCCCGGCGAGCGCGATCAGCAGGATGACGACGCCGACGACGATGAACGCGTCGGCGAGGTTGAAGATGCGCATGCCCCACCAGTGCACGTCGATGAAGTCCGTCACGTGCCCGTGGCGCACGCGGTCGAAGAGGTTCGAGGCGCTGCCGCCGATCAACAGCCCGAACGCCGCGGGCAGTGCGGGGTGACGCGCACCGGAGCGAGCGAAGAATGCGAGCATCCAGACGATCGCGGCCGCGGTGACGACGGTGACGATCGCCGTCGCGCTCGAAAAGAGCCCGAACGCGATCCCCGAGTTCTGGACGTGGTGGATCGACAGCGGCCCGAAGACGTGCACCGAATCGTCGAGATCGACGGTGCGCGTGACGATGTGCTTCGTCACCTGGTCGGCGACGATCGCGGCAAGGGCGACGGCGCCGAGCCCGAGCCACTGCCTGCCGCGTGCCGCAAGCGACCGCTCGGCCACCGAGATGGGCGTCAGCCCGTCGGTGGTCGAGCCCATCCGCACCTCGGTCACCCGTCGCGCCGCCGCTGGTCGTCGATGCAGAGACGCGCCCAGGGGATCGCCGAGAGACGCGCCGACCCGATCGGCTCGCCACACATCTCGCACACGCCATAGTTCCCTGCCCCGATCCTGTGCAGCGCCGCCTCGATCTCGTCGAGCGTCTGCTGCGCTCCCTCTTCGAGACCTTCGTCGAGCCCGCGGTCGAAGGTCGCGCTCGCCAGGTCGCCGAGATGGTTGTCCACGCCGGCCGCGATCTCTCCGAGCTCGTCCTCGAGGCTCCCCGGGTTTTCGCGCACAAGAAACTGGATGGCGTTGGCGAGGCGTGTGCGCTCCTCTTCGAGGCGCGCGCGCAACTGGTCGGTGTCGAGGTCGGTCATGTCGCTCCTTTCGGTGCCAGGAGCGTACCGCGCTTACCGCCAGTTAACCCCAGGCGAAATCGCGGCTCTCGCCCCACGGTCCTTCGTCACCGGGCGCGGGATCGATCTGCTCCTGCACGGGCGGGAGCGGCGCCGGCTCGGGCACCGGCGCGATCGCCTGGAACTCGCGCGTGTCCTGCCGGTTCGGCCACGACTGCGCCGGCGGCTCGGTCGGCGGCGCGGCCTCCGCAGGCGCAGGCTCACCCGCCGGCGGGAACGAGGGCAGCTCGTTCCGCGTCTCCTCGACCATGCCGAGCGCCGCCCGGAGCAGCGTCTCGACGCGGCGCACCTCGGCGAAGAGCCGCTCACGCTCGCTCTGCGCCGAGCGTGTGATCGACCGCGACTCCTGATGCGCCTCGGCGACGATGATCTCGGCGTGGCGCTTCGCCGCGTCGATCGCCTCCGCGGCGGTCTTCTCCGCGGCGACGAGCGTCGAGGCGAGCAGCGTCTCACGCTGCTTCGCGACCTCGAGGCTCTTCTCGACGTCCTCCATCTTGTCCGCGAGCTCGCCGCGCTCGCGCCAGACCTCTTCGAAGCTCTCGACGACGTCTTCGAGGAGCTTGTCCGCCTCGGCGCGCTTGTAGCCGCCGAAGGGCGTGCGCCCGAGTTTCACGTGTCTCAGCTCAACCGGTGTGTAGCGCATCGTTTCTTCCCCTTCCTTAGTGCAGCTGCTCGAGGATCGCCACCACGATCCGCTCGCCTGCGATGAGTGCGATGACCGCCACCATGGGCGAAAGGTCGATCGGCCCTGCCATCGGGAGAATCCGGCGCCAGAGCCGGAGGTACGGCTCGCAGACGTCGTAGAGGAAGCGCTGTACCGGCCGGAGCGAGTACGGCAGCTGGATCCACGACGTCAGCACGTAGACAAAGATCGTCAGGACATAGACGGTCACGAAGACGTCCAGGAACAGCTCGACTTGCGATATAGCGTCGAGCACGACCATGGTGGTCGCCTCCTTCGCGGCTCGGCCGGGGTTTCCTACGCCTGGTTGAAGAAGCCGCCGCGTTCCAGCAGGGCGGCACGCTGCTCGGCGGACACCTCGACGTTTCGCGGCGTCAGCAGGAAGACCTTGTCGGCGACCCGCTGCATGCCGCCGTTCAACGCGTAGGTGAGGCCGCTCGTGAAGTCGATCAGGCGCTTCGAGAGCTCGGTGTCGGCGTTCTGCAGATTGAGGATCACGGGGATCCCCTGCTTGAACTTGTCGGCGATCTGCTGCGCGTCGTTGAAGCTGCGCGGCAGCACGAGATGGACGCGGACGCTCGAGGGATTCGGCACCGCCTCGATCTGCGGCCGCATCTCGCGGACGCGCGACGGACGCACCGCGGCGACCCGGGAGGTCGGCTGGTCGGACTCCGATTCCGTCCAGTCGTCGAAGTCCTGGCCGCGCCGGCGCGGCGTCAGGCGGCGGACGTTCGGGCGCTCGCGGTAGCTCTGCTCCAGGCTCTCCTCGGCGGCGTAGCCGTCCTCGTCCTCCCAGTCGTCGTCCTCCTCGGCGATGCCGAAGTAGACGAGCGTGCGTGACCAGAGATCGCCGAGAGCCATGGGTCGCGGTGGATATTAGTCCGCAAATAGGACTGATCCGACCCGGACGTACGTCGCGCCCTCCTCGGCGGCGACGGCGTAGTCCTGGGTCGTGCCCATCGAGAGCTCCGAGAGGCCGTGCTCGGAGGCGAGCGCGCGCAGCTTCGCGAACCACGGGCGCGAGCCCTCAGGCGTCGCCGCAGCGGGCGGCATCGTCGACAGCCCGCGCACGTCGTAGGCGAGATACGCGGCAAGCTCCTCCGGCAGGACACCGCCCTTCGACTGCTCGCCGGCGAGGTTCACCTGCACGAGTGCCGGCACCTCGAGCCTGCGGGCGGCCGAGTCGGTGTCGAGCGAGTGGACGAGCTCGCAGATGCGGTTCACGACCTTCACCTTGTTCGACTGCAGCCGGCCGATGAAGTGCCAGCGGAACGCGTCGCCGTACTCGGCGTGCTTCGCCTCGAGGTCCTGCGCCCGGTTCTCGCCGACGACGGTCACTCCCGCGTCGATCAGCGCCGCCATGTCCGCGAGCGCGACGTACTTCGTCGCGGCGACGATCGTCACGTTCGGGCCGACCTCCGCCTGCACGCGCGCGAACCGCTCGGCGATCGACTCAGGCGACGGCACCGATGACTCCCTGCGCGCCGCGTGCGCGTCCGCTTCGCCGGTGCGAGAAGAAGAGCTCCGGATGGCAGCGCGTGCACAGATCGACCCGCTCGACGACACCGACGCCCGCTCGCCGCAGCGCGCGCTCCGCCGCCGTCCAGAGGTCGAGCTTGCGCTCGATCGTCAGATCGGCGTCGAAGAGCGCCGACACCTCGTCCCCGACCTCGTAGCAGCACGGCCCGATCGCCGGCCCGATCACTGCGGCGGTCTCGCCCTCGCCGAGCGCTGCGACACCGGTTGCGACGACGCCCTCGGCGAGCCCGCGCCACCCGGCGTGAAGCACGGCGAGCCGGTGCTCGCCGTCCGTGCGCGCGACCGCGATCGGCAGGCAGTCGGCCGAGAACGCGAGCATCGGCCGGCCGGGCTCGTCGCTCCACAGCCCGTCGCCGTGCTCGCCGCGCTTGCTCGCACGGTGCACGGTCGGCGAGTGCACCTGCCGGTTGAACGCGAGCCGCGCGTGCTCGAGCCCGAGCACGTCGCAGGCGATGCGCCTGTTCTCCTCGACGCGCTCCAAATCGTCGCCCGTGCCGCCCGTGAGGTTGAGGGACTCGTAGACGCCCTCGCTGACCCCGCCGTGCCGCGTCGTGAACGCGACGACGTACCCCGGCTGCGCCCAGCGGATCACCGGAGCAGCTTCTTCGCACGTTCGAGCAGCTGCTCGCGCGTGTTGAGCTTCGGGTCGCGCACGACGTCGACGAGCAGCGCCGAGAGCGCCTGCCCGAGCGCAGGCCCCGGTGTGAAACCGATCGCGATCAGGTCTTCGCCGCGCACGGCAAGGTCGCGGAGCCGATGCGGGCTCTTCCGTTCCCGCTCCACGGTGTCGCGCAGCTTCTCGAGCTTCGCGAGGTCCGCGGCAGGCGGCGGGTCGCCCTTCCCGCGGAGATCCGCCTCCTTGTGGTCGAGCAGGTCGGCGAGCACCGAGTCGCCGTAGCGTGCGAGGAGCTTGCGCGCGCGGTACGGATCGGAGCGGCTCGCATCGAGCATGTGCGAGCGGACGATGCGCAGCACGCGGCGACGCAGCTCGTTCGGATAGCGGAGCCGCGTGAGCGCGCGTTCGGCGAGCTCGGCGCTCACCTGCTCGTGGCTCTTCTTCGCGTAGCCGTGCTTCGCGTAGTAGTGGAGCCGGCCGTCGGTGCCGCGCCACGCGACGTGCGGCTTGCCGAGGTCGTGGAAGAGCGCCGCGAGGCGCACGGCGAGCGAGCGACCCGCGTCCGCCGCCGCCTGCACGACCGAGAACGTGTGCTCGTCAACCGTCATCTCGTGGTAGCGGCTCTCCTGGTCGAACCCGATCGCGCCCTCGAACTCCGGCAGCAGCTCGACGAGCACGCCGGTGTCGCGCGCGATGCGCAGCGCCTTCGCCGGCTGCGCGCCGAGCAGCAGCTTCGACAGCTCCCCCATCCCGTCTGCGGCAAGGCCGCCGCCGATGCGCTCGCCCGAGACGAGCGCAACGCTCGGCGCCTCTTCGCGCATCTGCGCAAGCGTCTGCTCGTCCGGGTCGAGACCGAGCTGCGAGATGAAGCGCAGCCCGCGGACGAGCCGCAGCGGATCCTCGGCGAAGCTCGCCGGCGAGACGGTGCGGAGGACGTGGTTTCTCAAGTCGTTCTGCCCGCCGTAGGGATCGACGAGCGTGCCGTCGGCGAGATGCCGCGCCATTGCGTTGACGGTGAAGTCGCGCCGGCCAAGGTCTTCCTCGACGGTCGCGTTCGGGTCGACGACGATTTCGAAGTCGTGCCGGCCGGGACCGGTCGACACCTCGCGCCGCGGCGGCGCGAACTCGATCCCCGCGGGCGTTCGCTTGCGGAGCGCGCGGTCGCGCGGATAGAAGCGCACGCCGACGGGACGGCCGGCGACGATCAGCTCCTCGGTGTTGCCGTGCGGCGCGAGAGCCGTGCGCAGGCCGGCGATGTCGACGCCGGGGACGAGGAAGTCCGCGTCCTTCGAGTCGCGGCCGAGCAGCGCGTCGCGGACGGCGCCCCCGACCACGTACGCGTCCAGCCCGAGCGAGCGGACGTACTCCTCAACGTCCTTAGATAAGTGCGATCGCCTCGATCTCGACGAGCGCGCCGGACGGAAGCTTCGCGACCTCGACGGTGGAGCGTGCGGGCGGCGTGTCGCCGACGTGCCGCGCATAGACCTCGTTCATCCCGGCGAAGTCGCCGATGTCCTGCAGGAAGACGGTCGTCTTCACGAGCTTGTCGAGCGACGAGCCGGCCTCTTCGAGGATCGCGCGCAGATTCGCGAACACCTGCTCGGTCTGCGGGCCGATCTCGCCGGCGGTGAGCTCCTTGTCGCCCGGCCGCAGCGACAGCTGCCCCGAGACGAACACGAAGCCGCCGGCCTTGATCGCCTGCGAGTACGGCGCGCCTTGGAAGGGCGCGGGCGCCGCTTCGGTGCGAATAGCTTCCTTCAAAACGTGTCCTCCTCTGACGCGGGTGCGGGACGGCAGGCCTGGCCGAGTGCTGCGCCCACGGCCTTGAAGATCGCGGCGAGCACGTGCTGCGGGTCGTCGCCCTCGAGCAGCCGGACGTGCAGGTTCAGGCCCGCAGCGTTCGCAAGCTCTTCCAGGAAGCGCGATGCGAGATCGTCCGCGACGCCACCCACCCGGATGTCCGAGAAGTCGACGTTCGTCACGAGCCGCGGGTCGGTGCTCCGCTCGAGCGCCGCAGAGGCGAGCGCCTCTTCGGCGGGGACGATCGCCCAGCCGAGACCGAACGCGGCCTGCGTGTCGAGCCGCTCGGCGAAGGCGCCGCCGAGCGCCGCGCCCGCTGCGGCGACCGCCGACCCGGTGCTGTCCGGGGCAACTTCGAGCGCGACTTTGAAGCGTCCGGCGCGCGCCAGCTCGCCGACCAGGTGGTCGAGCACGGAGAGCCCTGTTTCGACGTTTGCGCCTCCCGCCGCGTCCAGCGCGACGCGGGCTTCGCTCTGGGTGCCGGGCATCGTGCAGGAGCGTATCGGGTCGAGTCGTACGACTTACAACGGTGGGCCGTTCGGCCCATTGTTGGCTCTTCCGTATCCCCCTAACGTGGGATGCGGGAGGTCAGGGATGGGTGTACGAGGGAGGTTTCTGCTCGTAGCGGGGCTTGCGTCGGCGTTCGCGCCGGCGGCGAGCGCGGCCGCACCGCGGTTGGTGACGGTCGGCTACCGGACGCCTGGCGCGCTGCACGGTCTGCGCGTCGTCCGGCGGATCCCTGCGCTTCGTACCGCCGAGGTTCGCGTCGCGAACGAGCGGGTCGCCGTGCGGCTGCGGTCGCGTCCCGGGATCCGCTTCGTGCAGCGCCTCGTCCCGCGCACGCGCTCTGGTTCGCCCGTCTTTGCGCAGGGCACGCTCGCAGTGCCCGAGTGGCAGTTTGCGGCCGCCCATGAGGATCTCGTCCCGTCCTGGGTGCAGCAGGCGGCCGCGAACGTCACGATCGCCGTCGTCGACACGGGCGCCGACCTGAACGTTCCCTCCCTGGCCGCCAAGGCGCCGATCACGTGGAACGTCACGACGAATTCGGCGGCCGTCAGCGACCAGGTCGGCCACGGCACGTTCGTCGCGTCGCTCGCCGCCGGCTCGATCTCGACCCCGAACGCGATGCAGGGCTTCGGTGGCGCTGCAAAGCTGATGATCGTCCAGGCGAACCGCGGCGGCACCGGCTTCTCGGACGTCGACGAGGCGAACGCGATCGTGTGGGCCACCGATCACGGCGCGAACATCATCAACCTGAGCCTCGGCGGGACGCAGACGTCGGTCGTCGAGCGTTCGGCGGTGCAGTACGCGATGAGCAAGGGCGTGCTCCTCGTGGCGGCCGCCGGGAACTCCGCGCAGGAAGGCAACCCGACGGTGTATCCGGCGGCGCTGATCGGGCGCAGCGGGCTCGTCGTCGGCGCCGCCGATGAGGGCGGCGCACGGGCGTCGTTCTCGACCACCGGCTCGTACGTCGACCTGCTCGCGCCGGGCGTCGACGTGCTCGGCGCGCTTGCGAACGGCGTCTCGAGCACGCTCTTCGCGCCGGCGTCGACGCCCGGTGCGTTCGGCTCGTATGGCTACGGCAGCGGCACGTCGTACGCCGCGCCGGAGATCGCGGGAGCTGCCGCGCTCGTGCTCGCCGCGAACCCGTCGCTGAGCGCAACCGCGGTCGCACAGACACTCGAGGCGACGGCGTCCGGCTCAGGCACGTGGACGAACGCGCTCGCGTTCGGCGACGTGAACGTCGCCGCGGCAGTTCAACGCGCACTCGGCGGAGCCGCGCCGACGCTCGTACAGCCGCCGATCCTGGTGAAGCCGAAGCAGGCGAAGCCGAAGAAGAACGCGACCACCGAGCCGGCCGGCAAGAAGCGGTCCTCTATTCAGCGGCCCGGCTAGCTCTCGACGCGCTGGATCTGCGCGCCGAGCCCGCGCAGGCGCTCGTCGATGCGCTCGTAGCCCTTGTCGATCTGGTACGCGTCGCCGATTGTTGACGTGCCCTCGGCGCAGAGCGCGGCGATCACCATCGCCATGCCGGCGCGGATGTCGGGGCTCGACATGCGCTGTCCGTAGAGCGGCGCCGGACCGGTGATGACGACGCGGTGCGGGTCACACAGAATGATCCGCGCGCCCATCGAGACGAGCTTGTCGACGAAGAACAGACGGCTCTCGAACATCTTCTCGAAGATCAGAACGGTGCCTTTCGCCTGCGTCGCGACGACGACGGCAATCGACGTGAGGTCGGCAGGGAACTGCGGCCACGGGCCGTCTTCAACCTTCGGGATCGCGCCGCCGAGGTCATCCTTGATCGCGAGCTGCTGTCCCGGTGGAACGCGCACCCAGTCGTCGCCCTGCTCGACCTCGATCCCGAGCCGGCGGAACACCGGCAGGACGGGCCACATGTCGTCGGGCGTGATGCCCTCGATCG
This sequence comes from Gaiellaceae bacterium, assembly GCA_036268235.1. Classification (GTDB taxonomy): domain Bacteria; phylum Actinomycetota; class Thermoleophilia; order Gaiellales; family Gaiellaceae; genus PALSA-600. The sequence continues at coordinate 15,211 of DATAUN010000098.1, forward strand.
TCACATCGCCGCCGGTGACGGCGGCCATGCCGATGAAGCTGCCGACTTCGATGTGCTCCGGGCCGATCGAGTGCTCGCCGCCGAAGAGCCGCTCGACGCCGCTGACGTGCAGCACGTTCGAGCCGATGCCGTCGATCTTCGCCCCAAGCGAGACGAGGAAGCGGCAGAGGTCCTGCACATGCGGCTCCGATGCGGCGTTCGAGATCATCGTCTTGCCGGGCGCGAGCGTCGCCGCCATGACGGCGTTCTCGGTTCCCATCACCGACGCTTCGTCGAGATGGATGTGCGCGGCCTTCAGTCGGCCGGAGATCTCGTAGCGCTCGCCGATGTCGATCGAGGCGCCGAGCTCGGCGAAGGCATGAATGTGCGGATCGAGGCGTCGGCGGCCGATCACGTCGCCGCCCGGCGGCGGCACGCTCGCGCGGCCGTGGCGCGCGAGGAGCGGGCCGGCGAGCAGGAACGACGCGCGGATCCGGCTCGCGAGGTGCTCGTCGACCTCATGTCCCACGTCCTGCGCGTGCACGCGAAGCTCGTTGTCGCCGGTCCACTCGACGTCGGCGCCGAGGTTCCGGAGCAGCGCGCTCATCGTGTCGACGTCGCGGATGCGCGGCACGTTCGCGAGCTGCACCGGCTCGTCGGTCAGCAGGCACGCGGCCAGGATCGGCAGAACGCCGTTCTTGTTCCCGGACGCGCGAACGCGGCCTTGAAGCGGACGCCCGCCCTCGATCACGAACGATTCGGCGACCGGCCTGGCGATGGTCGAGGACACGGCGGGCACTATGCTAGCCGCGCAGTGGAACCGACTCGGGAACAGGCTTGGGAGACCCTCACGCGCTACACGAAGAGTGAGGCGCTGCTGCGCCATGCGCTCGCCGTGGAGGCATCGACGGCGTCGTACGCGTCACGGTTCGGCGAGGACGAGGAGCTGTGGCGCGTCGCGGCACTCCTGCACGACTTCGACTACGAGATTCACCCGACGCTCGACAAGCACCCGCAGGACGGCGCACCGATCCTGCGCGAAGAGGGCTATCCAGAGGTGGTGATCGACGCGGTGCTCTCGCATGCGAACCACCTCGGGCTGGAGCGCGACACGCCGCTGAAGAAGTCCCTGTTCGCGTGCGACGAGCTGTCGGGCTTCGTGCACGCTTGCGGACTCGTCCGACCGACAGGCCTCGAAGGCCTCGAGCCGAAGTCGGTCAAGAAGAAGCTGAAGCAGCCGTCGTTCGCCGCGGGCGTCTCGCGCGACGACGTCTACGAGGGAGCCGAGCTACTCGAGCTCGAGCTCGACGAGCACATCGCGAACGTCGTCGCCGCACTGCAGCCGATCGCCGGCGAGCTCGGCCTCGTAACCGCGGCGTAGTCCGGGCGTAAGCACGCTCGCCCATGCGAGCGACCTCTTACTTTGTGTTGACTCAACACAAACTGTTTCGGGCGCTCCGAACCTGCACTTTGTGTTGACTCAACACAATCGCGGATCACCGGCTTGGCCCTGCCACCGCGCCGGCGGGCGCGGAACCCGTTCGCGTGAACGGTCGGACGTCGAAGGACGCTCGCTCCCATCGAGAGATCGTCGCACTCACTATCTGTCCGGCAAGAATCCGAACGCGGAGCCTGATAGACCCCGGGTGTGTCGTTCGTCTCGTCGGACGCGGTGTTGATCGGAGTGCAGTCGGCGCTCGTGCTCGTGCCCGGACGCCCGCGCTGGCGCGCGTCGTCCGTGGCGATCGGTCTTCTCGTTCCGGGCGCGGCGCTCGTCGTCGGCGTCGCGATCGCTCGCGCGTCGAGCGGCGCGGCCTTCCTTGCCGACCTCGCGGCGATCGCGTCGCCCGTGCTCGCCGCCTCGGCGGGATTCATGCGCCGCTGGCGCCATCCATGGCTGCCGCTCCTCGTCGTGCCGCCGCTCTACGCCGTCGCGTGGTTCTGGCCCCAATCGCTCGTCGGGCAAGGCGCGTCGGTGGCGGTGATCGCGGGCGCATGCCTCGCCGTCGCCGGCGCGGTTGCCGGTCTTGCGCCGCCGCGGTGGATCGCCGTAGGGCT
>DATAUN010000099.1:0-15123 GCA_036268235.1 Gaiellaceae bacterium
GACCGCTGGGAGCTGTCGCTCTTCTCCGAAGAGCCGTTCCGCTCCGCACAGGTGCGCGAGGCGATCGGGTGCCTCCTCGGCGGTGACGGCGGCGGGGCGTGGGCGGCTGCGATGCGGGCAGCGGTGCTGCTCGCCGACAAGAGCAAGGAGCGCAGCGATCTCGTCGCGGGGCTGCGCGCCGAGCGTCTCGACCGCGGGTCGCGGGACGTTGTCCGTCGCGCGCTCGTCGAGACGCTCCTGCACGGTGACCGGCCCGCGCTTGTCGACGCGCTCGACGACACGCTGCTCGGGCTGCGTCCGCGGCCGCAGTCGGTTCTCCGCGTCGCCTGACGCGGCGCGCAATCGTCGCGAAGGCGGCACAGACATGTCACACCTGTCCGGCTACCGTTGTCCAGATGGACGACACGGATCGGGTGCTGCGCCGCTTGGCGCGGATCGAGCGGCTGCGGGCAACGGCGGCGCCGGCGACGCTGCTCGACGAGCTGCGGGCGCTCGTCCCCGAAGCGGAGGCGTGGGCGCGGGCCGAGGGCGACGGCCGCGCGCGGGCTGCGGCAAAGAAACTTCGCGAGGAGGCGGAAGGAATGCGGTAAAGCGACCCGAAATGGCGGTTCACATGGGTCTCGCCCGTCTCCTTCCGCGTCCGAACGTTCGCCCCGCGAACGTGACCTCGCCTGCCGACACGCAGGTGATCGTCCTCGCGAACCAGAAGGGCGGCGTCGCGAAGACGACCACGACCTTGAATCTCGGCGTCGCGTTCGCCGAGCAGGGCTATCGCGTCCTGCTCGTGGACCTCGATCCGCAGGGGAACCTGACGATGTCCCAGGGGCTGAACCCGGACACGATCGAGCAGTCGATGTTCGACGTGCTCGTGCACCGGCTCCCGATGGAGCAGGTGATCGTCTCGTGCGAGGTGGACGTGGCCGTGTCCTCGATCGACCTCGCGGGCGCGGACATGGCGCTGTCGAGCCAGATCGGCCGCGAGCGCATGCTCGAGAAGGCGATCGCGCCCATCAGGGACCGTTACGACTACATCTTCATCGACACGCCGCCCTCACTCGGCCTGCTGACGATCAACGCGTTCGTCGCAGCCACCGGGGTGATCGTCCCCGTGCAGACGGAGTACCTGTCGCTGCGCGGGCTGGTGCAGCTCGAGAACACACTGGCGATGGTGCGCGAGAACCTCAACCCGGGCGTCGGGATCGTTGGCATCGTGCCGACCATGTACGACAAGCGGCTCACGCACTCGCGCGAGGCGGACGAGATCCTGCGCGAGAGCTTCGGCGATCTCGTCTACAAGACGCGCATCCGCAAGACCGTGCGCTTTGCCGAGGCTCCCGTGAAGGGCGTCTCCGTGCTCGCCTACGAGCCGAAGGGCGAGGCTGCCGACATGTACCGCGACCTCGCAAAGGAGGTGCTCGATGGCGAGAAATCGCGCCAGCATGCGTGAGGGCCCGCTCGCCGAGCTCTTCCGCGCGACCGAGGCCGCCCAGCGCGGCCAGACCGAGCCGGAACAGCAGGAGCTGCCGACCGAGCCGCCGCTGAGCCCACCGCCGGCGGCGTCCGCGCCTCCGGAGCCGACGCCGATCCGGTCGATCGCCCCTGCGCCCGCAGCAGAGCCGCCCGCCGAGGAGCGCCGCCCGATCGCGCGCTGGCTCGATCCGCTGCCGGACCAGCCGCCGCGCCTCGAGCGCGGCCGCGACACCGCGTCCTATCTCGCCGTCATCCGCGTCGTCGGCGTCGGTGGCGCGGGTCTGAACGCGGTCGACCGGATGATCGACGCCGGCATCACGCAGGTCGACTTCATCGCGGTCAACACCGACATCCAGCAGCTGCAGATGAGCGATGCGGCTACGAAGATCCATATCGGCAGCGAGCTCACCGAGGGCCTCGGCTCCGGCGCCGACCCCGAGATCGGCCGCCGCGCTGCCGAAGACGGATACGACGCGGTCAAGCGCGCGCTCCGTGGCTCCGACATGGTTTTCGTCACCGCCGGAGAAGGCGGTGGCACCGGTTCCGGCGCAGCGCCCGTCGTCGCGCGGATCGCCCGCGAGATCGGCGCGCTGACGGTCGGCATCGTGACGATGCCGTTCAAGTTCGAGGGCACGCGCCGCCGCAAGCAAGCCGACGAGGGCCTCCAGGCGCTCCGCGAGGCCTGCGACACGCTGATCGTGGTGCCGAACGACCGGCTGCTCGAGGTGCTCGACAAGTCGACGTCGATGCTCGATGCGTTCCGCATCGCCGACGACGTGCTCCGCCACGGCGTCCAGGGGATCTGCGACCTGATCACGAACCCCGGCCTGATCAACCTCGACTTTGCCGACGTGCGCACGATCATGGCCGACTCCGGCTCCGCGCTCATGGGCATCGGCTACGCGACCGGCGAGAACCGCGCGAAGGAGGCGGCGCACCGCGCGCTGCGGAGCCCGCTGATCGAGACGGAGATCGTCGGCGCGCGCGGCATCCTGCTCTCGATCGCCGGTGGCGACGATCTGACGCTGTACGAGGTGAACGAGGCGGCGGAAGCGGTGCGCGAGTCCGCGACCGACGACACGAACATCATCTTCGGCGCGACGATCGACGACCGGCTCGAAGGCCAGATCTGGATCACGGTCGTTGCGACCGGGATCGGCGGACGCAGCACGGGCCGGCGCCCGACGTTCGTGACGGCCGGCTCCGGCGGCAGCGGCGAGATCCTCGAGCCGCCGTCGTTCCTGCGCGAGTCCTAGAACAGGCCGACGACTTCGACGCCGACCACGGCGCCGAGTGCGGCAGACGCGCCGACGACGGCGATGCGCCCGGCGATCAGGCGGACGCGCGCGCTCGGGCGAAGCAGGTAGGCGAGCCCGGTCGCGCCGCAGCAGACGCTCACGAGCGTCTCGACGGTCTGGATCGCGAACCCGACGGCGATAGCCTGCGTGATCCCGATCCCGCGGCTGGCGAGCACCACGGCGACCGCGCCGCTGCCGATGCCGATGCTGCCGGGGGTGAGCGGGATCGCGCCGGCGACGTCGAGCGCGGGCAGGATCACGAGCGCAGCGAGCACCGGGTGCGGTAGTCCGAGCGCGACTGCTGCGCCGATCGTCCCGGCGACGCGCGCGAGCTGCATGCCGACGGTCCACGCGACCACGGTTGCGAAGGTGCGCGGCGAACGCGCGAGCGCCGCGACGCCGTCGAGAAGCTGCGCGACATGGGGGTGTGAGCGAAAGCGAATGGAGAGCGCGGCGGCGACGCCGACGGCGGTCGCGCCGCCGACGAGCACGAACACGGGCCACAGCGGCATCGCCCCGGTCAGGGAGGCGACCACGACGAGCGCGGAGAGCGTCAGGGCGCGGGTCGCGGTCAGCGCCGCATACGCGCCGCCCGCTGTCCAGAGACGTCCCGGCGCGTCGATCGCGCGCGAGCAGAGGGCGATCTTGACTGCGTCCCCGATCTTCGCGGGCGCGAACGAGTTCACCATCGCGCCGATGCCGAGACGGGCAGCGGCCTGCCGGGGGCAGATGCGTGCGCCGGCGCTCGTGAGAACGGTGTGCCAGGCGCCGACGGTGCAGACGAACGCCGCGAGGAAGCCGAGGGCCGCGACGCCGAGCCAGGGACGGCTCGCGTCGCCGAGAGCGCCGACCGCGGGCAGGACCCGTGCGCCGAGCTGGGGCACGGCGAAGGCGGCGGCGAGCGTAGCGAGCCCGGCCGCCGAGAGGGCGAGCGTATGGCGGATTCTGGAGGTCATGCCTGGGCTTTCACGACTGTGGACGTGTTACCTCGCGTCAGGTTAGTGGGGAAACGGTGAAGATTCGGAGAGGGTTCATTGGGATGAAGTGTTCATCGGCAGACACGAGCAGGGCATGAGGGGCGCGATCGCGGCGGGGCACCCGCTGACGGCCCGGGCCGGCGCCCGCATGCTCGAGGAGGGCGGAAACGCTGTCGACGCCTGCGTCGCGGCCGCCTTCGCGGGCTGGGTGACGGAGAGCCCGCTGACCGGGCCGGGGGCGGGCGGGTTCGCGCTCGTCGCGCCGGCCGCCGGCCGGCCGCGGGTGGCCGACTTCTTCGTCGCGACGCCGGGTCTCGGGCGCCCGGTGCCGGCCGGGGCCGAGATGCACGCGATCGACGTCGGCTTCGGCGGCGACAGCGAGACGACCCAGGTCTTCCGGATCGGCGAGCCGTCGTGTGCCGTGCCGGGCGCGGGCGCGGGACTCGAGGCGGTGCATCGCGCGTACGGCCGCCTGCCCTGGGCGATCCTCCTGGAGCCCGCGATCGAGCTTGCCCGCGACGGCGTCGAGCTCTCGCGGCCGCAGGCGCACCTGCACGCGATCCTCGACCTGATCCTCCGCCACGCGCCCGAGGGCAAGCGCATCTACAGCCGGCCCGACGGCGGCCGCCTCCAGCCGGGCGACACGCTGCGGCTCCCCGACCTCGGCGGGACGCTCGAGCGCATCGCGGTGGACGGTGCGCGCGCGCTGTACGACGGCGAGCTCGCCACGGCGATCGCGGACACGGTCGCTGCGGGCGGCGGACGAATGACACGCGACGATCTCAGCGAGTACCGCGTCGTCTGGCGGCGGCCGGTGCGCGTGGACTTCCTCGGGCACGAGGTCGTGTCGAATCCACCGCCGTCGTCGGGCGGAATCCTGATCGCCTACGGGCTCGCTCTGCTCGAGCGGCTCGGCACCGGCGAAGCCGGATCGGCCGAGGCGATCGCCGCGCTCGTCGGCGTCATGCGCGAGCAGACGCACGTGCGCGACGACGCGTTCGCGTCGTCGCTGCATCGCGGCGGGCTGGCGCAGCGCCTGCTGTCGGACGACGCGCTGCGCGCCGCGCTCGCGCGGATCGCCGCCGGTCGTGACGGCTTCCCGGAGCCCGCTCCCGCCGGCACGACGCACGTCTCCGTCGTCGACGCCGACGGCAACGCCGCTTCGCTCTCGTCTTCGACCGGCTCGGGGTCGGGCGTCATCGTCCCCGGCACCGGCATCCAGTTGAACAACATGCTCGGCGAGTACGACCTCGTTGCCGGCGCGCCCGCGACGCCCGGCCGGCGGCTGACGAGCATGATGGCGCCGACGGTCGTGCTGGGCGCGAATGGCCCACGCCTCGTGCTCGGCAGCGCGGGCTCGGTGCGGCTGCGCGGCGCGATCATGCAGGTGACCGCCAACGTCCTTGCGCACGGTCTCGACGTCGGTGCGGCGATCGACGCGCCGCGCGTGCACGTCGAGGAGGCGCACGTCCACTGCGAGGGCGGATTCGACGCGGTAGAGCTCGATCGCCTCGAGAGCTGGGGCTACGACGTCGTCCGCTGGCGTCGGCGAAACCTGTACTTCGGCGGGACGAACGCCGTCGAGGTTCACAGCGACGGCAGACTTGCCGCGGCCGGCGACGCACGTCGCGGCGGCGACGGTGTGGTCGTGGGCGAGGAGCGCTAGCTCTCGCCCTCGAGGGGCGAGACCTTGCCGTTGCGGTGCGCGCGGTCGCGCAGCGTCTGCTCCAGCCGCACCGCCTCGATCGACGTCTCGAGCAGCTCGATCAGCCGCTTCAGACGCTGCGGCGGCGACGTAGACGAGAGGATCTCCTGCTTCGGATCGACGCCGAAGTCGACGCGCGCGGCGAGCTCCCAGACGAGCTCCGGCGAATCGGCTTCCGGCACGTCCACGTCGCTGTCCGACACGTCGGCCAGCTCGCGGAACACCTCGACCGCGCGCGCGACGTCCTCCGGCGCGACCGGCTCGTCGTTGTCGGAGACGGACTCGACGATCCCCGTCTGGAAGATGCGGCCGCGCGTGAGCTCCAGCAGCCGGAAGCGCTCGTGGCCCTCGACGACGATGTTGATCCGTCCATCCTCGAGCTCTTCGAGCACCTCGATGACGCTCGCCCGCGTCCCGATCTCGTGCACGGCGCCGTCGCCGGTCGCGAGCACGAGCCCGAACTCGCCGCCGGTCTCCACGCACTCGTGGACGAGCTCGCGATAGCGAAGCTCGAAGATGTGCAGCGGGATTCGCTCCGTCGGGACAAGGACGATCGGCAGCGGGAAGAGCCCGAGCTCCGGCACGACTGTGAGATTACGGCCTGCGGGGCCGCTGTCGACCCCAGACAGCGCCCCAGGGTAGGGTCCCCGCGTGGCAACCGGGTTCGGGGACTTCGACGACGCTTTCTTTCGGCCGAGCGTCAACGGGCTGACGCCGTATCAGCCGGGGAAGCCGGTCGAGGACGTGCAGCGCGAGCTCGGCCTGGCGCGCGTGATCAAGCTCGCCTCCAACGAGGGGCCGTTCGGGCCGTTCCCGGCGGCGGCGGAGGCGATGGAGCGCGCGGCCCGCGACCTGAACCGCTACCCCGACGGCGGCGTGTTCCGCCTGCACGAGGCGCTCGCCGAGCGGCACGACGTCGCGTTCGAAGAGGTGTGCGTCGGCGCGGGGGCGGACGGCTGCATCGACCTGCTGAGCCAGGCGATCCTCGACCCGGGCGACGAGATCGTCTGCGGCTGGCCGTCGTTCCCGAGCTACGTGATCTACGCGCGCAAGCAGGGCGCCGAAACGAAGCTCGTCCCGCTGCGCGACCACCGCTACGACCTCGACGCGCTGCTCGCCGCCGTCACACCGCGCACGAAGCTCGTCTACGTCTGCCAGCCGAACAACCCGACCGGCACGATGAGCTCGACCGACGAGCTCGACGCGTTCTTCGACCGGGTCCCCGACCACGTGCTCACGGTCGTCGACCAGGCGTACTTCGAGTACATCGACCGGCCCGACTACGACGACGCGATCGAGCGCTACCTGAAGAACGGCCGGCGCGTCGTCGTGCTGCGCACGTTCTCGAAGATCTACGGTCTCGCCGGGCTACGCGTCGGCTACGCGGTGGGTCCGCGCCGCTGCATGGCCGCGCTCGCGAAGGTGCGCCGCCCGTTCGACCTGACGACCCCGGCGCAGGTCGCCGCGGTGGCGAGCCTCGGCGACCCGGGCGAGATCGCACGCCGCCGGGACGTCAACGCAAGTGGGCTCCGGCGGCTCGCGGAGATTCTCGGCGAGCACGGGCTCGAACCGGTGCCGTCGGTCGGGAACTTCGTCTACGTCGACACGGGCACCGACGCCACCAAGCTCTTCGAGCGGCTGCTCCGCGAGGGGATCATCGTGCGGCCGCTCGCCGGATTCGGCTCTCCCTCTGCGATCCGGGTTTCCGTGGGCACGCCCGAGGAGCTCGACGAGTTCGCTGCCGCACTCGGCCGCGTTCTCGCCCGTGCGTGACGCTCGACTTCCAGGATCGAGGGCGTCTGCACGGCCGCGTCGCGGTGCTTCGCCACGACCTGTATCGCCTGCTGTTCCTCGCCACGCTCGGCTCGGGCCTCGGCACATGGATGGCGACGATCGCGCTCACCGTCGACATCGAAGCGCGGACGGACTCGACCTGGTGGGTGAGCGTCCTCTTCATCGTCACGTTCCTGCCGACGGTCGTGATCGGGCTCTTCGCGGGGCCGCTCGTCGACCGCTTGTCGCGGAAGCGACTGATCGTCGCCGCCGACCTCGTTCGGCTTGCGGTCTTCGCGCTGCTGCCGTTCGCGCACAGCCCGGTGCTGATCCTCGTGTTCGCGGCGGTCGCGGGTGTCGCGAACTCGTTCTTCCGCCCGGCCGTGCTGGCCGGCGTCCCGAACCTCGTCGACGACAGCGAGCTTGCAGCAGGCTCGTCGCTCCTGCAGGCGACCGACTGGCTCGCAGCCGCGCTCGGCCCCATCGTCGGCGGCGCGATCGTGAGCGTGAGCGGCCCGCACCTCGTCTACTGGGTCAACGCGGCGACGTTCCTCTTCTCTGCGCTCCTGCTCGTCCGTATCCCCGCCGACCGGCTCCAGAGCGAGCAGGGGATCACGCGCGGCCACTGGCGTGACCTGCGGGACGGTCTCGCCGCATTTCGGCAGTCGCGGGCGCTTCGGATCGTCCTCTTCGGGTTCGGCTTCACGATGCTTTCGACCGGCCTCGTGAACGTCTCGGAGATCTTCCTGGCAACGCGTTCGCTGCACTCGAACGCGTTCGGCTACGGCCTGCTGTGGACGGCGACCGGCATCGGCCTCGTCGTCGGCAGCCTGCTCACCGGCGCAGTGCTCGAGCGCCGCGAAGTGCTGCACGTCTATCCGTTCGTCTTCCTGCCGTGGGCGGCGGGCGTGCTGGGCGCCGGCCTCGCCCCGAACATCTGGATCGCCGCGCTCGCGATGGTGCTCTCGGGGTTCGGGAACGGGCTCACGTTCCCGATGGCGGTCGTGATCATCCAGCGCTACACGCCCGACCGCCTGCGCGGCCGCGCGTTCACGGTGATCATCAGCGCGCACAACGCGCTCCTCGGCTGCGCGATGCTCGCCGCGGGCGCGATCGTCGAAGCGGCCGGTGCGCGCTGGGCTTACGTGCTCGCGTCCTCGTGCGTCGCCGCAGGTGCGGTCGTCGCGTACGTGCTCTCGCGCGGGTCACGCGTCGAGGCTGCGTAGCATCCGGGCGTGGCACGCCGCCGTGAGTGGACGCGCGAGCGCCTCGTCGACGCGCTCCGCGCGGGTGACCGGCGCGCGCTTGCGCGTGCGATCACGCTGGTCGAGAACGGCGACCCGCTCGCGTACGAGGTCGTCAGCGACGTCTATCCCGACACCGGCCGCGCCTACGCCGTCGGCCTGACCGGCCCGCCCGGGGTCGGCAAGTCGAGCCTCGTCTCGTCGCTGATCAGGCTCGTCCGCGACGGCGGAAGCGACGTGGGCGTCATCTCCGTCGACCCGTCGAGCCCGTTCACGCAGGGCGCGCTGCTCGGCGACCGCATCCGCCTCACCGACCACTTCCTCGACCCGGGCGTCTTCATCCGGTCGATGGGGACGCGCGGGCACCTGGGCGGGCTCGCCGAGACGACGCTCCAGGCGCTGCTCGTCCTCGACGCGGCAGGCAAGGACGTCGTCTTCCTGGAGACGGTCGGCACCGGCCAGAGCGAGGTCGGCGTGCTCTCGATCGCCGACACGGTCGTGCTCGCGCTGATGCCCGGCTCGGGCGACTCGATTCAGGCGCTCAAGGCCGGGATCATGGAGATCCCGGATGTGATCGCGATCAACAAGATGGATCATCCGATGGCGAAGGCGATGCAGAACGAGGTGCGCCAGGTGCTGTCCCTCGGCCCGAAGACCGGTTGGCGGCCGCCGATCGTGCTGACCGAGGCGCTGCGCGGCGAGGGCGTCGACACGCTGTGGGAGAAGATCCAGGAGCACCGCGAGTGGCTCGAGTCGGAAGGCGAGCTCGAGGAGCGCCGGCGGCGCAATCTCGCGACCGAGGTGTTCCAGGTCGCCTCGACGCGCGCGCGGCGCCACCTCGAGCAGACGGTCCAGGGAAGCGACGAGCTTCGCCGCCTGCTCGACGACGTGCAGGCCCGCAAGCTCGACCCGCTGACGGCGGTGCGTGAGATCCTCGACCAGGTGTTCCACATCGATGACAGTCCCGACGCTCGCTGACATCGAAGCCGCGCGCGCGCGGCTTGCCGGCCGGGCGCGCGAGACGCCCGTCTACGGCTCCGAGACCTTCGGGCGCATCGCCGGCACGCGCGTGTGGCTCAAGGCGGAGAACCTCCAGCGCACCGGCTCGTTCAAGATCCGCGGCGCCGTCAACAAGCTGCTCGGCCTGAGCGAGACGGAGCGCGCCGCAGGCGTGATCGCAGCGAGCGCCGGTAACCACGGGCAGGCCGTTGCCTGGGCGGCGCGCGAGCTCGGCATCGCCGCGACCGTGTTCATGCCGCAGGACGCGCCGATGGCGAAGGTCGAGGCGACGCGCAACTACGGCGCCGAGACCATCCTCACCGGCGCGATGTTCGACGACGCGCTCGCCGAGGCGACGGCGCGCGCCGCCGAGACGGGCGCCACGTTCGTGCACGCATTCGAGGATCCGGCCGTGATCGCAGGGCAGGGGACGATCGGGCTCGAGCTCGTCGAGGAGATACCCGACGCGAAGACGTTCCTGCTCCCGATCGGCGGCGGCGGGCTCGCGTCCGGGATCGCGATCGCGCTGCGGGCGCTGCGGCCCGGCGTGCGCATCGTCGGCGTGCAGGCCGGCAAGACCGGCCACGGGACGATTGCCGACGGGATCTTCGTCAAGCACCCCGGCGCGCTGACGATGTCGATCCTCGACGACCTGCTCGACGACATCGTCCACGTCGAGGACGATGCGATCGCCGAGGCGATCGTGCTGCTGCTCGAGCGCTCGAAGCTCGTCGTCGAGGGCGCGGGCGCCGCGTCGGTCGCTGCGCTCCTGCACGGCGCGGCGGGCGGCCCCGACGTGTGCGCGCTGCTCTCCGGCGGCAACATCGACGCGACGCTGCTCGTCTCGGTCGTGCGCCACGGCTTGACGCGCGCCGGGCGCTACCTGGTGCTCCGCTCGCGCGTGCTCGACCGGCCGGGCGAGCTGATCAAGCTGCTCGAGCTCGTCGCCGCCGAGCGCGGGAACATCGTCGAGATCAATCACCGCCGCGAGGGCATCGGCCTCGACGTCGTCGAGACCGGGGTGGAGCTGACGATCGCCACGCGCGACGAGGAGCACTGCCGCGAGCTCGTGGCGGCGCTCGAAGCGCGCGGCTATCCGGTGGAGCTCTCCGGGACTACGCGCCGCAGCGGCGGAAGCTGACGACGTCGCCGCGGAAGTCGGCGATGCCGCCGTCCGCGACCGCCCGCACGTCGAAGCCCTCGCGGCGAAGCAGCGACGCGGCGATCGCCGCGCGCGGCCCGCTCTCGCACACGGTCACGACGGGCTTCGAGCGCTCGAGCGCTCCACAGCCCACCTTGCGCAGCAGGCGGTACGGGATGTTGCGCGAGCCAGGGATGTAGCCCGAGTCGCGCTCGGTCGTCTCGCGCACGTCGACGACCTGGACGTCCGTGTCGCCGAGCAGCTCCTCGAGCTCGCCGATGTCGAGCGTCCCGAGCGTCTCCGCGGCGGGAGGCGCGAGCACATAGCCGGCGATGTCGAGGATGCCGACCGCCCAGAGCCCGCGGGCGGCAGCGAGCGCCTCGTCGCGGCCGGACGCGTGCAGCACGACGCGCTCGCCGGGCACGAGCACGAAGCCGGCCTTCGTCCCGAACGCCGAACCGGAGATGGGAACGCTGATCGCACCCGGGACGTGCCCGGCGGCGTAGGCGTCGAAGGGACGCACGTCGAGGATCGTCGCCTCGCCGGCCTTCACGAGCTCGTCGAGCTCCGCGAGTCGCGCGACCCACGGGCCGCGGTTGAGCGCGACGACGCGTTCGGTCGTCGGCGGCCGAGGCGCCGACACGGACGACGACACGAGGACGAACTCCTGCACGTCGCGGAACGCGAGCTTGTCGTTCGTCTCCCGTTCGCGGCCGATCGTCGTCTCCCGTTCGCTGCTCATGTTGCCGCCGCAGAGCGAGCCGGCCACGTGGCCGGGATACACCCGCAGGCCGTCGCCGAGCGCCGCGAGCTTGCCGAGCGAGTGGAAGAGGTCCTCGGCGCCCTCGCGCGCCGCGACCGCGAGGTCGGGTCGCGCGGCGTCGCCGACGAACAGGGAGTCGCCGGTCAGCACGATCTCCTCGCCGACGACGAAGGCGCAGTGCTCTGGGCGGTGCCCCGGCGTGTGCAGCACGCGCACCTCGATCTCGCCGACGCGCACGACGTCGCCGTCGGCAAGCGGCTCGAACGGATACTCCGGTTCGGCGACAGCGTGGATCGCGACGGGCACACCGTGCTCCAGCGCGAAGCGTCCGTGACCCGATACGTGGTCGGCGTGCGTGTGCGTCTCGAGCACGCGTTCGATCGTCACGCCCTCATCGAGGTACTGCTCGATCTCGAACGCGGGGTCGACGACGACGGCGACTCCCGCCTCGCTGTCGCCGATGAGATACGAGGCGCAGCCGAGATCGTCGTTCACGAACTGCCGGAAGAGCAGCACGGAAAGAGACCCTACAGCCCGAGGTGGCGGGCGATCACCATCCGCTGGATCTCGTTCGTGCCCTCACCGATCTCGAGGATCTTCTGGTCGCGGTAGAGGCGCGAGATCGCGTACTCGTCCATGAAGCCGTAGCCGCCGTGGATCTGGAGCGCCCAGTTCGCGGCGCGATGGGAGAGCTCGCCGGAGTAGAGCTTCGCCATGGCGGCGGTGCGGGCGAAGTCGCGGCCCTGGTCCTTCTCCCAGGCTGCCTTCCAGACGAGCCCGCGGGCCGCCTCGATCTCGGTCGCGATGTCGACGAGCTTCTCCTGGACGGCCTGGAAGCGCGCGATCGGCTTGCCGAACTGCTCGCGCTCGAGCGCGTAGGCGTAGGCGAGGTCGTAGCAGCCCTGCGCGAGGCCGACGCCCATCGCGGCGACCGAGATGCGACCGCCGTCGAGGATCCGCAGGAACTGGGTGAAGCCTTCGCCGCGCGGGCCGAGGAGGTTCCCCTCGGGCACGCGTGCGCCCTGGAACGACAGCTCGCGTGTGTCGGACGCGCGCCAGCCGAGCTTCTGCATGGGCGGCGAGATCGTGTAGCCGGGCGTGCCGTTCGGGACGACGATGTTCGAGATCTCGCCGTCGCCGGTGAGCGCGGTGATCGTCACGCAGGCGGTGATGTCGGTGCCCGCGTTCGTGATGAACATCTTCGAGCCGTCGATCACCCAGTGGCCGTCTTCGAGCCGCGCCGTCGTGCGCGTCGCGCCGGCGTCGGAGCCGGCACCTGGCTCGGTGAGCCCGAACGCGGCGAGCTTGCGGCCGGCGGCGAGGTCGGGCAGCCACTCGCGCTTCTGCTCCTCGCTCCCGAAGTAGTAGATCGGCAGCGTGCCGAGCGAGTGGTGCGCGGCGACGGTGATCGCGACCGACGAGTCGACGCGCGTCAGCTCCTCGACGGTGATCGCGTACGCGAGCGTGTCAGCGCCTGCGCCGCCGAACTCCTCGGGGATCGTCATGCCCATCAGCCCGAGGTCGGCCAGCTCGGCGACGAGCTCGTAGGGGAAGCGCTTCTCGCGGTCGAGCTCCTCGGCGACGGGCGCAACGCGCTCGAGTGCGAACCGGCGAACCGTGTCGCGGACGAGGACGTGCTCGTCGTCGAGATCGAAGTCGAGGCCCACGGCGGCGGAACGATAGATCAGATAGCTTGATTCGGTAGTCAACCCCGACCGAAAAGGAGCGCCGGTGGCAGCCAAGGACTTCTTCGACTCTCTTCCCTCGCGCGCGGACGCTTCGAAGACCGCGGGCATGAACAACTCGTATCTGTTCGACATCGAGGGTGAGGGCCAGTGGCTGGTCACGGTCGCCGACGGCAACGTGAGCGTGGCCGAGGGCGGCGGCGAGGCCGACGCGACCATCTCGACGAACGCGGAGACGTTCGAGAAGATCGTCGACGGCGAGCAGAACCCGACGACCGCCTACATGACGGGCAAGCTGAAGATCAAGGGCGACATGGGCGCGGCCATGAAGCTCCAGAAGCTGTTCTGAACTTAGTTCGCCGAAGGCGAACCAAGTTCGCGAGTTTCGAGCTCGACGAGCAGCGCGCCGCCGGCAACCCGATCGCCTTCGGCGACAAGGACCGCGCGCACGGTGCCGTCGTACGGCGCGAGCAGCGGCGTCTCCATCTTCATCGCCTCGAGGACGACGAGCGGATCGCGCGCGCGTACCTCAGCGCCCTCGCGTGCAAGCACTTTGATCACCGTGCCGGGCATGGGTGCGACGACGCTCCCCGACGCCGCGGCGGCGCCGTGCTCGTGCGCGGCGGCGTCGACGTCGGGCGGCGGCGCAAGCGACGGTGACGGCAGGTTGAGGCGGAACGCGCCGCGCCAGACGTCGGCGGGGAGGCGCGCAGGCGGTGCAGAGAGCGGAGGATGCTCGGTGAGGAACGCCGTCGTCGCCTCGCCGGCTCGGAAGACGGGATGCGCGATGAGCCAGCGAAGGAACGGCAGGTTCGTCGTCACGCCTCCGACCTCCGTCTCGGCGAGAGCCGCCGCGAGCGTGTCGAGTGCGGCGTCACGCGTCGCGCCGGTCGCGATCAGCTTCGCGATCATCGGGTCGTAGGCCGTCCCGATCTCGTCGCCCTCGGCGACGCCGCTGTCGACGCGCACGAAGCCCGGCAGGCGGAGGCGGTCGATGCGACCCGCCTGCGGCAGGAACGTCCGCGGATCCTCTGCGTAAAGGCGCACCTCGACGGCGTGGCCGCGCACGCGGACCGGCTCGTCGAAGGTCGCACCGTCCGCGATGCGCAGCTGCCACTGCACGAGGTCGAGCCCCGTCACCGCCTCGGTCACCGGGTGCTCCACCTGGATGCGCCCGTTCAGCTCGAGGAAGAAGAACGCGCCATCCTCGACGACGAACTCGGCCGTGCCCGCGCCGGCGTAGCCGATCGCCTGCGCGAAGCGAACGGCCGAGTCGCTCATCCGCGCACGCAGGTCGTCGTCGAGCGCGGGCGACGGAGACTCTTCCAAGACTTTCTGGTGACGCCGCTGCACCGAGCAGTCGCGCTCGCCGAGCGCGACGACGTTGCCGTGGGAGTCGGCGAGCAGCTGGATCTCGACGTGACGCGGCCGCTCGAGGTAGCGCTCGAGGTAGACCCGGTCGTCGCCGAACGCGGCCTTCGCCTCGCGCTTCGCCGCCTCGACCGCATCGGCGAGCTCGGCGTGCGTGCGCACGATGCGCATGCCGCGCCCGCCGCCGCCGGCGGCTGCCTTGACGATCAGCGGCGGCTCGTCGGTCTCCGGGATCGTTGGCACGCCGGCCCCCGCGGCGATGAGCTTCGCGGCGAGCTTGTCTCCGCCCGCCCGCAGGGCCGCGGCAGGCGGGCCGATCCACGTCAGTCCCGCGGCGGCGACGGCCTCGGCGAAGTCGCCGTTCTCGGCGAGGAAGCCGTAGCCGGGATGGATCGCGTCGGCGCCCGACTCGCGCGCTGCGCGCAGGTGCTCGCCGGGATCGAGGTACGACGCGATCGCGACCGTCTCGTCCGCCGAGCGCGCGTGCAGCGAGCCTGCGTCGTCGGCCGCGGCGACGGCGACCGTCGCGACCCCGAGCGCACGCGCGGCGCGGAACACGCGCAGCGCGATCTCCCCGCGGTTCGCGACGAGCAGCTTCTCCACGCGCGGAACCTACCCGTCCACGAGCAGACCGTTGATCGGCCCGAGGAAACGCCGCGTGCGGCGCGAGATGTGCGGCAGCTCTCCGACGCGGTCG
>DATAUN010000100.1:0-24792 GCA_036268235.1 Gaiellaceae bacterium
ACGAAGAACGCGCGGTTGATGTTCGACGGCGTGAGGGTCGAGAGCTCGTGTGCGAGCTCGATCGCGCGCGGATGTGCGTACGACCAGTTCGTATAGAAGGGCAGCTCGCGCATCTGCGCGAGCGCGGCCTGGCCGATCTCCTGGCCGTAGCCGTAGCCGATGTTCACCGAGAACAGGCCGGCAAGCGCGTCGAGGTAGCGCCGCCCCTCGTCGTCCCAGAGGTAGCAGCCGTCTCCGCGCACGATCACCGGCGGCTCGTAGCCGTGCATGCGCGTGAAGTGCAGCCACAGATGGTCGCGCGCCGCGGCGCGGAGGTCGGTGACTGCCATGCGGCGAGCCTATACCTGGTAGCTGAAGATGCGCTCGGCCTTCACGCTGACGATCACGCGGTCGGACACGTCGCTCCAGTCCTCGCCGGTGTACTTCCGCGCCATCCCGTGCATGTGCTCGGCGGCGCCGTCGAGCTCGAGCTCGGCGACGCCTTCCACCTCGAAGTAGCGGTACGGGTCTTGCGCGTCGAAGACGGTGACGCTGATGCGCGGGTCGCGGCGGAGGTGCCGGCCCTTCGCACGGCTGTTCGTCGTGTTGAAGACGACGTGCTCGCCGTCGGTGTCCACCCAGACGATGCTCGTCTGCGGCGTCCCATCCTCTCTGAGCGTGGCGACCGCACCGAAGCACGTGGTGCGGAGCAACTCGATCTGGGCGTCTGTGAGCTTCGCCATCACGGCACCGTCGTCGGGATGTTCTTGACCTTGCCGGACACGATCTTCGCCTTGATCTGCGCGACCTCAGCGGCGATCCCCTTCGGGGTCTTCGTCGAGAACTTGCCGATGCCCACACCGTCGACGTTCAGCCCGTACACGGCGTCCTGGCCGCCCTTGAAGTGGCCGCTCTTCGCGTCGTGGATCGCGTCGAACACAGCCGTGTCGACGCGCTTCAACGCCGAGGTGAGGATCCACGGGCCGAGGTAGCTCTGGTCGGCGTCGACGCCGATCCCCCACACGTTCTTCTCGTGCGCGGCGTCGAGCGCGCCGAGCCCGCAGCCGCCCGCGACCTGGAAGACGACGACGGAGCCCGCGGCGATCTGGTTCAGCGCCAGCTCCTTGCACTTCGGCTGCGCCTCGAAGTCCTGCGAGTAGCTGTTCAGCGTCTTCACGCCGGGGAAGGCGGCCTTCGCGCCGGCCTGGTAGCCGGCGATGTAGCGGTCGACCGGCGGTTGTTTCTCGCCGCCTACGGACGAGACGACCTTGCCGCCGCGCTCCTTGGCGGCGAGCCCGGCGGCGTAGCCGGCGAGGTAGCCCGCTTCCTGCTCCTTGAAGAGCAGCCCCTCCACGTTCTTCAAGCTGCCCTCGTCCGCGTTCGAGGTATCGACGACGGCGAAGTGCGTCTTCGGGAACTGCTTGGCCACGGCCTTGACGGCGTTGATCTCGGTGAAGCCGACCGCGATTACGAGCTGGTCGCCCTGCTTCGCGAGCGCGCTCAGATTCGGGATGTAGTCGGCCGGCGACGTCGCCTGGACGACCCGTGTCTGCACGCCGAGCGCGCTCCGCGCGCGCTGCAGCCCGACGTAGGCAAGGTGGTTGAAGCCGTGGTCGTTCAGGCCGCCGGTATCGGTGCTGAGCCCGACCTTGAACGACGAGCGCGGTGCGGGCTGCGAGGTGGTCGTCGTTGTCGGCGGCTGCGAGGTCTTGTCGGTCGAGCCGCAGCCTGCGCCGAGGAACGCCAGCGCGACGATCGCCGCGGCCAGGGGAATGAGTCGCTTCACGTGCCCTCCGGGGGTTTTAGACTGTGGGACGAAAACCTATGGGCGATTCTACTTCGCACGCCGTGGTCTCCGTCGCGATGCGCGCGCACGACGGGCGTCTCGAAGCGCTGCTCGCGCGCGTCGAGCGCCGCGACGACGAGTCGCTCGAGGCTGCGCTCGCGCGCGCGGTCGACCTCGACGCGCTCTCGCACGTCGAGCAACTCGAGACGCGCGTGCTCCGCGACGGCGCGCTCGCGACGGCGTACCTCGGGCTCGTGCGCGCGGGCGTCGATCTGCCCGGCGACTGGCGGCGGGCGTCGGCGCGCCGCCCGGCCGACGAAGCGGCGCTCGTCGCCACGGCGCAGTCGCGCCTGCGGGCGAAGCTCTCGTACACAAACCTGGGCTTCGCGCTCGCGCCGGAGGTGTTCACGATCTCGGAGCTGCGCGAGGTGTACGTCGCCGCGCTCGGGCACGACGTGTCGGCGACGAACCTGCAGCGTGTCTTGCTCCGCCGCGGTGCATTGGAGCGACTGCCGGGCCACCGCGCCCCGGGCCGCACGGGCGGCCGCCCCGCCGCGCTCTTCCGCTTCGCCGCACGCCGGCTCGAGGTCACCGACGAGTTCGCCGCGCTGCGCCCGCCGCGCTAGTCCGGTGCGCTTCGAATCAAAAGCGCAACAATTCATCCACAGGCGGGCAATCGGGGTCAGACGCTGTCGTTCGCGGACGTGGCGAATCTCCGCGAAACCGCATGGTTGGGCGACAGAGCTGGGGTCAGACGCTGTCTGTTCGAGACGCGTCCGCCAGGATTTCCGCCCAGCGTCCGAAGAGGAGCTGGTGGTTGTCGTCGACGAGGCGCAACTCGGCGTTTCGCAGCCGCTCGAGGTACGCGTGCGCGATCGGCGGCGGGCAGACGGGATCCGCTTCGCCCCACCAGAGCGTCACCGGCTGCTCGATCTGGCCGAGCTCGAAGCCCCACGGCCGACCGAGATACGCGAGCTCGCGCGCGAGCCACAGGCCGCCGTCCCGGAAGGACTCGGCGCGGCCGCGCGCATACGCCTCGTCGGTCTCCACGCTGCCCGTCGGCGGCGTCGGCTGCCTTCCCCACCGCTCGAGCGCACGCGCCGCTGCACGCGGCGCGACGCGCGCGAGCCGCATCGCCTGCCGCACGTCCGGCGACAGGCGATGCACCAGATCCGGCGGCGGCATCGAGCCGACGAGAACGACGCGCGTCACGCGCTCCGGCGCAACCGCGGCGAGTGCCAGCGCGTGCGGACCTCCCGCCGACCAGCCGACGACGCCGAACCGCTCGACCGGGATCGCGGGCGCAGCCTCCTCGGCCCACGCACGCAGCGACGAGCGGCGCACCGCCGGCCCGCTGCGCTCGTACGCGAGCACGCGAACACCGAGCCGCCGCGCGATCGAGTCGTCGGGGTGGCGCGACAGGCGTGAATCGCCGCCGCCGTGGAGGTACACGACGGGTATCCCATTCGGATCGCCGATGTCGTCGATCGCGCCACTCCGCATAGGGTGAGCGTATGCGCATCCTCGTCCTCGGCGGCACGCAGTTCCTCGGCCGCCACACCGTCGACGCGGCGCTCGCGCGCGGCCACGACATCACGCTCTTCAACCGCGGCCAGACGCGGCCCGAGCTCTTCCCAACGACGGAGAAGCTGCGCGGAGACCGCGACGGCGATCTCGACGCGCTCGCGGGGCGCGACTTCGAGGCGGTCGTCGATACGAGCGGCTACGTGCCGCGCATCGTGCGCGAGACGATCGAGGCGCTCGGGGACGTCGGCCACTACACCTTCGTCTCGAGCATCTCGGTCTACGCCGATGTGTCGTCGCCGCCCACCGAGAGTTCTCCGGTCGCCGAACTGACGGCGCCGACCGAGGAATGGCGTGAGGCGTACGGGGAGCTGAAGGCGGACTGTGAGGACGTGGTCCGCGAGCACTTCCCGGACGCGTTCGTGCCGCGCCCCGGGCTGATCGTCGGCCCGTGGGACCCGACCGGACGATTCACCTACTGGCCGCAGCGGCTCGCCGCCGGCGGCCGCGTGCTCGCGCCCGCACCGCCCAACGCCGACGCGCAGGTGATCGACGCGCGCGACCTCGCCGACTGGATCGTGCGTGCCGCCGAAGAGGGAACTGCCGGCACCTACAACGCGGTCGACCGGCCGACGTCGCGCGCCGACCTGTTCGAGACGTGCCGGCGCGTCGCGGCGAGCGACGCGGAGATCGAATGGGTCGACCCCGCGTTCCTCACCGAGAACGAGGTCGGCGAGTGGATGGAGCTGCCGCTCTGGCTCGCGAGCCCCGAGTACGCCGGGATGCTCTCGGTCGATGCCTCACCCGCGCTCGCCGCGGGCCTGACGCCGCGACCGCTCGAAGACACGGTGCGCGACACGCTCGCCTGGGTCCACAGCGGCGAGGCGCCGATCGATCCGCCCGCCGGGCTCGACCGCACGAAGGAGCAGGCGGTACTTGACGCCTGGTTCTCGAAACGCTAGTTTCGAAACATCTCTTTCGATAGCTCACTGACCCTGAACGACCCGCGGGCGATGCGCGCCCTCGCCCACCCGACGCGCCTCGCGCTGCTCGACCACCTACACGCGGCCGGCCCCGCGACCGCGACCGAGTGCGCGGAGTTCGTCTCCGACAGCCCGTCGTCGTGCAGCTACCACCTGCGTGCGCTTGCCAAGTGGGGCTTCGTCGAGGAGGCGGAGCCCCGCCCCGGCCGCGAGCGTCCCTGGCGCGCGACCGCGGCCCGCATCGAGTTCCCCTCCGACGGCTTCGAGGCGACCGTGCTGCGCGACGAGCTCGTCGCGAGACAGCAGCAGCGCGTGCGCGATGCGCTCCGCCACGAGCACGAGCTGCCGGGCAAGTGGCGGCGCGCCGCACAGACATCCTCCGCGACGCTCCAGTTGACGACCTCCGAGCTCGAGGAGCTCGGCGAGCGCTTCGAACGGCTGCTCGACGAGTTCCGCGGGCGGGACGACCGGCGCGGCACGCGCACGGTCGTCGTCGGCTTCGGCGCCGTCGCGGAATGACGCCGCGTCCGTAGACTCGCCCGCGTGAATCGGCTCGAAGGGCGGCACGTCGTCGTCACCGGCGCGGGAACCGGGATCGGTCGGGCGATCGCGCAGCGGGTCGCGGCCGAAGGGGCGCGGCTGACGCTGATCGCGCGCGACGAGTCGCGCCTGCGCGACGTCGTGCCGGACGCCCGCACGCGCTCGGTCGACATCCGCGACCGCGACGCGGTGCTCGCCGCGTTCGACGAGCCGATCGACGCGCTCGTCGCGAACGCCGGAATCGGCGGGCCGAATGCGCACGGCGACGAGGACCGCTTCGACGACATCGTGCGCACGAACCTCTACGGCACGTACTGGTGCGCGCGCGCCGCCGAGCCGCTGCTGCCGGACGGCGGCCGCATCGTCGTCACGTCGTCGATCCTCGCCCGGATCGGGGTCTCCGGGTACACCGCGTATTGCGCGTCGAAGGCGGGCTTGCTCGGCCTCGTGCGCGCGCTCGCCGCCGAGCTCGCGCCGCGGCGCATCCAGGTGAACGCGATCTGCCCCGGCTGGGTGAACACGGACATGGCCTGGCAGGGCCTGTCGGAGTGGCCGGGGCTGACGCACGAGCAGGCGTGGGAGATCGCGCAGCAGGAGGTGCCGCTGCGCCGGATGAGCGAGCCGGCCGAGATCGCCGGCACGGTCGCGTGGCTGCTCTCGGACGACGCGCTCGGCGTCACCGGCCAGGCGATCGACCAGAACAACGGCGCCTTCATGAGCTAGTCCGTCCGACGCGGGTCCTATGGTTCGGCTCGTGCTGGAGCGCGATTACCTTCGCCGTGGCGTCGCCGAGTTCATCGGCACCTTCGCGCTGATCTTCGTCGCCGCGGGAGGTGCCGCCTACGCGCGGTCGCCAACCGATCTCGCGCTCGCGAACGGGCTCGTCATCGCCGTGATGGTTTCCTCGTTCGGCTTCATCTCGGGCGGCCACTTCAACCCGGCCGTCACGCTCGGGTTTCTCGTCACCCGCCGCATCGCCGCGTCGCTTGCGGTCTGGTACTGGCTCGTGCAGTTCGGCGGCGCGGTCCTGGCGGCGCTGCTGCTCAAGTGGGTGCTGCCGAACGGCGCGCTCTCGGCGGGCAAGCTTGGGGTCCCCGCGCTCGGGCAGGGCGTCGGCTCGGGCGAGGCGGTCGTGATCGAGGCAGTCCTCACGTTCTTCCTGGTCTGGGTGATCTTCGCGACCGCCGTCGATCCGCGCGGCACGTTCAAGCAGATCGCGGGGCTCGCGATCGGCTTCACGATCGCGTTCGACGTGTTGATGGCGTACGGCGTCACCGGCGGCGCGATGAACCCCGCGCGCGCGTTCGGCCCGCAGCTCGCCGGCGGCCACTGGGCGCACTTCTGGGTCTGGTACATCGGCCCGTTCGCGGGCGCGGTGATCGCGGCCGCACTCTACGAGCTGCTCTATCTCCGCCCCGCCCGCCCCGTGCCGGTCGGGCCACCCGAGACCGGGCTGGAAGAGCCCGGCGCGGGCGACGCAGCACTCCGGTAGTTCGGGTAGCTTCCGCCCCCGATGCTCTCGACGATCTCCTTCGTCGTCGCCGGCCTGTCGACCGGCCACAAGATCGGTCTCGCCTCGGTCGGCGCCGCGTTCATCCTCTTCGCGCTCGTCTCGTCGTTCGTCCTGCCGCGGCGCAACCCCGACTTCCCGGGGAAGTGGCTCGGCTTGTACGTGGCGATCGCCGTCTGCTTCTTCATCGCGATGCTCACCGCCGTGCTCGTCTTCGGGCGCGAGGCCAAGGAGACGGCTGCGACCACGTCGAGCACGTCGACGACGAGCGGCTCTACGAGCGCGGTCGCCGCCGGCAAGCAGGTGTTCTTGACCGCCGGCTGCACGGGCTGCCACACGCTGAAGGCGGCCGGCTCGACCGGAACCGTCGGGCCGAACCTCGACCAGCTGAAGCCGTCCGAGGCTGCCGTCCAGCAGCAGGTGATCCACGGCGGCGGGCCGATGCCCGCCTTCGCGGGCAAGCTCTCGACCACGCAGATCAAGGACGTCGCGGTGTTCGTCTCGACCGCGACCCACTCCTGATCGTCACTGGCCCCTGAAAAGACGAAACCCGCTCGGGGGAGGAGCGGGTATCGCCGCAGTCACGTCATTCGCCGACAGTTATCAGGGGGAGCCGGCACGCACCATCCTCATGCACTACCCCGTCTCCGCGCATCATCCGGAAGGGTGATTTTCGTGTCCGGGGCTGCCGGTCGGCGGCTACAGTGCCCGCTCGGTGCGCACGCGTGGGGGAATCGGGATGTGCCTTGCCGGGGTGCTTGCGTGCCTCGTTCTTGCCGTCGGCGCGTCGCTGGGCGGCGCCTCGACGACCCCGGCAGCCGCAAGGCTCGTGCACGCCGCCTCCGGGCGCGGCTCGGTCGTCGCGACGGCGGCAACGACGCACGCAAGCGAGTGCGGCCAGAACGCGCAGCTCGTCTGCTCGACCGTCGATGTTCCGCTCGACCGCTCCGGTGTCGTGCCCGGCACGATCGGGCTGCACGTCGAGGAGCTGCCGGCGCAGGGCACCCCGCTCGGCGTGATGTTCCTGATCGCGGGCGGCCCGGGCCAGGGCTCTGCACACGTCTTCGGGCTCGGCACGGCGGCCGCGGACAACCTGTACCGCTTCCTCTTCCCCGGGTACACGCTCGTCGCCTACGACGACCGCGGCACGGGCGCATCGGGGCTGATCGACTGCCCGTCGCTGCAGACCGCGATCACCGAGGACCAGGACCGCACCGCCGCAACGGCGTGCGGAAACTCCCTCGGTCCGGCGGCGCAGTTCTACGGCACCGCCGACCACGCCGCAGACCTCGACGCGGTCCGGCAGTCGCTCGGGTTCGACCAGGTGGGCCTGTACGGCGTGTCGTACGGGACGAAGCTCGCGACCGCCTACGCGCTCGCGTATCCGCAGCACGTGTCGCGCATCCTGCTCGACTCGGTCCTGCCGGTGCAGCTCGACGACTCGTACAGCTCCAACGTGCTGCAGCAGATGACGACGACGCTGCCGCACTACTGCACCGAGGGCGGCTGCACTGGCGCGACGCTCGCCTCCGACGTCGTCACCGTCGCGAACCAGCTCGCAGCGAAGCCGCTCGTCGGCAAGGTGCTCCTACCGAACGGCCGCACGACCAGCAAGCGGGTCGACGGCCTCGAGGTGCTCTCGGTCGTCCTGAACTCCGACCTGAGCCCCGGAACCGCCGCGGCGCTGCCGGGCGTCATGCACGCGGCGCGCCTCGGCAACACGCAGCCGCTGCTGCGCCTCGCGTATCTGAACGACGTCTCGAACGCCGAGACGTCGGTCGATCTCAGCGACGGTCTCTACGCGGCGACGGTCTGCCGCGACGGCCCCTTCCCGTGGACGCCGGACACGCCGCCCGCCGGTCGCCCCGCGATCCTGAGCGCGGCCGTCGCCTCCGCTCCGGCCGGGACCTTCGGGCCGTTCGGCTCGTGGGCGAGTGAGTTCGGCAACGCAGACTTCTGCACCGGCTGGCCCGGGCCGACCGGCGGCGTCACGTTCGGCGCCGGCCCGCTCCCGAACGTCCCGATGCTCGGAGTGAGCGGCGGCCTCGACCTGCGCACGCCGGAGGCGGGCGCCGCGCAGGTCGTCTCCGAGTTCCCGCAGGGCAAGCTGCTCGTCGTGCCGAGCGTCGGCCACAGCACGGTGACCGCCGACCCGTCGGGCTGCGCGGCGAACGCCGTGCACACGTGGATCGAGGGCGGCACTGTTCCCACGTCGTGCCCCGCGATGAAGCCGTTCGTGCTGCCGGTTGCGTCGATGCCCCCGCCCGGGCCGACGCATCCGAAGAAGGCCGACTCTGCGAAGGCGACCTACGCGATCGCGGCGCAGACGATCCACGACGCGGAGTCGATGTGGCTCCTCACCGCCGGCGAATCGGGCGTCCCGACGCAGGTCGCGGGCCTCTACGGCGGGCGCATCAAGGCGACCGGAAGCAGCTTCACGCTCGTGAACTACACGATCGCGCGCGGCATCACCGTCAGCGGCGTGATCAAGATCTCGAAGGTCGGCCCGCCGATTGCGTTCCAGGGCGCGGTGACGGTGGGCGGCACCGATGCGGCTCACGGACTGCTCGGCCTGTCCGGCTCGAGCCTCCGCGGCACGCTCGGCTCGAGCCCGGTCGGCTAGTCGGCTGCGCGTCAGCGGACGCGCACGGCGAAGCTCTTCGTCAGTGAGACGCCCTGGGTGGTGATCGTCACCGACGCCCGTAGCGTTCCGCCCTTCGCGCTCTTCGGAAGGCTCCAGAAACAACTCGCAACGCCGTTCGTCAGCCTGTGCGTTGCAAGGACGCGCAGCTTTCCGACGCGTCCGACGCAGGTCACCGCGCCCTTCACCGGCCCGTTCGTGTCGCTCTCGGTCGCAGCCAAGCTGGCCGCGAACTGCGTGCCGGCCGCGGCCGCGCTCGAGGTCGTCGCGAATCCGGCCGACGTCAAGAGCAACGGAGCCTTCACCGTGTACCGAAGCACCGCGCCATTACCCGGGATCGTGTCCGTATGGTCGTTCGTGAAGTCGGGATTGCCGTTCGGATCCGTCGCGATCCCCGACACCGCTGCACACGCGAAACCGAAGCCCTTCGTCCCGCCGAGCTCGGACGCGTTGATGCGAATCGTCGCTCCCTTGGAGTTGTACGAGTAGGTGAGTGTCGATTGAGGCGTGCCCGACACGTAGTCGGTGCCGTTCCACTTGAACAAGTCGACCTCGCCCGGCACGAGCTGGATCGCGTAGTCGCCGCCGGGAATTCCTTCATTGGCCTTCGTGTCGCCCGTCGACGTCTTCTCATCTGCGTTGAACCAGCAGATGATCAGCATGTCCGAGGTGAGCTGCGGCCGGTTCGAGATGTTGATCTTGAAGGTGAGGTTTCGCTGGTTGTCGTTCGACACGACCATGCTCGAGATATGCGGCGCCTGCGGGTCCGTGGCCGGCCCGCCCGGATAGGTCTGCGAGTTCGACGACGTGCGCGCGTCTGCCGCATGCGCCGCGGCCGGCAAGACGACAAGCACGGCGGCAAGCACCCCGATCCACAGGCGTCTCTTCAAACGGAGAAGGAGGGATTCGAACCCTCGAGGCAGGGATTTCCCCACCTAACGCCTTAGCAGGGCGCCGCCTTCAGCCACTCGGCCACTTCTCCGGGACGCGCATCGTACCGCAGCGTTTCCGGGCTCCTTCGACGCGAAAGCCCGCGCAGGGCGGGCTCTTCGCGTGAGGCGGAGGGAGAGGGATTTGAACCCTCGACGCACCTTTCGGCACGTACGCGATTTCCAGTCGCGCTCCTTAGACCGCTCGGACACCCCTCCGGGTCGAGCTCTTTTGGTTTTCGCTGAAACGGAGGGGGAGGGATTTGAACCCTCGATCCGCCTTGCGACGGATAACGGTTTTCGAGACCGCCGCATTCGACCGCTCTGCCACCCCTCCGAGCGGGCGCATGGTACCGGGCGCTAGTCGTGAATGCGCGCGATCACGTCCTCGCGCTTGAGGACGCGCACGCGGTGCGACGAGCGGGCGAGCCTGACCTCGAAGCCGGCCTCGCGCGGGAAGAGCACCTTGTCGCCGGGCTCGATCGCGTTCACGTCGGGGCCGACGGCGGCGACGATCCCGCTGCGCACGTGGAGCGCCTCGTTCGCGGGGACGATCAGCCCGCTCGGCAGCTCGGACTCGTCCAGCGGCTCGATGACGATGTAGTCGTCGAGCGGTTCGAGCGTCACGTCCCTCAGGGGATGACCTTCGAGCATGCCTTCACGATACTCCGACCCATCGACGTACCGGTCACGAACCCCGACAAGGTCTTCTTCCCCGAGCGCGGGCTGACGAAGGGCGACCTCGTCGCGTACTACATCGGCATGGCCGACCACGTGCTGCCGCACCTCCGCCGCCGGCCGTTTCACATGAAGCGGTTCCCGAACGGCGTCGACGGCGAGTTCTTCCACCAGAAGCGCGTGCCTGCGAAGCATCCCGCGTTCGTCGACGAGGTCTTCGTGCAGTTCCCGTCCGGCCACTCGACCGTCTTCGCGATCGTCGACAACGTCGATGCGCTCGCGTGGGTTGCGAACCTCGGCTGCATCCTGCACACGTGGTCGTCGCGCGTGCCCGAGATCGAGAAGCCCGACTACTGCTGATCGATCTCGACCCGACGAGCGACGGGCAGTGGCCGTTCGTGCGCGACATCGCGCTCGTCGTGCGCGAGGTGCTGGACGAGCTCGGGCTGCGGTCGTATCCGAAGACCTCGGGCGCAACGGGGCTGCACATCCTCGCGCCCATCAAGCCGGAGCTGCCGTTCCCGGAGGTGCGGCGGTTCGCGAAGGCACTCGCGGTCGAGGTGGAAGGCCGCGTCGGCGACCAGGCGGTCGCGACGACGACGTGGCGGGTCGCCGACCGCGTCGGAGTCTTCGTGGACTACGGCCAGAACGCGCGCGACCGGACGATTGCGTCCGCGTACTCGGTGCGCCCGACGCCGGACGCGCGCGTGTCGGCGCCGCTTCTGTGGGACGAGGTCGCGAGCGTCGAGCCGGACGCGTTCACGCTCGAGACGATGCCGGCGCGCATCGCGGCGATCGGCGATCCGATGCGCGGCATGTGGCGAAGCGCACCAGCGCTTCGTTCGCGTTTTGCGCGACTCGGGCTCGATCCTCCATCGGATTCGTAACCGGCGCTTACATCGCTTTCAACTCCTGCCCGTACCCTGGCCGCGATGCGCCGGCTTCTGCTTCTGGCCGCGTTCGGCGCGGCGCTGCTCATCCCGTCGTCGGCCGCTGCGTCGCCGTACGTGCGCTACGGCGTGCAGGACGACGCCTGGCTCGAGTATGGCCCGGGGACGCTCTCCGACCGGTTCGACGAGCTGCAGTCGCTCGGCGTCGACGTCGTGCGCGTCACGGTCGACTGGAACGTGGTCGAGCCTCGCAAGGGCGTCTTCAACTGGGCGGTCCCCGACGAGGTGATCGACGGGCTCCACGCGCGCGGGATCGCGCCGCTCGTCACGCTCTACGGTGCTCCGCGCTGGGCGAACGGCGACCGCACGGCGAACTGGGCGCCGACGAGCGGGTCGACGTTCGCCGCGTTCGCACGCACCGCCGCCGAGCGGTACCCATTCGTGCACCTGTGGACGATCTGGAACGAGCCGAACCAGGTGCGCTCGCTCCGACCGACCTCGCCGAAGGTCTACGTGCAGCGACTGCTCAACCCGGCCTACGCCGCAATCCATGCGGTGAGTCCGTCGTCGCAGGTCGCAGGCGGCGTCACCGCTCCCCGCGGCGCGGCCGGCGGCGTCTCCCCTGTCGCCTGGATCGCCGGCATGGCCGCAGCCCACGCGAAGCTCGACGCGTACGCGCACAATCCCTATCCTCTCTCGCCGCAGGAGACGCCGACGAGCGGCGCCTGCAAGTACTGCACGACGATCACGATGGCGTCGCTGAATCGCCTGCTCGTCGACGTCAAGAACGCATTCGGCACGAAGACGCGGATCTGGCTGACGGAGTACGGCTATCAGACGAATCCGCCCGACACGCTCCTCGGTGTCTCGTACGCGAAGCAGGCCACGTACATCTCCGAGGCGGCGCTGCGTGCGCACGACGCGCCGCGCGTCGACATCCTCATCCAGTACCTCGTAGAAGACGAGCCGAACCTGGCGCGTTGGCAGAGCGGCCTGTACACGACGGCAGGACGCGCGAAGCCGGCGCTCGAGGCGTTCCGGTTCCCGCTCGCGGAGCGCTCGCGCACCGGAACGCGCACGGTGCTCTGGGGACAGGTGCGTCCGGGCGGCGCGGGGACATACAAGCTGCTGCGCTACGCGGACGGGAGCTGGAATGCCGTCGGCGGCGTGGCGCGCACGACCGCGCGCGGCTACTTCACGCGAACCGTGAACGCCGCGCGCGGTACCCGCTACCGCATCTGGATCCCCTCGCAGCAGACGTACAGCGCGATCCTCACCGTCACCTGACGGTGCTGCGGGAGACAGGGCGAAGCGAGACCCGTCCGGTGCCAGGCACTGCGAAGTGCGCCTCGCTTCCTGGACGTGTCCGAAAGGGCGTCTTGTGGGACGCGGCGAACGGCGCCAGGCTCCGTCTCGTGAACCTCGGCTGGAACGGTCCGCTGCGCTTGTTCAGCTGGTCGGTGCTGCGGACGATGCGCGTGCGCGCGGGGCTGACGCAGCAGGAGCTGGCGGCGGCGATCGGCGCGTCGCGGGCGACGATCTCATCGCTCGAGCGGGGCCGGTCGCTGCCGTCGCTGAGCACCGCCCGCGCGCTCGCCCAGCGGCTCGACGTCGCCGTCGAGGATCTCTTCCCCGACGACGACCGGCAGCGCTAGCCGGCGAAGAGCTCGGCGACGCCGGCGGCGTTCGGGTCGCGCGGAGGGCGCAGCTCGCGCCACGTGCAGTCGGACGGATCCTTGTCGTCGCGCCAGCGGAGGAGCTTCGTACCGTGGCGGAACCGCGAGCCCTGCACCTTGTCGTAGCGCACTTCGACGACGAGCTTCGGGCGCAGCGCCGCCTCTTCGAGCTCGCCCGTCCCCCATCGGTTCTGCTCGGAGAACCGCCGGTCGGACTTCTCGTCGAGCAGCGGCAGCACGCGCTCCGCCACCTCCGCCCGCGACTTCGCCGCGACCGCCGCCGACCCGACGTAGTCGAGCCCGCCGTCCTCGCGGTAGAGGCCGAGGAGCAGCGTCGCGATCGCCGAGCGGTCGCCTTTCCACCGCACGCCGGCGACGACGCAGTCCGCCGTCTTGTGCTCCTTCACCTTGACCATCCCGTCGCGTGACCCGGGCAGGTACGGAACGCCGAGCTTCTTCGCGATGACGCCGTCGAGCCCGAGCGCCTCGAAGCGCGCGAGCCACCCGCGCGCGTCGTCCAGGGAGCGCGTCGCCGGCGAGACACGGAAGCCCGCACCCGCAAGTGCCGCAACGCGCTCGCGCCGCTCCTCGAGCGGGAGCTTCCACACCGGCTCGCCGTCCCACACGAGCACGTCGAACACGACGTACTCCGCCGGGATCTCGCCGGACAGCCGCCGGATGCGGGACTCGGCGGGATGCAGGCGCATCTGCATCGCGTCGAAGTCGAGCGCGCCTTCCCGGACGATCACGATCTCGCCGTCGAGCGCCGAGCTCGGCGGGAGCAGGTCGCCGAGCGGGCGCAGCTCGGGGAAGTAGCGCAGCAGAGGGCGTTCGTTGCGCGACCAGAGCGCAAGCTCGTCGCCCGCGTTCTCGAGCACGCCGCGGAAGCCGTCCCACTTCGGCTCGTACTGCCAGCCGTCACCCTCGGGAAGCTCGCGCACGAGCTCCGCCTCCATCGGCGGGAACGGGATGTTTGCGGCAGGCATCCGGCGGAAGCCTAGTTGCCGTGCCCGAGCTGGACGGCGACTGGGATGTGCACCGCACCGGCGGGCTGCTGCCGCCGCTCCTCGGCGTCCGCAAGCGCATCGAGGGGACACACGGCGAGACGGCGATCGGGCCGCTGCCCGGCGCGCCATTCGACGTCGTCGGCTACGAGCTCCACTACCGCGGGCCGTTCTCCGGCTTCGTCGACGTGCTCGTCCCCGACGGCGGGCGCTTCGTCGGCCGTGCGCTCTTCCGCGGCCGACAGTTCGGCCGCTTCGAGCTGACCCGTCGTTAGGGTTGGCCCGTGAAGCGGGTTGCGATCACCGGTGTCGGCGCGGTCACGCCACTCGGCCTCGACGTGCCGGAGACCTGGCGCGCGGCCTGCGCGGGCGAGAGCGGCATCGGCTGGATCTCCACCTTCGACACCGACGGGCTCCCGGTGCGCGTCGCCGGCGAGGTGAAGGGCTTCGACCCGACGCAGGTCGTCTCGGCGAAGGAAGCCCGCAAGCTCGAGCGGAACGTCCTGCTCGGCGTCGCCGCCGGACGCGAGGCGCTGGCGGACGCCGGCCTCAACGGCTACGACCCGTCGCGCGTCGGGATCATCTTCGGCTCGGCGATCGGCGGCGTGCCCGGCATCCTCGAGCAGGCGGACGTGCTCCGCGAACGCGGCGCCGACCGCGTGTCCCCGAACTTCCTGCCGAACGTGCTCGTCGACTCGGTGTCCGGCCAGCTTGCGATCTCGCTCGGCATCACCGGCCCGAACTACGCCGTCGTCTCTGCCTGCGCGACCGGCTCGCACGCGGTCGGCGAAGCGGCCGAGATGATCAAGCGCGGCGCCGCCGACGCCGTGCTCGCCGGCGGCACCGAGGCGTGCATCGTCCCGTTGATCCTCGCCGGGTTCACGGCTATGCGCGGGCTCGCGGCCGAAAACGAGCATCCACCCCACGCGTCCCGCCCGTTCGACGCGACGCGCGCCGGCTTCGTGATGGCCGAGGGCGCCGGTGCGCTGCTGCTCGAGGACTGGGACGACGCCGAGCGCCGCGGCGCCGACATCTACGCCGAGGTGCTCGGCTACGGCGCGTCGAACGACGCGCATCACATGGCGCAGCCGGAGCCGGAGGCGACCGGTGTCGCCTCGATGATGCGCGGCGCGCTCGAGCGGGCCGGCGTCGAGCCCGAGCGGGTCGGGTACATCAACGCGCACGGCACCTCGACGCCGCTCGGCGACACCGCCGAGACGAAAGCGATCAAGGACGTCTTCGGCGCGCACGCGTACAATCTCGCCGTGTCGTCGACGAAGTCGATGACCGGCCACACGTTCGGCGCGGCCGGCGCCATCGAGGCGATCTTCTCCGCCCTCGCGCTGCGGCACGACGTGCTGCCGCCGACGATCAACTACCGCGAGCCCGATCCGGACTGCGACCTCGACTACGTGCCGAACGACGCGCGCCCGGCGCACGTCGACGTCGCGCTCTCGAACGCGATGGGCCTCGGCGGCCACAACGGCTGCGTGCTTCTCGGACGCGCCCGATGAGCGTCCGCGAGCTGATCGAGACCTACAACGACGCCTGGAACCGGCAGGACCTCGATGAGATCGCGTCGATGCACGCGAGCGACATCGTCTTCCACAACCACACGGCGGGCGAGCGCGTCGACGGCGCGGACGCGGTGCGCGAGCACATCGGCCGCATCTTCGCGAGCTGGCCGACGCTGCGCTTCAGCACACGCAGCCTGCGCATCGGCGACGACTTCGCCGTCTGCGAGTGGACCGCGCGCGCCACGAAGGACGGCGAGACGCTCGAGTGGGACGGCGTCGACGTGTTCCCGGTCGAAGCCGGGAAGCTCGCGCGCAAGGACGTCTACTCGTCCTCGCACGCTCCTAGACGAATAGCTGCGGGCTGAGCTCCGCGATCGAGCCGAGCACCACGTCGGCCTCGGCGAGCGCGTCGTCGTGCGGCGGGAAGTGCGGGTTCGGCACCGCGACGACGAACGTCCCGGCCGCCTTCGCCGACAGGATCCCGTTGTGCGAGTCCTCGACCGCTGCGCAGCCTGTCGGGTCGACGCCGAGCCGGCGCGCAGCTTCCAGGTAGACGTCGGGCGCGGGCTTGCCGCGCGCGACCTCCTGCGACGAGACCGCGACGCGCACGACGCCGGCGAGCCCGGACACGCGCAGGACGACCTCGATCAACTCAGGGTTCGACGATGACGCGATCGCGACCGGCCACCGCGCCGCGATCGCCCGCACCGCCTCGACCGCACCGGGGATGAGGGGCGGCGCCTCGCCGTAGCGCTCGAGCATGCGCGCGACGATCGCGGCGTTGATCTCCTCCGGCGTGCCCGGCACGCCGAGCGCGTCGGCCATGTAGCGCGACCATTCGAGCGAGCTCATGCCCATCATGTCGCGCGTCGCCGTCTCGGTGTACGTGCCGCCCGACTCGCGCGTGTAGGTCTCGCGCACGTCGTCCCACACCTGCTCGGAGTCGACGATGACGCCGTCGAGATCGAAGACGACTGCGTCGATCACAGCGCGCTGTAGCCGCGGTGCACGTACGACAGCGACGTCCCCGCCGTTCCCTCTTCGACCGACTCGACTTCGCCGACGAAGAACGTGTGGTCGCCGGTGCGGATTTCGTCGACCGTGCGCGCGGTCAGCCAGCCCGCCGCGCCTGCGAGCAGCCGCGGGTCGTCTTCGCGCACGTCGATGCCGTTCCAGAGGACGAGCGGCGGGACGCTGCGCGCGAAGTGCTGCGCCAGATGCTCCTGGTCGCCTGCGAGGAACGAGGCGGTCCACGAGCCGGCGTCGCGCAGCAGCTCGTGCAGCGACGCCTGCTGGGCGATCGAGATGCCGACGAGCGGGGGCTCGAGCGAGAGCGAGACGAGCGACGAGACCGTCAGGCCGTGGCGGCGCCCGTCGAGCTCCGCGACGACCACGGACACACCGGCCGGCCAGCGCCGGAAGAGGGAGCGCTGCTCGGCACCGCGGTCTTCCACGGCGCCGAGCCTAGCGCGACGGCTCTAGTTCGCCTTGCACTGCTTGTCGCCGAGCGCCCTGATCGCGTTGTTGGCGGTCAGATCCGCCGCGGCGTTGTACGGGCCTGGCGCGTCGCCCTCCCACATCACGTCGGGAGCCACGCCGGGGCCTTCGACCGTCGCGCGGTACTTCTCGCCCTTGCCCGCGGGATGGGCTCCGTGCGGGTTGAAGCTGTAACAGAAGACCCCGTCGCCGGTGTGCGTCAGGAAGCTGTTCTCACGCCGCCAGCCGCTGCCGTACGCCGAGCCGAACGTGTCGACGTAGACGTTGCGGCCGAACGTGTCGAGCGGGTTGCCACCGGCGCTCGCCTTGAAGCCGAACACCGCGCTGCCGTCGTAGCTGAACGTGCCGAAGAGGTGGTCCCACTGATGCCACGCCCAGTCGGTTTCGACGTTCAGCACGGGCAGGTCGCCGGTCCAGTGCGACAGGCGCAGCTCCCACGCGCCCTGCGTGCTCGTCGGCGCGACACCGTAGTTGGGAAGCTCGCGCTGCCACGACTGGAGCGCCCAGTACGAGCCGTCCGGTGCCTTGCAGGCGACGACCTTCCACGCGAGCGCGGGGCCGTCGTACGCGCCGCAGCTTCCCTTGAACGTCTTCCAGTAGGCGATGTGGTACTTGCTCCAGCCACCGGCGTAGTCGAGCTTGAACGCGACCTGCGCACGCGAGCGCGTCGGCGCGATTGCGTTCTCGGCCCCCCACGCGAGCACGTGCTTGACAGCACTGCCGTCGCGGTAGGTGATCATCGCCTCGCCCTTCGCGTTCACGGCGAGCTTGACGTCGTGCGCGTTCCGGTCGATCAGCTGCGACGCGTGGGCGGTCGCGGCGAATGCGGCAGCGAGTGCTGCGACGAGCGCGAGTGATGCACGAAACAAAGGACCCCTCCCCCAAAACGTGACTGAGCTCGCAGTGTCGCCGCGATCCGCCGGGTTCGCGTCCCCCGCCCGAGGTAGGACCTATACGGTCCCGGACCTGTGACCCGCCGCGAGTCGTACGAGCTCATCGTCACGAGCGCGATCCTCGTTGCCGCCGCCGCGTGCCGCTACGCGGGCGCCGGGCACGTCGTGACCTTCATTGTCTGCGCGCTTGCGCTCGCCGCGCTCGCGCGGCTCGTCGGCTCGGCAACCGACCAGCTCGGCTCGCGGCTCGGCTCAGGAGGCGCGGGCGTCGTCCAGTCCGCACTCGGGAACCTGCCGGAGCTCTTCATCGGGCTGTTCGCGCTGCACCAAGGCCTTGTCGGCGTCGTCCAGGCAGCACTCGTCGGCTCGATCCTCGCGAACAGCGTCCTCGTGCTGGGGATCGCCTTCATCGTCGGCGGGCTCCGCAACGGCACCCAGGTGTTCGACACGTCTCGGGCCCGGATGGTCTCGACGCTGGCGCTGCTCGGTGGCGCGACAATGGCGATGCCGTCGCTCGCACAGGCGTTCCACACGCAGGCCGCGCCGCACGGCAACACACTGTCGCTCGTCTGCGCCGGCGTCCTGCTCGCGGTCTTCATCCTGACGCTGCCGTCGTTCCTCGGCACGGCCGGCGACGATCGGCGTGAGCCGGCGCGCTGGAGCCGGCTGACGACGACACTCGTGCTCGGCGGCGCGGGAATCGGCGCCGCGTTCGCATCGGACTGGTTCGTCGACGCCCTCACGCCTGCGATCCACACGCTGCACATGAGCCAGGAGTTCGCGGGGCTGGTGATCGTCGCGATCGCCGGAAACGCCGTCGAGAACGTCGTCGGAGTGCAGCTCGCCGCGCGGAACCGGCCGGACTTCGCGATCTCGGTGATCATCAACTCGTCGCTTCAGGTCGCGCTCGCGCTGACCCCCGCGCTCGTGTTCGCGTCGCTCTTCTTCGGGACGCACCTCACACTCGTCTTTCCGACGCTGCTCGCGCTCGTCCTCGTGATCTCGGCGATCCTCGGCGCGCTCGTGGTCAACGACGGCGAGTCGACGTGGCAGGAAGGAGTCGTCCTCGTCGGGTTCTACGTCGTGATTGCAGCGAGCTTCTGGTGGGGCGCGTAGAGCCGCTAGCGCGCGACGTCTTTGAGTTGCGCGCCTGTGAGGCGCACCAGATCGTGCGGCGCGAGCTCGAGCTGCAACCCGCGCCGGCCCGCGCTGACGAGCACCGTGTCCCATTCGAGGACCGACGCGTCGACCGTCGTCGGTAGCTGCCGCCGCTGCCCGAGCGGGCTGATCCCGCCGACGACGTAGCCGGTGGCGCGCTCCGCCTCCGCCTTGCCGGCGAGCGCCGCGCGCTTGCCGGCCGCGCGCAGGTCGAGCTGCCGGTCGGCGGGAACGACGAAGACGGCGAGATTGCCGTCGACGGACGCGACGAGCGTCTTGAAGAGCTGCGCCGGTGGACGCCCGACCGCAGCGGCAACGGCGAGCGCATAGTCGCCGTCCCCCACCTCGACGCCTTCGTACTCGTGCAGCTGGAACTCGATCCCGGCGCGCTTCGCCGCCTCGACCGCAGGCGTCATTCGGCGAGCTCCTCGGCGAGCAGCGCGAGCGAGAAGAGGCGCCAGGCGAGGTCGACGTCGGCGGCGAGAAAGAGCGCCGCCTCGCGCGCGACCGGCAGGTCGCGCACGCGCAGGACGAGCGCGTCGATTGCGCGCGCCAGCTGGTCGCGCCGCTCGTCCGTGTAGAGGTCGGCGGCGATCGCCTTCACGGCGCGGTCGTCGAGGCCGAGCTCGCGGTGCGGGTCGCCGCCCGCCGCCACGAGCAGCAGCGCGCGGCGCCGGGCGCCGTTCAGCTCATCGTCCTGCAGCTCGACTGCCTGGCCGGCGAGGTACGCCAGCACGGGCAGCGGATCGCCCAGCTCGCCTGCGTCGACGCAGGCGAGGACGTCGTCGATCGGGTCGGCCATGGCTAGCATCAACCCTAGATGGACGAGGTTCTCGCCAAGGCGGAGGAGTGGCGCGCCGCCGGAGAAGAGGTTGCGCTCGCGACGGTCGTCGCCACGCGGCGGAGCGCGCCGCGCCCGCTCGCGTCGAAGCTCGCGGTGACGCGCTCCGGCCGCTTGTACGGCTCGGTCTCCGGCGGCTGCGTCGAGGCCGACGTCGCCGAGCGCTGCCTCGCGATCCTCGACGGCGAGACGCCGCGCGTCGTCACCTACGGCATCCCGGACGACGACGCGTGGTCGATCGGCCTGCCATGCGGCGGCGAGATCGACGTCTTCCTCGAGCCGTTCCGCGGCACGCCGCCGATCGCGCGCGGCACGAGCTTCGTCGTCGTCGAAGGCGACGACGCGGGCAGGCGCTGGACCGAGGAGGCGCGCACGAACACCGAGCTGCGCGAGAACGTCTTCGCGGAGTCGGTCGGCCCACCGCCCCGCCTCGTCGCGGTCGGCGCCGGCGACATCGCCGAAGCGATGTGCGCGCTCGCGAAGCCGCTCGGGTGGCGCACGGTCGTCGTCGATCCCCGCCCGGGGCTCGCGACGCGCGAGCGCGTGCCGAGCGCGGACGAGCTGCTCGTCGCATGGCCGGACGAGATCGAGATCGACGGCGAGACGGCTCTCGTGTCGCTCGTCCACGAGGAGCGGCTCGACATCCCGGCGCTGCGCAACGCCGTCGAAGGCGGCGCGTTCTACGTCGGTGCGCTGGGCTCGCGCAAGGCGCAGGCTGCGCGCGCCGAGAAGCTCGGTGAGCTCGCCGCCTCGGTGCACGGCCCGGTCGGGCTCGATCTCGGCGGCGAGACGCCCGCCGAGATGGCGCTGGAGATCGTCGCCGAGATCCTGACCGCGCTCAGGAAGTCGGCTGTGGCCGAACCGTTGCTGCGCGCGTAGCGATGAACCCGAGCCCGATCATCGCGATGCCGAGGACGAAGTGCAGCCAGTTGTCGGCGGTGTCGACGGGGATCCAGTTGCCGCCGCCGACGACGCCGAGCAGCCAGATCGCCAGGTAGGCGACACCGCCACCCATCAGGTACGTGCGCGCCGTGTCGGCCGCTTTCGCAAGCACGATGCCGACGATGCCGAACAGTAGGTGCACGAGGTTGTGCAGCACCGACACCTGAAAGATGCCGATGAGCTTCGCTCGCGAGCCGTGGCCGGCGAAGCTCAGGTCTCCGTAGTGGGTCGTGATCCCGGGAACGAACCCGAGGATGCCGACGACCACGAAGGTCACGCCGACGAGCACGGCGACGGACTGGACGGAGACGCTGGCGCGCACGACTCAGGTCCTATCTGACGGCGCGGATGGACGCGCGCGCTCCGCGAAGTCCATACAGCCGTTAACGCGCTCGTCACGTCTCTGGGATAGACATCGCACTGTGAGAGCTGCGCTCGTTGCGTTGGCGCTCGTCACGGCGGTCTCGGCCGTCGGCTGCGGCGCGTCCAAGCGCGCGGCCGTCGTCACGACGGTGACCGTCACGACCACGACGACGACCGCCACCTCCCCGGCGGCGCCGACCCTGAAGCCCGTCCCCGCCGGCTTCGACCCGGTCTCGTTCACGGCGATCAGCGCCGACGAGTTCTGGCTGCTCGGGAACGGCGTGATCGCGCGCACCGTCAACGGCGGGAAGACGTTCGCGGCATTGCCTGCGCCGCCGCTGCCCGCATCTTCGGGCCTGACTCCGGAGCTGCGCTTCGCCGACCGCAACGACGGGTTCGCGTTCGCAACCGGGCTCGGCGGCGCGCTCTATGCGACGCACGACGCCGGCGCGACGTGGAACAAGATTCCGACGCGGACGATCCTCGCGTTCGCGACCGGCGACCACTACGCGTTCGTCGTGAGCGCGCAGTGCGCCACGAACGGATGCTCCGACTATCGCCTCGAACGCGCGCCCGTCTCGTCGGATGCATGGACGTCGGCGCCGCTGCCGTTCACGCCCGACGGCTCGGTCGTCGACCTCGCGGCGCACGGGTCGAGCGTCTGGTTCCTCGGCACGGCGAAGGGATCCGAGCCGGGAAACGACACGATCGCGCGCTCGACCGACGCGGGCAAGACGTTCACGACGGGAAGCGGCCCCTGCGTCCCCGGGCTCGGCGGCGACCTCGAACCGTCGTCCGACCTGGTCGTCTGGGCGGTCTGCCCGACCGGGATGGAGGCCGGCGCCTGGATCTCGACCGACGGCGGCGTCACCTTCGGCGCGCTCAAGACGCCCGAGCTCGTCAACTCGGCACGCCTCGCCCCCGCGTCGGACGCGACAGCCGTGCTCGCGCAAGGCGCGCAGGACGAGTTGCTCCCTACGACGGACGGGGGCACGACGTGGACGTCCGCGCACACCCCGGGCGCGTCGTTCGTGCCGTTCGTCGGCTTCACCGACGCGAACGTCGGCGCCGCGCTCGCGCAGGGCGCGAACGGCCGCGAGGCGCTCTGGCGCACGACCGACGGCGGCGCCGACTGGGCCGTAGTCCCCATCGGCTAAGACGCAGATGAACGTCTCGCTGAGACAGCTCGAGGACCGGGATCTCGACACGATCTTTCAGCAAGTGACGGATCCGGAGTCGATCCGAATGGCCGCCTTCCGAATCGAGGAGATCGAGGAAACGATCCTGCGCCTCGACTGAGGTAAGGATGCGTCGTGATGAGAGTGGTCAAGCTCGTCTTCGAGATCGCCTGGGCCGCGTTCTGGCTGTACTGGCTCGTCGCAGCCTTCTCGATGAAGAGCGGCCGCGTTCCGTGGTCGCGCAACCTCAGGATCAGGGGCCTGATCGTCGTCGTCGTGATCGTCTTGTTTCGCGTCGGTGCGTTTCGGGGCCACGGCCACAACACCGATCCGTGGCGCGCCGGCATCGGGCTCGTCCTCTTCGCCCTCGGGTTGACGTTCGCGATCTGGGCTCGCGTGCACATCGGGCGCAACTGGGGCACCCCGATGACGCAGAAGGACGAGCCGGAGCTGGTGAGCAGCGGCCCCTACCGCCTGGTGCGGCACCCGATCTACTCGGGCATCCTGGTCGCCGGCATCGGCACCGCGGTTGCGCTGAGCTGGCTGTGGCTGACTGCGGTGGCCCTCGCCGGCGTCTACTTCATCTACAGCGCGACGGTCGAGGAGCGCTACCTGACGGAGCAGTTCCCAGACGCCTACCCGGCGTACAAGCGCTCGACCAAGATGCTCGTGCCGTTCATCTTCTGACCTGACTTAAGGTCGTTTTAGAGACGTTTGCTTCAGTTCGAAACGCATGTCCGGTTCGAGGGTGCATCGCTCGTTGCTCGCCGGGGTTCTCGCGAGTCTCTGTTTGCTGGCATCGGGGTGCGGCGGGTCGCAGTCGCCGTCGATCGCGAGCGTCGGGACGACGACTTCGAGCAGCGCTACCAGCACGAACGCCAGCAGTCCCGGCGCGCCGCCGAGCCAGGCGCAGTTGAACCAGGACTCGCTGCGCTACGCCCGGTGCATGCGCGCCAACGGGGTGCCCAACTTCCCTGACCCAAGTGCCGGCGGGGGCTTCCTCTTCCCGGCCGGCAGCGGAGTCGATCCCTCATCGCCCGCGTTCGAGGCGGCGCGCGCGAAGTGCCAGAAATACCTGCCCGGAAGCGCCCTCGCGCCCGGCACGACCACGCACCCCTCGGCGCAGTGGCTCGCGCACATGGTGAAGGCCGCTCAGTGCATGCGCCGGCACGGCATCCCGGACTTCCCCGACCCGAGGACCTCGATCCCGACCAACCCCTTCCCGGCTGGGAGCGGCGGCGGCGTGATCTCCGATATCGAAGGAGCGGTGTTCGTCTTCCCGCACACGATCGACATGCAGTCGCCGTTGTTCACGCGGGCGGCGGCGACGTGCGGGTTCCCGCTCCATAACCACTGAGCGTCGCCTAGAGGTCGGCGAGCCGCGGTACGAGCTTCGCGATCGTGCTGTCGACGAACCGCGCCGGCTCGTCGGTGAGGAGCGAGACCTGCACGTGCTCCATGCCGAGAGCCGCGTATTCCTTCATCGACGCGACGAACTCGTCGACGTCCGTCTCCGGGCCGATGCGCCCGATGGTCGTGTTGCGGATCTCGGCGCGGTCGCGCCCGACCTCCTCGCAGTGGCGCGCGAGCACGTCGAGCTTGTGGCGGACTTCCTCGGGCGACGAGGAGAAGAGGTTGTTCATGTCGGCGTACTTCGCGACCAGGCGCAGCAGCTTCCGTTCGCCGCCGCCGCCGATCAGGATCGGAGGGTGCGGCTTCGAGAGCGCCGGCGGAACGTTCAGCGTCTCGGCCAGCTGGTAGTGCTCGCCCTCGTACGGGCCGTCGTTCTCGCTCCACATCTGCAGGCAGATCTGCAGCGTCTCCTCGAGCCGCTCGAGCCGTTCGGCGATCCCGTAGTACGGGACGCCGAGCCCGATGTGCTCGCGCTCGTACCAGGCCGCGCCGATGCCGAGCATCCCGCGCCCACCGGAGAGGACGTCGAGCGTCGTCACGATCTTCGCGAGCAGTCCCGGATGGCGATACGTGACGCCGGTCACGAGGAGCCCAAGCGTCATCTTCTCGGTGGCCCCAGCGACGTAGCCGAGCGTCGTGTAGCCCTCGAGCATCGGGTCCTCGGCGCGCGTGAACGCCTCCATCTGGAAGTAGTGGTCCATGCAGGTGAACATCGTGCAGCCGGCCGCCTCCGCCGCCTGCGCCGTGTCGCGGGCGTGTGAAGCGAGCCGCTCCGGCCCGCCGGACAGGTTGAAGTTCATGAGGTGAATGCCTACGTCCATGCCTCGAGACTAGCGGCGCGCGCCCAGGC
>DATAUN010000101.1:0-5897 GCA_036268235.1 Gaiellaceae bacterium
GACCATGTCGGGGTTGGTGAGGATGACGTTCGACCACTTGCGAATCTGCCACCGCTGCTCCGTCGGCGTGTCGCCGTCGTAGATCGCCGGCTTGAGCCGCGGCACGCGATACGCGGAGAGCGTCCGGAACTGGTCCTGCGCAAGCGCCTTCGTCGGATAGAGGTAGAGCGCGCGCGTCTTCGGTTCACGTGCGATCGCGTCGAGCACCGGCAGGTTGAAGGCGAGCGTCTTGCCCGACGCGGTGCCCGTCGTCACGAGCACGTGCTCGCCGCGCGCGGCCGAGTCCCAGGCGGCACGCTGGTGCGCGTAGAGCTGCGGGACACCGACCGCGGCGCGCGCCTTCGGATGCAGCTCGTCCGGCAACGGTGCGAAGCGCGCCTCGCGCTCCGGCTCGGTCGTGAGGTGGGCGAGCTCCTCGCCTTGCAGGAAGCCTTCCCACTTGAGGACGTCGACGCTCACGGGACCGCCGAATCGCAGCCGCGCCGCAGACATTCCTCGAGCGGCAGGCCGGCCGCGAGCGCGAGCAGGAAACCCGCTGCGAACGCGTCGCCGGCACCGGCCGGAGACTCCGCAAGGACGCGGCTCGGGCGGACGCGCGCGCGCACGCCGTCGGCGATCGCCTCGGCGCCGCCGGCCGCCAGCGTCGAGCAGACGACTCTCCGGCCCCCGACGAACGTGTCGAGGTCGAGGTTCGGGCCGAGCACGACGCCGGCGCCGGGGGCGTCGTCGAGCACGCCCTGGAGATCGAGTGCGCGGAGACCGTGCGCAGCGGCGAGCGCAGCAGTGCGCGCGTCTGCAGGCAGGTAGGCGGAGACGAGCGTCACGCGCGCGGCCGGCAGCTCGCTTACGGCCGCCTTCGCGTTTGCGCCGCGGTCGGCGACCACCGCGTCCCCGGTGTAGACCGTCGTGCCGGTCGGAACGTCGGCC
This sequence comes from Gaiellaceae bacterium, assembly GCA_036268235.1. Taxonomy (GTDB): domain Bacteria; phylum Actinomycetota; class Thermoleophilia; order Gaiellales; family Gaiellaceae; genus PALSA-600. The sequence goes on from DATAUN010000101.1 coordinate 928, forward strand.
ACCGCCAGGTGCGCCTCGATGCCGGCCGCCGCGAGCTCGTCGGCGATCGCACGACCGATCGGATCGTTGCCGACCGTTCCCACGACCGCTGCTCGCGCACCAAGGCGCGCCGCCGCCCGCGCCGCGTTCACCGCCGAGCCGCCCGCGCCGACGGAAACCTGCGTGTGCAGTCGCGTGCCGGGGGCGGCTGCGGGCAGCCGCACGTCGAGCATCACGTCACCGACCGCGAGGAAGTCGAGCACGGCTTCGATGCTAGCCTCGTGCTACCGGGGTGCCCTGTTCGGGGCTGAGATCACACCCGTCGAACCTGATCCGGTTAGGACCGGCGAAGGGAGAGCTCGAGGTGGTACCGCGCGCGTTGACGATCGCCGGCTCCGACAGCGGGGGCGGCGCCGGCATCCAGGCCGACCTGAAGGCGTTCGCCGCCGCGGGCGCGCATGGGATGTCGGCGATCGTGGCGCTCACGGCACAGAACACCGTCGGCGTGACAGCGGTGCACGAGCTGCCGCCGGAGTTCGTCGTCGCGCAGCTGGAAGCGGTGTTCTCGGACATCGGCGTCGACGCCGCGAAGACGGGGATGCTCTTCTCACGCCCGATCGTCGAGGCGGTGGCTGCGTACCTCGAGGAGCACTCGGTGCTGCTCGTCGTCGACCCGGTCATGCTGGCCTCGTCGGGCGCGCAGCTCCTGCAGGACGACGCGGTCGAGGCGCTCGTCGTGCGCCTCTTCCCCCTGGCCACGGTGGTCACGCCCAACCTGGCCGAGGCCCGGCGACTTTGTGTTGAGTCAACACAAGCATCGAAGGCGGAGCTCGCCGAGCGCCTGGTCGAGCTGGGTGCGCCTGCCGCGATCGTCACCGGCGGCCATGGCGATCCCGTCGACCACCTCTTCGACGGGCGCGAGCATGTCGAGATTCCCGTCGAGCGGCTCGCCGTCGCCGCCACCCACGGCGCCGGCTGCACGCACTCGGCGACCCTCGCCGCGCTCCTCGCACGCGGGCTGCCGCTCGTCGAGGCCGCCCGCGGCGCTGCGCAGGCGGCGGTCGAAGCGGTGCGCCACGGGCTGCCCGAGCTCGGGGCGGGCGACGGCCCCGTCGACGTCCTCAACGTGAAAGGAAGCCTGTGAACACCGGAGACTCCCTGCGGCGGCTGCGCGAGACGAGGCCGCTCGTCCACCAGATCACGAACTACGTCGTGATGAACGAGACCGCGAACGCGACGCTCGCGCTCGGCGCGCTGCCGGTGATGGCGCACGCGCGCGAAGAAGTCGAAGAGATGGTTCGGCTCGCAGGTGCGCTCGTCCTGAACATCGGCACGCTCTCGCCGTCGTGGGTCGACGCGATGCTGCTTGCCGGGCGCGCCGCGAACGAGGCCGGTGTTCCTGTCGTGCTCGACCCGGTCGGCGCCGGCGCGACGACCTATCGCACCGAGACGGCGAAGCGCATCCTCGACGAGGTGGACGTCGCCGTCCTGCGCGGCAACGCGGGCGAGGTCGCGACGCTTGTCGGCGTCGATGCGGAGGTACGCGGCGTCGAGTCGATCGACACCGGCGCCGACCCGGCCGAGCTCGCGCGCGGGGCCGGCCGTCGTCTCGGTCTCGTCGCGTCCGTCACCGGGCCGACCGACCACGTCTCCGACGGCGAGACGACGATCGCGATCCGCAACGGCCACCCGCTGCTCGCGTCGATCACCGGCACGGGCTGCATGTCGACCGCCATGACCGGCTGCTTCCTGGCGGTCAACCGCGACGACCCGCTCAACGCGGCGGCCGAGGCGCTCGTCGCGTTCGGCGTCGCAGGCGAGGACGCGGCGCGCGAGGCGAAAGGACCGGGCTCGTTCCACGTCGCGCTCTATGACGCGCTGGCTGCGCTGGATCCCGACACGCTTGATGCGAGGGCGCAGACGGAGTGAGGGTGCACGCGATCGTCGCCGACATCGAGACGGCTCGCCGCGCGGTCGCCGCAGGGGCGACGGTCGTGCAGCTGCGCGTCAAGGCGCCGACGCGCACGATTGTCGAACGCGGCATCGGCTTCGCCGACCTCGGCGCCACGTTCGTCGTCAACGACGATGTCCACGCGGCCGTCGCGCTCGGCGCGGACGGCGTGCACCTCGGGCAGCAGGACGATGGCGAGCGTGTCCCAGGCTTGATCCTCGGGCGCTCCGTCTCGACCGTCGCCGAGGCGCTCGCGGCCGACGCGGACTACCTCGGTGCGGGGCCGGTGTGGTCGACGCCGTCGAAGACGGATGCGGAGCCGCCGATCGGCCTCGAGGGGCTGCGGCGAATCTGCGCGGCGGTCGACATCCCCGTGGTCGCGATCGGCGGGGTCGACGCGACGAATGCCGCCGCGTGCATCGAAGCAGGCGCGGCCGGCGTCGCAGTGATCCGCGCGGCCACCGATCCGGCGCTCAGGAGGGCCGTTGACGAAGCTCTCGGAGACCGGTGAGCTCGCACTGCTCGCGGAGCTCGAGCGCCGCGGGCTGATTGTCGGGACGGAGCACGACGCGGCGGTCGTAGACGGGCTCGTCGCGACGCAGGATGCGCTCGTCGAGGGCGTCCACTTCCGGCTCGACTGGCTTTCGTGGCGCGAGCTCGGCTATCGCGCCGCGGCGGTCAACCTGAGCGATCTCGCCGCCTCGGGCGCGGCGCCGCTCGGCTTGCTCGTCACGCTCGCCGTTCCGGGCGAGACCGAGGTCGGCGACGTGCTCGAGCTCTACGAGGGGATCGCGGAGACCGGTGTGCGGGTCGTCGGCGGCGACACCACGGCAGCCGCGGCCGCGACGATCTCCGTGACCGCACTCGGGCGGAGCGAACGCGTTCCGGGCCGAGCCGGCGCGCAGCCGGGCGACGCGCTCGTCGTCACCGGTCCACTCGGCGCCGGCGGCGTTGCATTTCGCCGGGAGAGCTACGTGCGCCCGCCGATCCGGCTCGCCGAAGGCGCGCGCCTCGCGCGCACCGCCCACGCGCTGCTGGACATCTCCGACGGCATTGCGGTCGACGCCGGTCACCTCGCGCGGCGCTCAGGCGTGCGCTGCGTGATCGACCTCGATCGCGTCCCACGCGCGGCCGGCGCCGAGCTGGCCGATCTCGGCTTCGGCGAGGACTACGAGCTGCTCGCGGCGACGACGGAGCCGGGGAGCTTTGCCGTGGTGGGCCGCGTCGAAGAGGGCGAAGGCGTCGAGCTGCTCCTGCACGGCCAGCCGTACGCGCTCGCCGGCTGGGAGCACTACAGGTAGTCGGCGAAGGCGTTCTCGAAGTGCTTCTTCGGCCGCGCGCCGAGCACCGTCTCGCGCGGCTCGCCGCCGGCGAACAGCATCACGGTGGGGATCGACAGCACGCCGTAGCGCGCCGCCGTTTCCGGGTTCGCGTCGATGTCGAGCTTCACGACGTCGAGCGCGAGCTCCTCGAGCGCAGGCTCGATCGCCTTGCACGGCCCGCACCACGGCGCCCAGAAGTCGACGACGACCGGGCGCTCGGCCTCGAGTACCTCGGCCGCGAACGTTGCGTCGGTCACCTCGTGCATCAGACGCGTAGACGTAGCAGAGGGACGCGCCACACCGCTTCGAGGAACACGGCCTTGCTCATCTTCGATGTGCCCACGGCTCGGTCGACGAATGTGATCGGGATCTCGACGATCCGAAATCCGAGCTGCTTCGCCCGGTAGGTCATCTCGATCTGAAACGCGTAGCCGCGTGGCGTGACCTCGTCGAGATCGAGCCGCTCGAGCACAGCACGCCGGAAGCACTTGAACCCGCCGGTCGGGTCGTGCACGCCCATGTGCAAGAAGAACGCGGTGTAAAGGGAGCCACCCTTCGAGATCACGCGGCGAAGGAGGCCCCAGTTCCGCGTCCCGCCGCCTCGCACGTACCGCGAGCCAAGCACGAGGTCCGCGCCGGACTCGGCGGCCTCGATCAGCCGCGGCACGTCCTTTGGGTCGTGCGAGAAGTCGCAGTCCATTTCGAGCACGAGCTCGGCGTCCGTCTCCAGCACGTGGCGGAACCCCGCGACGTAAGCGCGCCCGAGACCTTCCTTCGCCGGGCGGTGCAGGACGTCGACGAACCCGAGCTCCTCGGCCAGCGTGTCCGCGAGCGCGCCCGTCCCGTCGGGCGAGCCGTCGTCGATCACCAGGACCCGGTCGCCCTCGCGCAGCACGCCGCCGAGCGCGCGCAGCATCGGCTCGAGGTTCTCACGCTCGTTGTAGGTGGGCAGGCAAACGGTCGCGCGCATGCAGCTGCCTATGATCGCTGCGATGGCGGAGTTACCGCGGAACGAAGCGCTTGCAGAGCAGTTCGACCTGCTCGCCGACCTGATGGAGCTCGAGGGAGCGGACGGCTTCCGCATCGGCGCCTATCGGAAGGCAGCCGCGCGGATCCGCGAGACGCCGTCGTCCGTCGCCCAGCTCGCGCTCGACGGCAAGGCGAAGCAGCTGCAGGGGATCGGGAAGACGATCGAGGCGAAGATCGTGGAGGTGGTCGACGACGGTGAGATTCACGCGCTCACCAAGCGCAAGACGGAGGTGCCGCAGGAGGTCGCGATCTTCATGCGGCTGCCCGGCCTCGGCCCGAAGACGGCACGCCGGATCTGGCAGGAGCTCGGGATCACGACCGCGGCGGCGCTGAAGGCGGCCGCCGAGGCGCAGCAGCTGCGCGGCCACGCCGGCATCGGCCCCGGCACCGAGGAGAAGATCGCGGCCGCGCTCGCACTGCCGGCGGCGACCGAGGGCCCGCGCCGCGCGCTCCTCGGCTCGACGCTCCCCAAGCTGCGTGCGGTTGCCGAGGTGCTGCGCGAGCATCCCGCGTCCGTCGAGGTGTCGATCGCAGGCTCGGCGCGCCGCATGCGCGAAACCGTGCGCGACCTCGACATCATCGCAACCGCGACCGACCCGCAGGCGCTCGTCGATTACTTCTGCTCGCTCAAGTGGGTGGTCGACGTCGCGGCGAAGGGATCCACCAAGGCAACAGTCGTCTCGCACGAC
>DATAUN010000102.1:0-9695 GCA_036268235.1 Gaiellaceae bacterium
CGTCGTCGCCGACGAGCACGTTCTTCGGTGAGAAATCCGCGTGCACGAGACAGATCCGGCGACCGAGCATCGCGTTGATCGTGCCGTTGATGCGCGGCGCGAGCTCCGGGTGCCTGGCGGCGATCGTCCGGTAGTACGGATCGACCCGAAGCTGCTCGAACGCCTCTTCGCCGTCGAAGCGCTCGCGCGCCTCGGCGGAGTCGCGCGTTCCCTCGTGCACCGCGGCGAGCAGACCGCCGAGCCGCGCGGCGACGCCGGGGTCGGCGCGGCCCGCGAGCAACTCGGTCTTCCACGTCTCCCAGCCGGGCGGAGCGGCGTCGATCACGATCACGTACGCGGCCGGGTCGATGTGCAGGACGCGCGGCGCGGTGCCGGGCGCGATCCGCGCCGTCAGCTCGAGCGATGCCGCCTCCGTGAGGATCCGTTCGCGCGTCGCAAGCCACTCGTCGGCGACGAGCAGGCGCGGCAGCGACTGCTTGACGACGAGTCGGCGGCCGCCCGCTGAGGCGAGCAGCACGACGTTGGAGACCCCGCCACCCAGTGCCTCGACGGCGATCTCCTCGCCGGCCGGGACGAGGCCGTGCTCGACGAGATAGCCGCCGACCGAGGCGGCGTCGAGTAGCTCGGGGCTGGGTTCGGCCATGTTAGATAGGTATTCTTACTAAATGGTCGCGCCAGGTGCGCACGATGACTGACTCTACGACGAGTCGCAGGCTGGGGGCAGACCACGCGGTCATGCGCGAGCTCAATCGCTCGCTCGTGCTCGATCTGCTCAAGCAGAACAGCCCGATCTCGCGTGCGGCGATCGCGAAGCTGACCGCGCTTGCCAAGCCGACCGTCTCGACGATCGTCGACGATCTCGTGAGCGACGGGCTCGTCCGAGAGATCGGCATCGGCCAGACTCGCTCGAACGGCGGGCGCCCCCCGATCCTGCTCGAGTTCAACGAGCGTTCGCACTTCCTGATCGGCGTCGAGATCGGCGTGAAGCACACCACGATCGCGCTCGCCGACGCGCAAGGCCGTGAGCTGACGCGCACAGAGCTCAGGATGTCTCCGACGAAGCCTGCCGAGACGCTGGACACGATCGCGAACGAGATACGGCGGACGATGCGAAGCGCAGGCGCGCAACTCGGCCGGCTCGCTGCGATTGGCATCGTCGTGCCCGGCCTCGTCGACGCGAACACCGCGACCTGTCTGCTCGCACCCAACATCGGCTGGCGCGACGTGCCGGTCCGGGAGCTGCTCGCACGCAGCTTTAGCCGCGTTCCGATCTTCGTGCACAACACCGTCGACCCGGCAAACGTCGCAGAGAGCCTCGAAGGCGCCGGAGAGGGCTTCGGCAACATCGCCATGCTGTGGGCGTCGACCGGCGTCGGCGCCGGGCTCCTCGCGAACGGGCGCGTGTTCGGCGGTCACGGCGGAATCTCAGGCGAGATCGGCCACTGCTACGTCCCGGGCGCGACGGAGCGCTGCAACTGCGGCCAGGTCGGGTGCCTCGAGACGATCGCGTCCGGACCGTCCGTCGCGCGCGCAGCGAAGCAGGCGATCAAGGCGGGCCGGCGCACCGTCCTCGCCGGCAAGCGGCAGCTCACGTCGGTCGACGTGGCCGCGGCCGCCGCGGCCGGCGATGCGCTCGCACTCGAGGTGCTGGCCGACGCGGGACGTGCGCTCGGCATCGCTGCCTCGTGGCTCGTGAACCTGTTCAACCCCGAGCTGGTGCTGATCGGCGGCGGCCTATCCGACGCAGGCGAGCCGCTCCTCGGCCCGCTCGAAGCGGCGCTTCGCGAGCACGCCCTGCCGCAGGCGATGGAGAAAGTCGTAGGCGTGCGCGCGACGAGCCTCGGCGGCGACGCCGGCGTGCGCGGCGCCGTGCTGCTCGCGCGCCAGCAGTCCGAGTCGTACTACCGCGTCGTCTTCCAGGTCTAGCGGCCCTCGGCGACGATCAGAACGCGCCGTGCCGTTTGTAGACGTCGGCGGGGCTCGCGCCTTCGGCGAGCTCGCGGTCGGTCGCGACCTCGCGCCCGAGCCGCTCCTCTGCAAGCTGCAGCACCTCGAGCTCGTGCGCGGCCGGAACAACGACGACGCCGTTCGCATCGGCGACCACGAGGTCTCCCGGCTCGACCGGAACCCCGCGGAACTCGACCGGCTTTCCGTACGAAACAATCTCCGCGCGACCTCGGACGTCGAGCGGCGAGCGGTAGCGCGCCCACACCGGGAAGCCGGTCGGCAGGACCTGATGCAGGTCGCGAATGCCCCCGTCGACGACGGCGCCTCGCGCACCGCGGCTGAGCACCGCGGTCGTCATCAACCCGCCCCACAGCGCCGCGTGCACCTCCTCGCCCGCGGCGACGACGACCACCGAATCGGGCGGCGTCGCCTCCACGGCCTCGAGCAGCAGCTCGATCTCGACCCGCTCGTCCGTGCGCTGCGCCTGGACCGGATACGCGCGCCCAACCGCGACCGCGAGCGGGTCGGAGTGGTACGGCTGCAACCCTTCCTGCGCGGCGCGCGGCCCGAGCCCGGCGGCTTCGACGCAGTCCGAGACGAGCGACGAGTAGAGGGTCGAGTACCGCGCGAGGACGTCGTCTGCCATCTCGCGTGCTGACGCTACACGACCGGCCGATTAAGTAACAGTTCCTTCCTATCCCGGTCGGCACGATAAGGTCTCGCCGTGGCCGCACCGAGCATCGACGTTCTCGACGTCGCGATGCCGCTCCCCGACGGAACGAAGCTCGCTACGGATGTCATCGTCGCCGCGGACGGCGCGCGGCATCCCGTCCTGTTCGTGCGCACGCCCTACTCGCGCGCAAGCTTGCGCGTCACGCACGATCCGATCGAGCTCGCACGCGCCGGCTGGGCCGTGGTGCTTCAGGACGTGCGCGGCCGCGTCGGCTCGGAGGGAACGTTCGACCCGATCGCACAGGAGGGCGCGGACGGCGCCGCGGCGGTCGAGTGGTGCGCAGCGCAGCCGTGGTCGAGCGGGCGCGTGACGATGCTCGGCGGGTCGTACAACGGCTACGTGCAGTGGGCAGCGGCGCGCCGCCGGCCGAAGGGGCTCGCCGCGATCTCGCCGATGATCAGCACGCCCTACACCGAGGACACCTGGTTCAAGGAGGGCGGCGCGTTCCGCGTCGGTCCGTGGGCGATCTGGGCGATGGCGATGGCGACGGCGGGGAACAAGGGCACGCGCGCCGCGGAGAAGCGCGCGCTGAAGGACGTCTACCGCTGGCGCGAGCTGACGCGCTATCCGTTCGACCCGAAGACGGTCGCAAAGCACTTCCCCGCGTTCTCCGAGTGGTACGAAGCGGATGAGAGCTACTGGCGCGCGATCGACGGGCCCGGGACGATCGCGTCTTCCGTGCGAGTGCCTGCCTACCACCTGACGGGCTGGTACGACATCTTCGTCGAGGGGGCGCTCGAAGCGTACGAGGAGCTCGCACATCGCTCGCGCTCGGAACGCGTACGCCGTGCGCAGCGACTCGTCGTCGGTCCGTGGGGGCACGCGGCGCAGCTCGTCCAGGTCGTCGGCGCGCTCGACTTCGGCGCCGATGCGAACTGGCTGACGCGCGGGATCCCGGCGGAGCAACTCACGTTCCTGCGCGATGCGGCCGAGGGCCGCGTGGTGACGGGCGGTGCGTCGGTCTTCGTGATGGGCAGCAACCGCTGGCTCGAGCTCGAGTCGTGGCCGCCGCCGGCCGAGGAGACCGTGCTCCACCTCGGCAGCGGCTCCGCGGCGAACAGCGCGCGCGGTGACGGCCGCCTGCTCGCGGCGCCGGCCGACCGCAGCGGCAGCGACCGCTTCCGGCACGACCCCGCCGACCCGGTGCCGACCGTCGGGGGCCGGCATCTGCTCTGGGACATGACGCCGCCTGGCCCTGCCGACCAGGCCCGCGTCGAGGAGCGCAACGACGTGCTCGTCTATACGGGCGACGTGCTCGAGCGAGACGTGACGATCGTCGGCTCCGTTCGCGCCGAGCTCTTCTTTGCATCGACTGCACGGCGCACCGACGTCGCGGTCAAACTCGTCGACGTGCATCCGGACGGTCGGGCGTTCAACGTCGTCGACTCGCTGCGGCGCGTCGACCTCACGCCGGGCAAGCCAACGCGTGTCTCGGTGCACGCCGGACGAACGGCGCAGACGTTCCTGCGCGGTCATCGCATCCGCATCGAGATCGCCTCGTCGAACGCGCCGAGCTTCGACTACCTCGAGGCCGCCGACCAGACGGTGCACTGGGGCGGCCGCACACCCTCACGGCTGCTGCTGCCGGTCAGGCGCTAGAGCGGTAGCTCGTCGCGGCGCACGGGCCGGCCTTCACGCGCCGATCGATAGGCGAGCTCGATGAACTCGACCGCTGCCGCACCGGCCTCGCCGGGGGCGAGGTTCTCGCCGCCTCCGAGCACGAGGTCGACGATCCCCGCCGAGGTCGCACCGGCGGGATAGCGCTCCTCGGCGGTGAGCGGCTCGAGCACCTCGCGCCGGCCGTCGTTGCGCACGATCTCGAGCGCGCCGCTCCAGATCTCCTGGAGCATGTAGCCCTCGGTCCCGTAGTAGCGAAGCTCTTGCTGCTGGTCCTGCCGCGGCTCTAGGCCGCCGGTAGACGCCATCGTCCCGAGCGTGCCGTCGTCGAATCGATACGACGCGGCGTCGACGAGGTCGACGGCCAGGCCGTGGTCGGCCATGAACGCGAAGACCTCAGCGGTGCGGCCGCCGGTCAGCCAGTGCACCATCCCCATCGCGTGCGTGATCTGCGTCATCGCCTGCCCGCCGCCCGAGATCGCCGGGTTCGAATAGGTCTCCGGGGTCGGCATCGTGATCGGGTTCCCCATCAGCTCCGCGTAGTCGCCCGGCTCGCCGCGGTAGTACGACTCGACCATCGACGCGAAGAGCCCCGAGATGAGCTGCAGCTCGCCGAGCTCGCCGGCGTCGAGCACTTGCTTCGCGCGGCGTGCGTGCCGAGTGAAGTGGTACGTGTAGCCGAGCTGGAGGTGAACTTCGCGCTCGCGCGCCAGGCGCACGAGCTCCCACGCGTCGCGCGCGTTCAACGTCATCGGCTTCTCGAGCATCACGCTGACACCCGCGTCGAGCGCGTCCCGCGCCGCCTCGAAGTGGTACGCGTGCTGGACGGCGATCACGACCGCGTCGAGCTCGGCTCCGTCGAGCAGCTCCCGGTGGCCGGGATACGCCGTCACGCCGAACTCGTTCGCCGCGGCGGCCAGTCGCTGCGGATCACGGTCGGCGATCGCGACGAGCTCCGCCCGGTTGTTGGCAGCGAGCGCCGGCATGTGGACCATCGTCGACCACCACCCCGCACCGATCACCCCGACGCGTGCCTTCTCGCCCGCCATCGTTACGCGACGACCCCGCCCTCGTAGCGCTCGAAGACGAGCGGGTCGTACAGCGGCACGATGTGATCCGCGACCCGGCGCGTGCGCTCGTATGTTGCGATCCCCTCGTACATGTTCTCGGAGATTCCGAGGGGCCGGCCGTCCTCGACGTTCGCGTAGAGGAAGAACGCATCCGACGCGACGACCACACCGGCGTTCGAGTCGATCTCGACCGCCATCGACGCACGATGGTGCGTGCCTGCCCACCACGTGCGCAGGCCCGGAACGACCTCGTCCTCGTCGTCGAGCAGCCGGACGCGATCCCACGCGTCGATCACGAGGTACTTCAGGACGTCGGGCGCAATCGACGTCCAGCGATCGTCGTGTGGATGCTGGTGCGTCGTGTGGAAATGGACCCAGCCCTTGCGCGAGACGCAGATCTGCGCATTCGGGAACCGCGGGATGCCGCCGGTCGAGTAGAGCTGGAACGGAGTGACGACGAGGTGCGTCACGTCAGCCGGCGCGATGCCGATCGCGGCGAGCTGCGCCTCGATCGTCTCCTCGTCCGAGCGCCGGTACGTCGCGCGCGGCCCGAGGCCCGCCGTCCAGATGTCGTTGATCGGCGAGAGATCGTCGGGGGCACCGGTGTTGACGAGCGCGACGACGCCGTCGCCCTGCGCAACGACGACGTTGAACGACAGTGTCAGCCACTCGTCCCAGCCGGACATCCAGAAGACCTCGGGCCCGGGAACCTCGACCTGGCCGACCTTGACGACGCGAACCGAAAACGGCATGTGCTCCTCCTCTGATCTCCTCGACAGCCACCGCCAAGACCACAACGGACAATCGGAAATAACATTAACTATCCATCGACGAAAGAGCTCGAATGAAGATCACCGACGTCCGAATCCACGTCACCGCGCCCATCGGGGACACCGTTACCTTCAGCGGCCGCCTCTCGTGGGTGTTCGTCGAGATCCAGACCGACGAAGGCGTCACGGGCATCGGCGAGTGCTCCAACTTCCCGCGCAAGGGAAACAGTGCGGTCGTCGCCACGCTCGAGGCGATCAAGGACGAGCTGATCGGGCGAGACCCGAGCCGCATCGAGGAGATCTGGATCGACATCTTCCGGCAGTTCACATTCCTCGGCAGCCGCGGTCTCGCCTCGACCGTTGCGAGCGGTGTCGACATCGCACTCTGGGACCTCAAGGGGAAGGCGCTCGGACGGCCGGTGCACGACCTGCTCGGCGGCGCCGTCCACGACGCGATCCCGCTGTACACGCATCCGGGTGGCGAGACGTGGGAGCACGTCGCGGAACGCACAGCCGGCCTCATCGAGCAGGGCTGGGACGCGTTCAAATTCGACCCGTTCGGCGAGAGCGGGGCGCGAGTCACGTCGTATCTCGGCGGCGACATCTCAAAGGCAGAAATCCGCACGGCGGCCGAGTCGATCGAGCGCGTCCGCGAGGCCGTCGGCCAGGACGTCGAGATCCTGATCGACTTCCACGGCAACTACAACGTCACGTCGGCGCTGCGCTGCATCCGCGCGCTCGAGCCGTACGACATCGGCTGGTTCGAAGAGCCGCTGCAACCGGAGAACACCGACGCGCTTCGGCAGCTGCGCGCGCAGACCGACGCGCCGCTGTGCGTCGGCGAGCGCCTGTATACGCGCTGGGATTTCCTGCCCATCTTCCGGGACCGCCTCGCGAACTACGTCATGCCGGACGTCTGCTGGACCGGCGGCATCAGCGAGCTGAAGAAGATCGCGACGATGGCCGAGGCGCACGCCGTTCCGATCGCGCCGCATGGCGCACTCGGCCCGCTGCAGACGCTCGCCAGCGCGCACGTCATGCTCGGAACGCCGAATCTCTTCCGGCTCGAGATCCTCGGGCCCGACTTCCTGACGCACTACGACGCGGCGATCACGGAGCCACTCGACATTCGCGACGGCCGGCTCTTCCTCTCGGACCGGCCGGGGCTCGGCGTGGAGCTCGACCTGGACTGGCTCCGCGCGCACCCGAAGCCCGACTGGGTGTGAGCTCCTCGATGTCGTCGGCTTAGACTTCGTAACGACCATGACCCAAGCTCCCTCGACAGAACGGTTCCTCGTCACCGGCGCCCTCGGCTGCATCGGCGCGTGGGTGGTCAAGCGGCTCCTCGACGAAGGCGCGCACGCAGTGGTGTACGACCTCGGCACCGGCGACCACCGGCTGCGGCTCGTGCTCGACGACGACCAGCTCGCGAGCCTCGTGCGCATCCCGGGCGACATCACCTCTCTCGCACAGTTGGAGCAGGCACTCGACGAGCACGAGATCACGAACGTCATTCACCTCGCCGCGCTGCAGATTCCGTTCTGCAGGGACAACCCCCCGCTCGGCGCGGCGGTCAACGTCGTCGGCACCGTGAATGTGTTCGATGCGGTGAAGCGACGGCGCGACCGGATCGGCAACGTCGTCTACGCGAGCTCGGCAGCGGTCTACGGCCCCGCGCGCACGAGCGGCACGGCGCCCGAGAGCGTGCTCGAGTGGCCCGGGACGCACTACGGCGTCTACAAGATCGCGAACGAGGGGACGGCGCGGATCTACTGGCAGGAAAACGAGCTGCCGAGCATCGGACTGCGCCCGTACGTCGTCTACGGGCCCGGCCGCGACCAGGGCGTGACCTCGTCGCCGACCGCCGCGATGGAGGCGGCAGCGCGCGGCGAGGGCTCGCACATTCCGTTCGGAGGCCGGACGCAGTTCCACTACGCACCCGACGTCGCCGATGCGTTCATCGCCGCCAGCCGCAGTGCGTACTCGGGCGCGCTCGTTGCGAACCTGCCCGCCCCGGCGGTGCACATGCAGGACGTCGTGGACGCGATCGCAGCCGTGGCTCCGGATACTGCGATCACGTTCGACGACGTGCAGCTCCCGTTCCCCGAGGAGCTCCAGGCAGAGGCGCTCGTCGCTGCGATCGGCCCCGTGCCGGTGACGCCGCTGCGCGAGGGCGTCGCGGCGACAATCGAGCACTTCCGTACGCGCGACGGCTAGCTGTAGTTCCTAAGCACGTTGGTTCATCCGGGCCGCCTTGGAGGCTGGGAGCTGTCGAAGGCAACCAGATCCAAGGAGGCGACCCGGATGAGGCTTCACCGTAACGCTGCTCTCAGTTGGAGCGGCCGCAGGCTGCTGGCTGAGCGTGTGCTCGAGCGAGGCTGGACATTGACGGCAGCTGCGGAGGCGGCCGGTGTGAGTGTGCGCTGCGCAAGCAAGTGGGTGGGCAGGTATCGGGTGGCCGGCGAAGCCGGTCTCGTTGATCGCTCTTCGGCGCCGAAGCGAGTCGCTAACCGCACCACGCCGGAGCGGGTGGCGGTGATTATCGGGTTGCGTCGGTTGCGGATGACGGCAGCTGAGATCGCCGAGACGCTCGCGATGCCGCTCTCCACGGTGTCGGTGGTACTGAAGCGCAACGGCGTTGGCAAGCTCGGCCGGATCGGGCTCGAGCAGCCCGTGCGCTATGAACGCACACGGCCCGGCGAGCTGATCCACATCGACATCAAAAAGCTCGGTCGGATCGAGGGCGGCGCCGGCAAACGCGTCGGCGGCCGCCTGCCCGGGAAGGGTCGGCCACGCCGCAATGACGGCACCGGCCGCCGCCGCGGTCTGACAGGTTGGGAGTTCGTCCACGTCGCCGTCGACGACTACAGCCGCCTCGCCTACGCCGAAGTCCTCGAAGACGAACGCGCGACGACTGCCGCCGGCTTCCTCCGCCGCGCTGTCGCCTACTACCAACGACATGGCATCAACGTCGAAGGCGTCCTGACCGACAACGGCTCCGCCTACATCTCCACGATCCACGCGATCTCCTGCCGCGCGCTCGGGATCAAGCACCTCCGCACCCGGCCCCGCCGACCGCAGACCAACGGCAAAGCCGAACGCTTCATCCGCACCATGCTCAACGGCTGGGCCTACGGCGCGATCTACCGCTCAAGCAGCGAACGCAGCAAAGCCCTTGACGGATGGCTCTGGCACTACAACCATCGACGTAGACACTCCGCGCTCGGCCACCAACCCCCGGTCAGCAGAACCAACCTGCTTGGGTCCTACAGCTAGCCGGCCTGAGCGAGTGCGACCTGGCCCGCGAACGGCAGCCCGAGCTCAGCTTCGAGCCGTAGCAGCCGGTTCCACTTCGCCGTCCGCTCGGAGCGCATCGTCGATCCGACCTTGATCTGTCCCGCGCACCAGGCGACGGCGAAATCGGCGAGCCAGGCGTCTTCGGTGTCGCCCGAGCGAGCCGACACCACCGTCGCGTAGCCGAGCGCATGCGCACGCTCGACGACACGGCGCGCGTCGGAGACCGTGCCGACCTGATTGGGCTTCACGAGCACCGCGTTC
>DATAUN010000103.1:0-8732 GCA_036268235.1 Gaiellaceae bacterium
CCTTGGCGCGGAGCTCCTCCTGCGCCTCGCAGAGCTTCACGATCTCGCGCTGCGCGATGTCGAGTGCCTCGAGCAGCTTCTCCTCGGCAACCTGGTTCGCGCCCGCCTCGACCATCGTCAGGCCATCCTTCGTGCCGACGACGATCAGGTCGAGGTCGGACTCCGCGTCCGTCTCCTGGAGCGTCGGGTTGACGACCAGCTCACCGTCGATCAGGCCCATGCGGACGGCGCCGATCGGGCCGAGGAACGGCAGCGGCGAGACGGTGAGCGCCGCGGAGACGGCGTTGATCGCGAGGATGTCGTGGGCGATCTCCAGATCGGCCGAGAACACTGTCGCGACGCACTGCGTCTCGTTGCGGTAGCCCTTCGGCCAGAGCGGCCGAACCGGGCGGTCGGTCATGCGAGCGGTGAGGATCGCCCGTTCAGTCGGACGGCCCTCGCGCTTGAAGAAGCCGCCCGGGATCTTCCCGGCGGCGTACATGCGCTCCTCGACGTCGACAGTGAGCGGGAAGAAGTCCGCGCCTTCGCGCGCCTCCGTCCGGCCCTGCGCCGTGCCGAGAACGACGGTCTGCCCGCTCGAGACGACGACTGCGCCGTCGGCCTGCTTCGCGAGCTTTCCGGTCTCGAAGGTGATCTCACGGCCGCCGATCTCGACGGACACGGAGACCGGCACCCCTGCAGGGTGCTCGGCTTCGACAATGCTCATATTTCTCCTATTCCTCCACTGTGCAATTGGTGAAGGGTGGAGATTGGGACAGCGTCCGCGGCCCGGGCGCTCGCCCAAGCTCCACCCTTCTTGATAAAGGAGCTAGCGGCGGAGGCCGAGCTCCTTGATGAGGGCGCGATAGCCCTCGAGGTCTTTCCGCTGCAGGTAGTTCAGGAACCTGCGGCGGCGGCCGACGAGCTTGAGCAGGCCACGACGCGTGTAGTGGTCGTGCTTGTGCGTGCGCAGGTGGTCGGTCAGTGTGTTGATCCGCTGGGTCAGCATCGCGATCTGAACCTCGGGCGAGCCCGTGTCCGTCTCGTGCTTGCCGAACTTGCCGACGTGCTCCAGCTTCTCTTCCTTGGTGAGGGCCATAGTTCTCCTCTACTCGTTGTGGTCACCCTGGTCCCAGCCGCCGCGAAGGAAGAACGCGTACGGCCGAGGCCGGGTCTGTCAGTAGGGTAGCGAATTCCCGATGAATACGTCGTTTCACGCCATTTGCGAGGCTGCCGCGGCCGACTGGGAGGTGCCGGCGCTCGTCGCCGGGATAGCGACCGGGGACGCGACGGAAGTCGTTGCGATCGGCTGCGGGCGCGAGACACTCTTCCGCATCGCCTCGGTCACGAAGCCGATGACCGCCGCCCTCGTCGTGTCCCTGCTTCGGCTGGACGAGGCAGCGCGGGTCTGGCCCGAGGACGTGCGCGTGCGCCACCTGCTCTCGCACACGAGCGGCTTCGACTGCGAGGTCGGCGGGGACTACGGCCGCTTCGGGGAGGGCGACGACGCGCTCGCGCGCTGCGTCGGCGAGCTTCCCGGCGTCCGCCGCTTTCTCGGCGTGGACGAGGTGTGGTCCTACGCGAACACCGGCTACTGGCTCGCGGGCCTGCTCGCGGCCGAACGCGCGGGTGCGACCTACGAGGATGCGCTCGACGAGCACGTGTTCGCGCCGGCCGGCCTCGAGGCGACGTCGTTCGCGGAGCCCGAGCTCGAGGGCCACGGCGACGACCTGCCGCCCACGCCCTACCCGCGCGGCCGCCGCCCTTCGGGCGGGCTGACCTCGACGATCGACGACCTGTTGCACTTCGGCGCGTGGCTGCTCCGGCAGCCGGTCTTCGAGCAGATGCGCCTCGTGCACGGCAAACCGGTCGGGGGCGTCTACGGGCTCGGCTTGTTCGGTGAGCGCGTCGGCGGCGCCGACGTCTGGGGCCATTCAGGTTCGTACGGCGGCTTCCAGTCGTCGCTCCTCACGGTGCCGGAGCGTGGCGCGGTCTTCGCCGGCCTCGCGAACTCGGACGTCGGCGGCAAGGCGCTGCGCACGATCGAGAACGCCTTCTTCGAGCAGGTGCTCGGCGAGCGCCGCCGCGAGCCGCGCTTTGTCGAGCTCGATCCAGCGGTGTACCAGGGCTACACCGGGGCGTACGAGAACAGCGATGCGACCTACGCCGTCGAGCACCCGGACGGCAGCGACAGCCTCGTCGTGCACGTGAACGGCGAGGAGATCGTCGGACGCGCGCTGGACGAGCGCAGGTTCCAGGTTCCCGCCGGTGTGCACGTCGGCGAGCGCTTCGACTTCCCGCGCGAGGGCTTCGGCCGGTTCGGCAGCCGCCTCGCAGCGCGCGTCGCTTGATCAGCGCTGTTGGGCGACCGCCGGGGTGGCGGCGGGCACCCAGCCGAGGTACCCGCAGCGCGGGCAGCCGGGATTCCGGCTGACGGTGCCGCCGGCCGCGGGCTTGGCGTAGGTCGACCCGCAGTCGAGGCAGCGGACGCGCTCGATCCGGCTCACGGACATCTCGTACGAAAAGACGCCCTGAGCAGCGAAAACTTGCGCTAGCCGGGCCGGGTCGCCGCCCGTGTGTCCTCGACGTCCCGGGCGATCTGGTCGACCAGGTCGGCCTCGCTCGCGAACGCGCGCTCGTCACGCAGGCGCCGCCACAGCTCGAGGACGAGCCGCTCGCCGTAGAGGTCGCCCTCCCAGTCGAGCAGGTACGCCTCGACGCGGCGCTCCGTGCCGCCGTAGTGCGGGTTGACACCGATCGATACCGCGGCCCTCCGGTCGCCGACCGCCCCGGCATAGATGCCGAAGCCGGGCACGAGCAGGTCCGGATCGACGCGCAGGTTCGCGGTCGGGAACCCGAGCGTGCCCCCGCGCTGGTCGCCGCTCACGACGACGCCCTCCACCTCGAGCGGGCGGCCGAGCAGGCGCGCGGCCGACTCCGGTTCGCCCGCATGGGCGTGCTGGCGGATCCGCGTCGACGACACACCGGGGACGAGCGGCACCTGCCGCGCCTCGAGGCCGAGGCTGCGCAGCAGCTCGAGCGAGCCCTGCCGCTGCCGGCCGAAACGGAACCCGTCGCCGGCTACGACGACCTCCGCCCCGATCCCGAGCAGCACCCGCCGCGCGAACTCGTCCGGCTCGAGCCCGGCCAGCTCCGGCGTGAACTCGACGACGAGCACGTCTTCGACCTCGCACTCCGCGAAGAGCTCCAGCCGCCGCTCGAGCGTCGCGAGCAGCTCGACGCGGTTCCCGAGCACGGTGCGGGGATGCGGGTCGAACGTGACGACCGTCGGCCGTAGGCCCGCCGAGACGGCGGCGCGGATGACCGCGCGGTGCCCGAGATGGACACCGTCGAACGTGCCGATCGCAACCGCGCGCGGCACCCGCTCCACCTCGTCCACGTGGCGGGCGACGTTCACAGGGCGAGCACGCTTTCGCGGATCTCGTCCGGCACCCGGGCGAGCGCGTCGTCGGGCAGCCGGGCGAGCACGTCCGGCACCGGCACGAGCTGGGCGTCGTCGACGGCCGCGGCCTCTTCGACGGAGAACGGGCCGACCG
Source organism: Gaiellaceae bacterium (assembly GCA_036268235.1). Classification (GTDB taxonomy): domain Bacteria; phylum Actinomycetota; class Thermoleophilia; order Gaiellales; family Gaiellaceae; genus PALSA-600. Next base: position 3,537 of record DATAUN010000103.1, read on the forward strand.
CGGTCCGCCGCAGCGTCGTGCAGTGGCCGCCGAGCGCGGCGGCCACCGACCGCACGTAGGTACCGCTGCTCACGTGCAGGCCTAGGCGCACGCTGTCGCCGCTATAGGAGATGACGTCGAGCGCGAGCACGAGCGAACGCCTCAGGGGCATGTCGACGACGACACCCCGACGCGCCAGACGGTACGCGCGCTCCCCGCCGATCTTCACCGCGGACGCGGCGGGGATCGGCAGCTCGACCTCACCGCGGAGGGCTGCGAGCGCGGAATCCAGCTCTCCTTGGCCCGGCGCCGGGTGCTGCTCGAGCACCTCGCCTTCCGGGTCGCCGGTCGACGTCGTCGACGTCAGGTCGACGTCGGTGACGTAGCGCTTGTCCAGGCCGACAAAGCATGGAGCAAGCCTAGTTGCCACACCGGACAACAGAACCAGGAGGCCGGTCGCGAACGGATCGAGCGTGCCTGTGTGACCGGTCCGCGCGCCGGTTCGCCGGCGCAGCGCTGCGACCAGCGCGAACGAGGAAGGTCCCGCCGGCTTGTCGACCAGCGCGACGCCGACCGGCTTAAGCGCCCTGGGTGGCACTCGTGGCGAGCACGAACTCGCGGTGGATGAAGTCGGTGATGTCCGCGATCGACTCTTCGGACGAGAAACCCGCGGCCTGACGGTGACCGCCTCCGTCGCTCTTGCGCGCAATCGCGGAGACGTCGACCTCGTCGCGGCTGGAGCGAAGCGACACGCGTCGCGTGGGGCCTTCGTCGCGCGGCGGCTCACGAATCAACGCCACCAACTCCGATCCCTCGACTGCGCGCAGGTAGTCGATGATCCCCTCGGAGTACGGCTCCTCGGCGCCGACGTCGGCGAAGTCGCTCTTCAACAGGTACGAGACGACGAGCCGGCCGCCTTCGAAGAGCTGTGCCCGCTCGAGCGCGCGGGCGAGCAGCTTGAGCTTCGCGAACTGCACCGTCTCGTAGACGTGCCGGAAGATGCCGTGGACGTCGGCGCCCGCCTCGACGAGCTCGGCCGCGAGCCGCAGCGATTTCGGCGTCGTGTTCGAGTATTGAAAGCGCCCCGTGTCGGTCACGAGCGCGACGTAGAGCGCCTGCGCGATCTGCGGTGTGAGCTCGACGCCGAGCTCACGCAGGACGTCGCGGACGATTTCTGCGGTCGACGACGCGTCGGCGACGATCAGGTTGACGTCGCCGAAGCGCGTGTTGTCGTGATGGTGGTCGACGTCAACCACAAGCGCGGCGCGAGTGACGGCATCGGGCTCCTCGCTGATGCGCCGCTCGTTCGCGCAATCGACGGCGAGCAGCACGCGCTCCTCCAGATCGGCGGGCAGGTCGCGTTGCAGATCGCCGAGCTCCAGGAAGCCGTACTCCGCCGGCAGCGCCGTCGATCCCGCGAGATACATGACTGCGTCCTTGTCGAGCGCGCGCAGCGCGAGCGTCGTCCCAAGCAGCGACCCGAGCGCGTCCCCATCCGGGTTCTCGTGCGTGACAATCAGAAAGCGGTCGTTCGAGCGAATCGCGGCGGCGACCGCCTCGAGCTCACTCGTGTGCGTCGTCTCGGTCATCTCCAGGATGTCTGGTTCCTCGGGTAGGTCCGCGGCAAGCTCGTCGATCAGCTTCGTCATGCGGACGCCCCGCTCGACCGCGTCATCGTAGGCGAACGCGAGCATCGGCGTCCTGCGCAGGCTGAGCTCACGGTTGATCCGGGCCTGCAGGACGCCGCGCGCCGACTCGAGGCCGGCGAGCGTCGCTGCGCGCTTCTTCTCGCTGCCGAGGACGGAGACGAAGATGCGTGCCTCACCGAGATCCGGCGAGACGACGACTCCCGTCACGGTGACCAGGCCGATCCGCGGGTCCTTGAGATCGGAAACCGCCTCGGCGACGACCGCACGGACCGACTCGTTGACCCTGCGCATCCGCCCGGACATCCCGACACGGTAACGCGACTCAGTCGTCGGGCGAGACGAGAAGCCGTTCGCAGCGGCTCAGCACCCAGTCGCCCGAGGCGAGCCAGCGCTCCGCGCCGTCGGCCAGCTCCTCCGCGTCGTGCGCCGTACGCGCGACGCACGCGACGGTGAGAGTCGCGCGCTGCCACAGGTCGTGGTGGTCGACCTCGGCGACCGCGGCACCGAACCGGTTGCGCAGGTTGTCCCGCGCCGAGCGCACGAAGTGCCGCTTCCCCTTGAGGGACGACGCCTCCGGAAAATGCAGCTCGACGGTGAGGATCGCGACGAAGCCTGCGCTCATGACGGAGGATTGTCCCATCGTGCAGCTCGCCCTGAAGCTCGCCCCCCAACACTCCACCCAATACGCGGAGATGACCGCGCGCCTCGCGCAGCCCGAGCTCGTCGCATCTCCGCTCGGGCCGTTTCTCAGCTCGCTGCGCAGCGCACGTCTCGGCGGGCACGAATACCTGCTCGCCGAGCTCGCGGACGGCGCGCCGCTCCACGTGGTCGACCGGCTCGCCGCGACAAGCGAGTGCTTCGAGCACCACGACGAGGTGGGCGGCGTGCCAGGCCCGTTCTTGCGACCGCTCGGCAGCGGGCACACGCCGTTCGTCCCGAAGGAGCTCGCGGAGGCGCGACGCTATCGCGGCAAGACGAGCGAGGTCTTCACGCGCGTCCTACTGAATCTCGCGCTCTTTGCGTCGGAGCGGGCGCTCGACGCGCGCCTGCGCGTCCTCGACCCGCTTGCGGGCGGCGGGACGACGCTCTTCGCGGCGCTTGCGCTCGGCCACGACGTAGCCGGGATCGAGCAGACGCGCAAGGACGTCGAGACGACGGCCGCGTTCCTCAAGGAGTACTGCCGCGAGGCGCGCATCCCGCATCGCGAGGAGCGAATCGCGAAAGGACCCCGGCGGTTCACGTTCGAGCTGGGCGACCGTGCCGATCCGCGAATGCTCGTTCTTGCGGAGGGAGACACACGAAAAGCCGACGAGGTGCTGCGCACGATTCCCGGCGGAGCGCGCTTCGACCTCGTCGTCGGCGATCTCCCTTACGGCATCCAGCACGATGGCTCGGCCCGCGATCTGCTCGCGGAGGCGTGCCCGGCGTGGTCGCGCGTGCTCGCCCCCGGCGGCGTGCTTGCCGTGTCGTGGGACGCGACGAGACTGCCGCGCGCGACGATCGTCGCAACGGTTGCCGAGCACTTCGACGTCATCGACCGACCGCCGTACGACGATCTCGCGCACCGCGTCGACCGTGTGATCAAGCGGCGCGACGTCGTCGTCGCGCGGAAGGGCTAACCGGCGTCGGCGGTCGGCGGCTCGTCGAGCGACGTGCGCTCGACTTCGCGCGTCTCGAACACTTCGAAGACGTCGCCTTCGCGCAGATCGTTGAAGCCTTCGAGCAGGATGCCGCACTCGAAGCCCTCGGTCACCTCGCGCACGTCGTCCTTGAACCGCTTCAGCGCCGCGACTGTCGTCTCGTGGATGCGCGTGCCGTCGCGGAAGAGGCGGATGTTCGCGCCGCGGCGGACGACACCGCTCGTGACCATGCAGCCTGCGATCGTGCCGAGCCGCGACACCTTGAAGAGCGCCCGCACTTCGACCTCGCCGAGAATCGCCTCGGTCTCGACCGGCGTGAGCATGCCGACGAGCGCCTGCTCGATCTCCTCGGTCAGCTGGTAGATGACCCGATAGAGGCGGATCTCGACGCCGGAACGGTCGGCGACGCCGCGGACCTCCGCGGAAGGCCGCACGTTGAAGCCGACGATCATCGCGTTCGACGCGGCGGCGAGGTTCACATCGTTCTCGGTGATCCCGCCGACGCCGGTGTGAATCACGTTGACGCGCACCTCGGGGTGCTGGATCTTCGCGAGCTCCGAGCCGATCGCCTCGACCGAGCCCTGCACGTCGCCCTTGATGACGATGTTCAGATCCTGGACGGCGCCGGCCTGCATCTGCTCGAACAGCTTGTCGAGCGAGACGCCGCCCGTGCGCTGCTTCGCCATCGCCTCGCGGCGCAGGCGCTCACCGCGCTGCTGCGCCAGCTCGCGCGCGCGGCGCTCGCTGTCGACGACCCGGCCGAGCTCGCCCGCGGGCGGCGGCTTGTCGAAGCCGAGGATCTCGACCGGCTCGCCGGGGCTCGCCTCCTGGATCCGCTCGCCGCGATAGTCGTAGAGCGCGCGCACGCGGCCCCACGCATCACCGGCGACGATCGAGTCGCCGACCTTCAGCGTGCCGCGGTGGATCAGCATCGTCGCGACCGGACCGCGGCCGACGTCGAGGCGCGACTCGATGATCGGGCCGGACGCCTCGGCGGTGGGGTTCGCGCGCAGGTCGAGCTCGGCGTCCGCGACGAGCAGGATCCGCTCGAGCAGGTCGTCGAGATTCTCGCCCTGCTTCGCGGAGACGCGGGCGATCTGCACGTCGCCGCCCCACTCCTCGGGCTGCAGACCCTCGGTCGCGAGCTCGCTGAGCACGCGGTCCGGGTTCGAATCGGGCAGGTCGATCTTGTTGACGGCGACGACGATCGGCACCTCGGCCGCGCGCGCGTGCGAAATCGACTCGCGCGTCTGCGGCATGACGCCGTCGTCCGCAGCCACGACGAGCACCGCGATGTCCGTGACCTTGGCGCCGCGGGCGCGCATGGCGGTGAACGCCTCGTGGCCCGGCGTGTCGAGGAAGGTGATGCGGCGGCCGGCGTGGTCTGCCTGATAGGCGCCGATGTGCTGCGTGATGCCGCCCGCCTCGGTCGCGACGACGGACGTCTTGCGAATCGCGTCGAGCAGCGTCGTCTTGCCGTGGTCGACGTGACCCATGATCGTGACGACCGGCGGACGCGCGACGAGCGTCTCCTCCGCGTCCTCGAAGGCCTCGGGCTCGGGATCGTCGTCGTCGGCGTGCTTGATCGTGACCTCGCGCTCGAGCTCCGCGGCGATCAGCATCACCTCCTCGTCGGTGAGCGACTGCGTCGCGGTCTTCATCGCGCCGAGGTTCATCAGCAACTTGATGATCTGCGGCATCGCGACGCCGAGCGCCTGCGAGAAGTCGCGCAGCGTGACGCCGGACTCGACGGTCGCGGGACCGGTCGGGGCGACGATCTCGCGCGGCGCGCGGGCGTGCGGTCCGCGGGGCGGTCGCCGGGCCGCTGGCGCTGGCCGGTACCGGGGCGGCCGCCGCCGCCCTCGATGACGACGCGGCGACGCCCCTTCGGGCCTCCGCCGCGCGGTCTGATCGGTCTATTTGGCTTT
>DATAUN010000104.1:0-4709 GCA_036268235.1 Gaiellaceae bacterium
AACATGCGGCGCGCGCGGTCGGTCGGTGTCATCCCGTGGCAATTCAACGAGTCGTTCCCGAACGCGTGGTGCACGTCCGCGGTCGACTGGCACGGCGAGCCGAAGCCGGCGTACTGGGGCGTCGCGCGCGCCTATCGCGACGGTCATCCGTCGGCGCGGTTCGCGACGTGCGCGTGGGGCGGCGAGGACGAGGTGCGCGCAGCGATCCACGGCGACGCGACCGCGCGGCTGGTGAACCTCGACGGCTCCGTCGTCGCGGAGGCGCGCGGTGAGATCGCCGCGCCTGTCGGCGCTCTCAGCGAGGTGTTCGTCCTCGATCTCGACGGACGCAACCGTTACGTCATGACGACCGCAGAGACGCTCGCGCCGCTGCTCGACTTGCCGCCTGCGACGCTCGAGCTCGCGGACGGCGTGCTCACGAACACCGGACGTGTGGCGGCGCTCGGTGTGGTCCTCACAGGCGACGTGGCGGACAACGTGCTCGATCTGCTACCCGGCGAGTCCCGCGCCGTGCCCGGCGCGACCGCGGCGGAGGGCTGGAATGCTGCGGCGTAGAGCGCTCGCGGCGGACGGACGGGAGCTCGGCGGCTTCGTGTTCGACGGCAACGCCGTCACCTGGACGGGCGCGGAGCCGGTGGCTGCCGGGATCCGCGTCGAGCTCGAGCTGCCTGCGGTCGACGATCCGAAGTGGCTCGTGCCGGGTGTGTTCTACGGCGAGAACCGGGCCGAGTCGTGCACGCGCATCTTCCCGCGTTACACACCGGGCCACGTCGACGTCGAGCGGATGGAGTCGGATGCGTGGTCGTTCCGCGCCGACCGCTGCGCGACGATCGCGGTGCTCACCGACGGCGCGGGGCTCGCAACGAGCGAGCGCAGCGCCCTCGGGCAGAGCGGCGTCGGCTTCGCGCAGCGCGACGGCGCGCGTCGCATCTGGCTCGACTTCCCCTATCGCGAGGAGCCGCTCCGCTACGACGGGTCCGAGACCGCGGCGCCGCCCGACGTGCAGACGCACCACTGGCAACCGGGCGAGCGCGTCGAGCTCGAGGTGCGCGAGCTCGGCCACGGCGACCATCGCCTGCTCGTGCACGAGCCGCAGCCGCCGTTTTCCGATCCCGGCTGGGTGTCGGCCGAGGAAGCGGCGGAGCTTGCCGCGTGGGGGCTCCACCGCTGGCACTACAAGCCCGACCCGCCGCGGCTGCTCGAGACGGCCGCCTTCGACCGCGACGCGTTCGGCGATCGAGGCGACCGCGATGCGATGCATGTGTCGTGGGTGAGCGGCGCGCCGTACGCGTACGCGCTGCTGCGCCACGGCCGGCGCGTCGGCAATGCGGGCTACGTCGCGGAGGCCGAGTCGGTGCTCGACCACATTGCGGGCAACCTCACACCGAGCGGCACGTACTGGGCGCAGTGGACTGCTTCGAACGGCTGGACGACCGGGTGGCATCCGGACCGCACGCGCCTCCACGCGCGCACGCTCGCCGACGCCGCGCTCTTCATGCTGCGCGCCGGCGGGCGCTGGGCCGACTCGGCGCGTTCGAACGTCGCGGTCGCTGTGCGCACGCAGCGTGACGACGGCGCGCTGCCTGCGGCACACCACGTCGACACGGGCGATGCCGTCTCGTGGGAGGGCACCGCCGGCATGGCCTGGATCCCCGCGCTCGTCGAGGCGGGCGAGCTCGACGCTGCTCGCCGCGCCGGCGCGTACTACGCCCAGTTCGACGCGTGGACCGGCGCCCCGGAGGACGTCGACCTCGCGCCGACCTCCGAGGATGGCTACATGGCGGTGATGGCGTTCGTCGCGCTCGAGGACTGGGAGACGGCGCAGCGCGCGGCGGACTGGCTGCTCACGTTCCGCTACTCGTACGACGTCGCGTTCCGCGAGCACACCCTGCTCGGCCGCTACGACTTCCGCACGCGCGGCTCCGACCAGGCCTCGCCTGCGAACCAGCATTTGCACGCGTTCGGGCTGATCTGCGTTCCCGAGCTGATTCGCCTTGCGGACGCGACGGGCGTCGAGCTGTACCGGCGCACGGCGTACGAGAACCTCGCGTGCTTCAGGCAGTTCATCGCGCGCGAGGACGGCGACTTCGACGCGTACCGCGGCATGGCGAGCGAGCGCTACTACCAGACCGACTGCTTCCAGGCGAAGGGCATGCTGCTCACGCTTTCGCACGCGTGGAGCGTCGGCGTGCTGCTGCTCGGCTGCGAGGACGCGATCGCGTCGGGACTCGCATGAAGCACTTTCCCGACGGCTTCCTGTGGGGCGCGTCGACGTCTGCGTACCAGATCGAGGGCGCCGTCGACATCGACGGCCGCGGCCCTTCGATCTGGGACACGTTCAGCCACACGCCCGGGAAGATCGACGGCGGCGGCACCGGCGACGTCGCCTGCGACCACTATCGGCGCTGGCGCGAGGACGTCGATTTGATCGCATCGCTTGGCCTGAACGCGTACCGCTTCTCGCTCGCGTGGCCGCGGCTCTTCCCGGCCGGCGACGGCGTGCGCGAGCAGCGCGGGTTCGACCACTACGACCGGTTGCTCGACGCGCTGCTCGACTGCGGCGTCCAGCCGGTGGTGACGCTCTACCACTGGGACCTGCCGCAGGCGCTCGAGGATCGCGGCGGCTGGCGCGCGCGCGACACAGCCGAGCGGTTCGCGGAATACGCGAGCGCGTGCTTCGATGCGTTCGGCGACCGCGTGTCGTACTGGCTGACGATCAACGAGCCGTGGATCGTCGGCCTGCTCGGCTACCTGCTCGGCCTCCACGCACCGGGCTACCGAGACGACCTGCTCGGCGAGGTGACCGTCTTCCACCACCTCCTGCTCGCGCACGGCCGCGCCGTCGAGGAGTTCCGGCGGTCGGGATCGCCGGGAATGATCGGGCTCGCGCCGAACCTGATGCCGCACTATCCGCTCGGCGACAGCGCCGAGGACGACGAGGCGTGCCGCGGCTCCGACGGCTACGTGAACCGCTGGTTTCTCGATCCGATCTTCCGCGGCGCGTATCCGGCGGACCAGCGTGAGCGCTACGAGGAACGCGTCGGGCCGCTCGAGTTCATCCACGACGGTGACCTGGCGACGATCGCCGCGCCGACCGACTACCTCGGCGTCAACTACTACGCGCCGCGCGTGATGGAGGCCGTGCCGGGCGACACGCCGTGGCCGTGGCGCGTCGTCGTGCCCGAGGGCACGCACACGACCGGCGGCTTCACGGCGGGCGTGCCGCAAACGGAGGCCGGCACGCCGATCGTGCCGAGCGGGCTCACCGACCTGCTCGTTCGCATCCGCGACGATTACGGCGATGTCCCGGTCATGATCACCGAGAACGGCGGCGTCTTCAACGAGCCGCTGCACGACCTCCGGCGGGTGCAGTTCGTGCGCGAACACGTCGCCGCCGTGCACGAGGCGATCGAGCGCGGCGTGCCGGTGCTCGGGTACTGCCACTGGTCGCTGATGGACAACTTCGAATGGGCGCTCGGGTACGGCCAGCGCTTCGGGCTCGTGCACGTCGACTACGAGACACTGGAGCGCACGGTCAAGGACAGCGGGCGCTACTACGCGCGGATCGCCGCGGCAAACGGACTGGAGGACACCGAATGAAGCTCGCCGTCGTCGGCGCAGGATCCACCTACACACCGGAGCTGATCGACGGGCTCATCCGCATGCGCGACCTGCTGCCGGTCGACGAGCTCGCACTGATCGACACCGACGAACGCCGGCTCGCGATCCTCACCGCCATGTCGCAGCGCATGCTCGCGCGCGGCGACCATCCTGCGCGCCTCACCTCGACGCTGTCGCTCGAAGAAGGCGTCGACGGTGCTGCGGCCGTGCTCATCCAGCTGCGCGTCGGCGGCCAGGCGGCGCGCATCGTCGACGAGTCGCTGCCACTGCAGTGTGGCTGCATCGGCCAGGAGACGACCGGCTTCGGCGGTCTCGCGAAGGCGCTGCGCACCGTCCCGGTGGTCCTCGACATCGCCGAGCGCGTGCGTGCGCTTGCGCCCGACGCGTGGATCGTCGACTTCACGAACCCGGTCGGCATCGTGACGAAGGCGCTACTCGACGCAGGCCACAAGTCGGTCGGCCTCTGCAGTGCGGCGATGGTGTTCCAGCGGCACTTCGCAAAGGTGCTCGACGTCGCCCCGGAGACGGTCGAGCTCGACCACGTCGGTCTCAATCACCTGACGTGGGAGCTCGGTGTTCGCGCGGGGAATCGCGACGTGCTCCACGAGCTGACAGGCGATCTTGCGGACCGCGTCGCTCCGGCGACCGGGTTGTCGCCGGAGCTCGTGCGCCGCCTCGGCGTCGTGCCCTCGTACTACCTCCACTATTTCTGGGACCACGACGACCTCGTCGAGCATGCGCGCACGCACGAGTCGCGCGCCGAGGAGGTGCACGCGATCGAGGCCGAGCTGCTCCACATCTACGAGGACGAAACCGTCGACGAGAAGCCGGAGCTGCTCGGCCGGCGCGGCGGCGCGTTCTACTCGGAAGCAGCGGTTGAGCTGCTCGCGAGCCTGCTCGGCACGAGCGAGAACCATCGCCACGTCGTCAACGTGCGCAATCGCGGCACGCTCGAGTTCCTCGCCGACGACGCAGTCGTCGAGGTTCCCGCGCGTGTCTCGCCGGGCAGCATCACGCCGCTCGAGATGCCGCAGCTCGAGCCCGCGTACCGAGGCCTCGTCGCGCACGTCTCCGCGTATGAGGACCTC
>DATAUN010000105.1:0-3297 GCA_036268235.1 Gaiellaceae bacterium
GGCCCGGCGAGGAAGCCTGCCTCGACGAGGAGCGGCATCGCGTCGGTGTCGACGACGGGCTCGCCGTCGAAGCGCTCGACCGCGAGCCGCTTGATCCCGCCGCTCCGCACATGTGTGACAAGGGCGGCGAGCGCGGGGCGCAGCCACTCATCCGCGGGATCGCGCAACGGCGTCAGCGAACGGCCGCCGCGCTCGACGTAGAGCGCCGCCTCACCGCCGAGCAGCACGACATAGGCGCCGGCGACGCGCGCCGCGCGCGCACCGGCGCGCTTCGGCCACGGCAGTGCAGCGCCGTACGGCTGCGCGGGGTCGGCGGCGGCGAGCACGAGCGCATCCGGCTCCTCCGGTGCGTCGCGCAGCTCGCGCAGCCGCTCCACGGCACCGCCGAGTGCGAACTGCGCGCCGCCGAGACCTTCGACGAAGTAGCCGCGGCGACAGAGGCCGAGCGTCTCGAGTGCGCGGAGCTCCGCGTACACGGCGCCGTAGCCGCCGGGGATGCCCTCGGCGCGCACGCCGTCGCGCGTGACGATTCCCTGCCGCTCGAGCAGCAGCTCGGCGAGCGCGCGCCGGTCGGGCGCACCGTTGAAGAGGCGCTCCGTGCGCGACCAGCGGCCTGCCGTGGCGGTCGGCCCTTGCACACGGCGGCGCGAGAAGCGGCGTGGCCGGCGCTCCTGCTTCGGCACGCCGAAGCGGCGCGCGGCGCGCAACGGCGTCCACGCGTCATTCGTGACCTCGCCGGACCAGACGAGATCCCAGAGCGCAGGCAGCGCGACGGCTTCCTCGAGCTCGGTCTCGGCGAGCAGCTCGTCCCAGAAGAGCGCACCGCGCAGCGCCTCCCGGATCGCGTCGTGCTCGACACCCTCGGGCTTCGGCGCGGCCGGAATCTGTCCGAGCGCGGCTGCGTCCTCGCGGAAGTACAGCGCGACGCGGTCCTGCCCTGCGCCGACCCACACGACCTCGCCGCTCGCGGTGAGCGCATCGAGATGCTCAGGGCGGTAGTTGGGAACGCGCCGGCGCAGCACGTCGGCCTCCCACAGCGCGACCGGCAGAGGCAGCGCCTGGAGCGGAACCAGCGCTTCGCGCAGCGACGCGCGGCGGTCGACGCCATGCCAGCCGGGAGCAAACCGCGCGAAGGCTTCCCGCTCGACGGGCTCGACCTCGCGGCGCAGCGCGGCGAGCGACGCGCGCCGCAAGCGGCGCAGCACGTCGGGGTCGCACCACTCGCGCTCGGTGCCGCCGGGGCGAAGCTCGCCGCGCACAAGCAGCTCGGCCCGTTCGAGCTCGACGAGCAGCGACGTCACGTCCCGGCCGAAGCGCTCGTTCGCCTGATCGGACGTGAACGGCCCGCGGCCCTTCGCGTAGCGCAGCACGAGCTGGCGCAGCGACTCCGGCCCACCCTCGAGGAACACATCAGGGAGACCGCTCGGCGGCATGACACCGAGCGCATCGCGGTAACGGCCCGCGTCCTCGGCCGCGATCAGCCGCTCCTCGCCGACGATGCGCACGAGCAGCGCGCGCCGCTCCGCAATCAGCGGCGCCGCGAGCTCGGGGTCGAACTCACCCGCGCGCAGGTCGCCGCGCAGGCGCAGCTGGTCGTGCAGGTGATCCGGCGTCTTCGGGTCGCCTTGCAACTGGCGCTCCACTTCGTCGACGGCGTCGCCGTCGAGCAGATCGCGCAGCTCCTCCTGGCCGAGCAGCTCACGCAGCAGGTCGCGGTCGAGTGACAGCGCCTGCGCGCGCCGTTCGGCAGGCGGCGTGTCGTCCTCGTACATATAGGTCGCGATGTAGTCGAAGAGCAGCGACGACGAGTAGGGCGACGCGCTCTGCGTCTCCACCTCGACGAGATCGACCTCGCGCGTCTTCAACGCTTGCAGGAGGCCGCGCAGCGCGGGCAGGTCGAAGACGTCCTGGAGGCACTCGCGGTACGTCTCGAGGATCACCGGGAAGCTGCCGTACTTGCGCGCAACCTGGAGCAGCGACTGCGCCTTCAGCCGCTGCTGCCACAGCGGCGTGCGCGCGCCGGGACGGCGGCGCGGGATCAGCAGCGCACGCCCTGCGTTCTCACGGAAGCGCGCACCGAAGAGCGCGGTGTCCCCCACCTCGGCGACGACGAGATCCTCGACTTCGCCCGGGTCGATCATCAGGTCGTCCGTCGGCGGCGGCACATCCGACTCGGGGAAGTGCAGCGCGATGCCGTCGTCCGACCAGATCGACTGGGCCTCGATGCCGTGCGCCTCGCGCAGCCGAGCCGCGATCGCCATCGCCCACGGTGCGTGCACGCGCCCGCCGAACGGCGTGAGGATGCAGACGCGCCAGTCGCCGATCTCGTCGCGGAACCGCTCCACCACCACGGTGCGGTCGGACGGGACGACACCGGTGGCGCGTTCCTGCTCACGCAGGAACGCGAGGAGGTTGTTGGCGGCGCGCTCCTCGAGGTGGAACTCCGAGCGAAGCCGCGAGAGTGCCTTCGCCTCGCTCAGGCTGCTGAGCTCGCGCGACGCGACGCCGATCTTCTGGCCGAGCTCGTACGGGCGGCCGACACCCTCGCCCTTCCAGAACGGCACCGCACCCGGGAGGCCCGGCGCCGGCGAGACGAGCACGCGGTCGCGCGTGATCTCCTCGATGCGCCACGTCGACGCACCGAGCAGGAACGTCTGCCCGGCGCGGGCCTCGTAGACCATCTCCTCGTCGAGCTCGCCGACGCGGCCGCCGCCGTCGACGAGGAACACGCCGAAGAGCCCGCGGTCGGGGATCGTGCCGGCGTTCGTGACCGCGAGTCGCTTGGCTCCGTCGCGCGCACGGATCGTGCCGCCCGTTCGATCCCAGACGATCCGCGGCCGCAGCTCCGCGAACTCGTCGGACGGATAGCGGCCTGCGAGCATGTCCAGCACGTTGTCGAACTGCCCGCGCGAAAGATCGCGGAATGGATACGCGCGGGTGACGAGTGCGTAGACCTCATCACTAGCGATTTCGGCCTCAGCCGAAATTGCCACGATCTGCTGCGCGAGCACGTCCAGCGGGTTGCGAGGGATCTGGGTCTCTTCGATCTCGCCCTGGCGCATCGCGCGTGCGACGACCGCGCTCTCGAGCAGGTCGGCGCGGAACTTCAGGAAGATGCGCCCCTTCGAGACCGCGCCGAGCTCGTGGCCCGCGCGACCGATGCGCTGAAGGCCGCGCGCGACCGACTTCGGCGACTCGACCTGGATCACGAGGTCGACCGCGCCCATGTCGATGCCGAGCTCGAGGCTCGACGTCGCGACGAGGCAGGGGATGCGCCCGGCCTTCAGATCCTCCTCG
>DATAUN010000106.1:0-6099 GCA_036268235.1 Gaiellaceae bacterium
ACTCCCACCACCCCGGCTTCGACAGCGGCTTCGCCTGGACGTGGGTGCGCGCAGCCGAGAAGACGCGCGAGGCGGTGCTCGAGGCGCTTCGGACCGGCGCGTTCTACGGCTCGACCGGCCCCGAGATCCGCGGCGTCGAGCTCGGCGAGCACGAGGTGCTGGTCGAGTGCAGCCCGGCACTGGCCGTGACGCTCTACTGCGGACGCACGCACGGCGCACGCGCGAACGCGGGCCGGCTCGGGTATCCCAACAACGCGCGCGTGCTCGCCCGGAACGACGACGGCCTGATCACGCACGTTGCGCTCGCGCGGCCGTGGGACGGCGGTGCGTACGGCCGCGTCGAGGTGAAGGCCGCCGACGGCACGAAAGCCTGGACGAACCCGCTGTGGATCGCGTAGCCGCAGCCGAGCAGCTCGCCGCGCGGCAGTTCGACCTGCTCGTGATCGGCGGCGGAATCATCGGCGCCGGGATCGCCGAGGCGGCGACTGCGCACGGGCTCGCCGTCGCACTCGTCGACCGCGGCGACTTTGCGTCCGGCACGTCGTCGGCGTCGTCGAAGCTCGTGCACGGCGGCCTCCGGTATCTGCAGATGGGCGACGTGCGCCTCGTGCGCGAGGCGCATCAGGAGCGGCGCTATCTGATGAATGTTGTCGCACCGCACCTTGTCGACCGGCTGCCGTTCCTCTTCCCGCTCTACGAGGACGGGCCGCACAGACCGATCGTCGTGCGCACCGGCGTGCTTCTCTACTCGGCGCTCGCGCGCGCACGTCTGAACGGTCGCGTCAGCGAGCAGCGCGCAACGCGGCTCGTGCCGCAGCTGCGAACCGAGCGCCTGCACTCCTCCGCCCTCTATGCGGATGCGTCGACGAACGACGGGCGCCTCACGATCGAGAACCTGCGCGCCGCCGCAGATCGCGGCGCCGTCGTCCTCAACTACGCCGCGGTGACGGCGATCGACGAGCACGGCGCGGACGTCCTCGCCGACGGACAGGACGTGCGCGTGCGCGCGCGGCAGGTCGTCAACGCGACCGGACCGTGGCTCGACCACCTACGGCGGCTCGAGGATCCGGACGCGCGCCCGTCGATCCGGCTCTCGAAGGGCGCGCACGTCGTCGTCGACGGCGGCGAAGGCTGGGGCGCCGCGGTGACGATCCCGCAGAGCACGGTGCGCGTGAGCTTCGCGATCCCGTGGGAAGGGATGCTGCTGCTCGGGACGACCGACACGCTGCACGAGGGCGCGCCCGAGGAGGCGACGGTCACCGACGAGGACGTGCGCACGATCCTCGACGAGGCGAGCGTCGCGATCGACGGGTTCTCCCGCGAGGTGCGCGCCTCGTTCTGCGGGCTGCGCGTGCTGCCGGGCGGCCCCGGCTCGACGGCGAACGCGCGCCGCGAGACCGTCTACAGCCACGGGCCGACCGGAATGCTGAGCGTCGCCGGCGGCAAGCTCACGACGTACCGCCGCATCGCGCTCGACGCGCTCGAGCAGCTCGGAGTGCGCAGCCTCGACCGCAAGCCGCGCCCGCTCCCCGGTGCGATCGGGCTTGCGAAGGTCGACTGGCCCCTCGAGCTCGATCCGCACACACGCCGCCACCTCCTGCATCTCTACGGCTCGCTCGCGGCCGAGGTGGTCGCACCCGCCGTCGACGACCCGTCGCTCCTCGAGCCGCTCGTCGCCGGGCGGCCCGATCTGCGCGCGCAGGACCGCTACGCGCGCACGCACGAGTGGGCGTTCCACGATGTGGATGTGCTGCGCAGGCGCACGACGGGTTGGCTTCGCGGCGCAACGGCGCTAGGTTCTGAGCATGCCTCCGAGGTTGACGCGGCTGACCCAGCCGCTCGTTCGTGACCACGGAGCACTGAGGCCCGCATCGTGGGACGAGGCGCTCGACCGCGCCGCGTCCGGGTTCCGCACCGCGCTCGACGAGGGCGCGCTCACCGGGCTCTTCAGCTGCTCCAAGACGACGAACGAGTTGAACTTCGCCACGCAGAAGTTCAGCAGGGTCGCGCTGCACTCCAACAACGTCGACAGCTGCAACCGCACCTGACACGCCCCTAGCGTCGTCGGTCTGGCGACGGTGTTCGGTGCAGGTGGCGGGACCAGCTCCTACGAGGAGCTGCGCGAACACGCGGACCTGATCGTCCTCTGGGGCTCGAATGCGCGCGAGGCGCATCCGATCTTCTTCCACCACCTGCTGAAGGCGGTCAACCGCGGCGCAAAGCTGATCGTCGTCGATCCGCGCCGCACCGCATCGGCGCAGTGGGCCGACCTGTGGCTCGGGCTCGACGTCGGCACCGACATCCCACTCGCGAACACCGTTGCGCGCGAGCTGATCGCCTCCGGGCTCGTGCACGAGGAGTTCATCGCGCGCGCGACCGAGCACTACGAGGAGTTCCGCGAGTCGGTCGAGCCGTGGACGCTCGAGGAGGGCGAGCGCGTCACCGGCGTTCCCGCCGAGGCGATCCGCGAGCTCGCGCATGCCTACGGGCGCGCCGCGAATCCGCAGCTCTGCTGGACGCTCGGGATCACCGAGCACCACAACGCCGTCGACAACGTCTTCGCGCTGATCAACCTGTCGCTGCTCGTCGGCGGCGTCGGCCGGCACGGCGCGGGCCTCCAGCCGCTGCGCGGCCAGAACAACGTGCAGGGCGGCGGCGACATGGGAGCGATCCCGAACAAGCTGCCCGGGTTCCAGGACGTCGAGGACGACGTCGCGCGCGCCAAGTTCGAAGCGGCGTGGACTGCCACGATCCCGCCCAAGAGCGGGCTGCACCTCACCGGCATGTTCGAGGCAATGGAGCACCGCAAGCTGCGCGCGCTCTACATCATCGGCGAGAACCCCGCACAGTCGGAAGCGGACAAGCAGCGCGCCGTGTCGCTGCTCTCGGGCCTCGACCATCTCGTCGTGCAGGACCTCTTCCTGACACGCACCGCCGAGCTCGCGGACGTCGTGCTTCCCGGCTGCGCGGGCTGGGCCGAGTCGGAAGGGACCGTCACGTCGAGCGAGCGACGCGTGCAGCGGGTGCGCAAGGCGCTGGACCCGCCGGGCGAGGCGCGCGACGACGTCGAGATCGTCTACGAGCTCGCGAAGCGGCTCGGCCACGACCTCGGCAGCCCGCGCGCGGAGGACGTCTGGAACGAGCTGCGCTCGCTCTCGCCGATGCACAAGGGGATGACCTACGCGCGGCTCGAAGAGCGCGGCGGGATCCAGTGGCCCTGCTGGGACGAGGATCATCCGGGCGACCAGTTCCTGCACGCGCGGCTGTGGGACGACGTGGTCGAGACTCGTGCGCCGTTCACGCCGGTGCTGCACTCGCCGCCCGTCGACCTGCTCGACGACGACTACCCGCTGCGGCTGACGACGGGCCGGCGGCTCGAGTCGTTCAACACGGGCGTCCAATCGGGCGGGTACGCGTCGCCGCTCCACGTCGGCGGCGAGGCGCTGCGCGTCTCGCCCGAGGACGGCGTCCGCTACGGGCTCGTCGACGGCGGCCGCGCGCGCGTCACGTCGCGGCGCGGCGCAGTCGAGGCGCCGGTCGCGTTCGACGGGACGCTCCGGCCCGGGCTCGCGTTCATGAACCTGCACTTCCCGGAGCTCGTCGACACGAACGTGCTGACGATCGATGCGACCGACCCGCTCTCGGGGACGGCCGAGTTCAAGGCAACCGCGATCCGCGTGGAGTCCGTGGTTGGCTGATCTTCGCCTGCTCGAGGCGGAGCCGAGCGATGCCGAGCGCGCGGCGATCGACGCGGTGGTCGGCGCGGCGCCGGCGGCGAACGGCCACCGCGTGGCACGCGCTGACCGCACCTCGCGCCACCTGCTCCTGCCCGCGCTGCGCGCGGCGCAGCGGCGCGTCGGCTGGGTGAGCGAGGGGGCGCTCGGGTACGCGTCACGACGGCTGTCGGTCCCGCCGGCCGAGGCATACGGCGTCGCAACGTTCTACGCGCTGCTCGCGCTCGAGGAGCGGCCGGCGGACGTCACGCACGTCTGCACCGACCTCTCGTGCGCGCTGAAGGGTGCAGTGGTCGGGCCGGGCGAGCACCCGAGCCCGTGTCTCGGCCTGTGTGAACGGGCTCCCGCGAAGTACCGGACGGTCGCCGGCGAGCAGCCGTTCGAAGAGCAACTCCCGGCCTCGTCTCCGCCGCTCCCGCAGCGCGACGGCCTGCGGCTGCTGCGGCGCATCGCGGCGGGAGTCGATCCGGACTCGCTCGACGCCTACCTCGACGCCGGCGGGTTCCAGGCACTCGCGCGGGCGCGCGAGCTCGGGCCCGCCGCGGTGATCGACGAGGTGACCGCGTCGCGCCTGCTCGGCCGCGGCGGCGCAGCGTTCCCCACGGGCGTCAAGTGGCGCGCGGTGCTCGACCAGCCGGCGGAACCGCACTACGTCGTCTGCAACGCCGACGAGTCGGAGCCCGGCACCTTCAAGGACCGCGTGCTGATGGAAAGCGACCCGTTCGCGCTCGTCGAGGCGATCGCGATCGCGGGGCTCGCGACCGGCAGCTCCAAGGGCTTCATCTACGTTCGCGCGGAGTACCCGCTCGCGCACGCGCGGCTGCAGCACGCGATCGACGCGTCGGTGCAGCACCTCAACGGCTTCGAGATCGAGCTGCGCATCGGCGCCGGCGCGTACGTCTGCGGCGAGGAGACGGCGCTCTTCCAGTCGATCGAGGGCAAGCGCGGCGAGCCGCGCAACAAGCCGCCGTTCCCGGTCGAGGTCGGGCTCTTCGGCAAGCCCACCGCGGTCAACAACGTCGAGACGCTCGTCAACGTGCCGCGGATCCTGCTCGACAACGCGCCCGAGACGCGCCTCTTCTGCGTCTCGGGTTGCGTGGAGCGCCCCGGTCTCTACGAGCTGGAGCTCGGCGTGACGCTGCGCGAGCTGCTCGAGCTCGCGGGTGTCTCGTCGGTGAAGGCGGTGCTGCTCGGCGGCGCAGCGGGCGCGTTCGTTGGGCCGGACCTGCTGGACATCCCTTTGACGCACGAGGACACGCGGGCTGCCGGGCTCACGCTCGGCTCGGGCGTCGTGATCGTCTACGACGAAGACGCCGATCTCGTCGGCGCGCTGCTGCGCATCGCCGAGTTCTTCCGCGACGAGTCGTGCGGCCAGTGCGTGCCGTGCCGCGTCGGCACGGTGCGGCAGGAGGAGGCGCTGCACCGACTCGCCGCCGGACAACCGCACGCGGACGAGCTGCGGACGCTCGCCGAGCTCGCACAGGTGATGCGCGACGCGTCGATCTGCGGACTCGGTCAGACCGCCGCCAACGCGGTCGCGTCGGCGATCGTCAATCTGGGAGTGTTCGCGGCATGACGACGCTGCTCTCGCCGAAGACGATGGTCGAGCTGACGGTCGACGGGCAGCCCGTGCGCGTGTTCGAGGGCTCGACGATCCTCGATGCGTGCCGGCAGCTCGGGGTCGAGACGCCGACGCTCTGCTACGGCGACACGCTGACGCCGGTGAACGTATGCCGCGTGTGCGTCGTCGAGCTCGAGGGTGCGCGGACGCTCGTGCCGTCCTGCTCGCGCAAGGCAGAGGCCGGGATGGTCGTGCACACCGATTCGGAGCGCGTGCGCACGTCGCGGCGGCTCGTGCTCGAGCTGCTCGGCTCGTCGGTCGACCTCTCGACGGCGCCCGAGGCACTCGCGTACATCGAGCAGTACGACGCGAAGCCGGATCGCTTCGGCCCCGATGCAGCGCGCGTGCAGCACGACGTGAAGATCGACAACGACCTCTACGTGCGCGACTACTCGAAGTGCATCCTCTGCTACCGCTGCGTCGAGGCATGCGGCGTCGACCATCAGAACACGTTCGCGATCGCGGTCGCCGGCCGCGGCTTCGATGCGCACATCTCGACGGAGCTCGACGTGACGCTGCCCGACTCGGCGTGCGTCTATTGCGGCAACTGCATCGCCGTGTGCCCGACCGGCGCGCTGATGTCGAAGCGCGAGTACGACCTGCGCCGGGCCGGCGCGTGGCACGAGGAGTCGCAGGACGTCGTGACGACGGTCTGCCCGTACTGCGGCGTCGGCTGCAACCTCGAGCTGCACGTGCAGGACGGCGAGATCGTCAACGTCACCTCGCCCGACGACCACGACGTGA
>DATAUN010000107.1:0-38074 GCA_036268235.1 Gaiellaceae bacterium
GGTGGTGGAGCGATCGTCAACGTGTCGTCGCTCGCAGCGCACCGCGCGCTGACGCGCGTCGTCGGCTACGGCGCAGCGAAGGCGGGTGTCGAGAACGTCACGCGCTGGCTTGCCGTCGAGCTCGCGTCGCACGACATCCGCGTGAACGCGGTCGCGCCCGGCTTCTTTGTCGCCGAGCAGAACCGCGCGCTGCTCATCGACGACGACGGCGAACTGACCGAACGCGGCGCGAAGATCGTCGCGGCGACTCCCGCGGGGCGCTTCGGCGAGCCCCACGAGGTCGCGGACGCCGTCGTGTGGCTGTGCGGTCCGAATGCGTCGTTCGTGACCGGGGCGGTGCTCCCGGTGGACGGCGGCTTCGACGCGTTCAGCGGCGTCTAGGCGCGCGCTGGCTTCGGGCGTGAGGACGCTCGCTCACGCGAGCGACCTCTTAGTTTGTGTTGACTCAACACAAACTCGTTTGGGGCGCTCCGAACTGCACTTTGTGTTGACTCAACACAAAGTCCCTGGAGCACGCACCCGTCCACGGTGAAACAGATCGTAGTGCCTGTTCAGACGCGATATGCCTCGCGCACGCGCCCGACTGCGAGCTCGCGCGCGAGCACGTGCGCCTCTTCGTCGTCGAGCACGCCGTCGGCGACGCGCTGCGCGAGCCACGCGCACGTCTGCCGCCGCCAGAGCGCGTGACGGGCGGGGATCGCGGTCAGCGCGCGGGCGTCGTCGACGAAGCCGGCGAGGTTGTAGACGCCTGCAGTCTCGACGACGCGATCGAGGAAGCGGCGGATGCCCTCGGGGCTGTCGTGGAACCACCACGGACACCCGAGCGAAAGCGCCGGGTAGTGGCCGGCGAGCGGCGCGAGCTCGCGGCTGTACGTGCTCTCGTCGAGCGTGAAGACGACGAGCCCGAAGCGCGGCTCGTTGCCGAACGACTCGAGCAGGGGCCGCAGGCCGCGCGTCCAGTCCGTCGCGACCGGGATGTCGCCGCCGATGTCGGGGCCGAAGCGCGCGGCGAGGGGACCGTTGTGATTGCGCAGGCTGCCGACGTGCAGCTGCATCACGAGCCCATCCTCGACGCTCATGCCTGCGAACACGTGCAGCATGTGCGCCTCGAAGCGGCGCGCGGCGGGCTCCCGCACGTTCCCCGCGAGCGCATCGGCGAAGAGCAGCGAGGCCTCAGCGTCGGACAGCGGTGTTGTGTCGGCGCTCGTCGCCGCGTGGTCGGTCGCCGTCGCACCGAGCTCGCGAAACGCAGCACGACGCGCAGCGAGCGCAGCGAGGAATCCGTCGTAGTCGCCGATCTCGCGGTTTGCCGCCGCCGCGAGCTCGGCGAGCGCGCGGCGCCAGCCCGGTGCGTCGAGCGCGACGACGGCGTCGGGACGAAAGGTCGGGATGACTCGAATGCCGTCGTCGCGCAGCGTTCGGTGCGCGACGAGCAGCGAGCTCGCTGGATCCGTCGTCGCGAGCACCTCGACACCGAAACGCCCGAGGAGCACACGCGGCGCGAATCCCGGCGAGGCGAGTTGCTCCTCCACCGCGTCGTAGACCGTGTCCGCGCTCGCTGCCGTCAGCCGCTCTTCGACGCCGAAGACGTTCGCGAGCGTCTCGCGCAGCCAAAGGCCGCTCGGCGTCCCGGCGAACAGGTGGACGTGCTCGGCGAGCAGCCGCCACACCGCGCGGTCGTCCGTTTCATAAAACCCCTCGTCGAGCGGGCGCACGCCGAGCCGCTCGAGCGGGACGCCGCGTGAGTAGAGCAGGCGCAGCACGTAGTGGTCGCCCGTGACGAACAGACGCCCCGGCGGATCGAGCCGGGCACCGTCCAGAAAGAGCTCCGCTTCGATGTGCCCGTGCGGGCTGACGACCGGCAGTTCCGCGACGCTCGCGTACAGCGCATCCGCCGTCACCGCTGCGCCCGCCAAAGCCCGAGCGCCGGGTTCGGGATGTACGTGAACGGCTCCCCGTCACTGCGGTCGCGAGGCTCGGCGGAACCGTCGAGCGGGAAGCGCGCAAGCGCTTCGTCGAGCGGCAGGTAGCGGAAGCCGACGCCTTCGATCTCGTCGCGCCCGAGACCAGGGCCCGGGCAGTAGACGACATCGAAGCGACCTTCGGTCGAGCCGTGCATGAGATGCGCAACGGCGGCGAGGTTCGCGGCAAGGCTCGGATCGGCGTCCATCGCGGCGAGCGCCGCGTCGCGGCCGTGGTAGCCGTGCCGGCGGATCAGACCGTCGACGACGTCGTCCTCGCCAAAGCGGTCGAGGCCTGGCGCGACGACGAAGAGCTCACCGCCGCCGGCCATCGCGAGCCGCGTGCGGTAGATCGCCTTGTTGCCGAGCCACGTCGAGCGGTATTCGTCCGGGTTCAGGTAGACGACGCAGCGGCGGAACGGCTCCGAGACCGTCTCGATGTT
Source organism: Gaiellaceae bacterium (assembly GCA_036268235.1). Lineage (GTDB taxonomy): Bacteria > Actinomycetota > Thermoleophilia > Gaiellales > Gaiellaceae > PALSA-600. Next base: position 2,405 of record DATAUN010000107.1, read on the forward strand.
GACGGCGGCCGACAGCTCGACCGCACTGCGAAAGGCGTCGGCGCCCGCCTCGCCTTCACCCGCAAACACCGCGCGCAGCGTCTGGCCCGCGTGCCCGGCCTCGACGACAGTGAGCACGAAGAGCACGCGCTGGCGCGGAGCAAGGAAGCGATCGAAGCCGCGATCGAGCAGCACGCGCACCGGCGCGTCCGGCCGGCCGAGCGTCTCCTCGATCCCGTACACCGCGCCGACGAAGTGGCTGCGCTGGATCGTCTCGCCGCCGCCGAGCCCGATGCAGAGGTGCTTGGTGTAGCCGCCGAAGCCCGCGACCTCGTGCGGCACGACCTGCCCGACCGAGACGACGAGGTCGTAGTCGCCGAGCAGCGCGCGGTTGACGGTGAACGGAAGTGTCAGCCCGATCGGACGGCCGGCGACTTCGTCGACCTCGTCGGCCGAAAGCTCGCCGATCGTCTCCACGTCGTCGCGCCAGCGATGGTGCAGGAGGCGCGACGCGTCGATCGCGTCGCCGAAGAGCAGCCGCGCCTCAACGGGGCCGAGCGGCCGATGCGTGCCGAGCGCCGGCATGACGTCCACCGTCTCGAGCTCGGGGTCGAGCAAGGTCACGAGCTGCGCGACGATGTCGCCGGCGCGCGAGTGGAGCCGCGTGTGGTCGGGCGGCACGAGCAGCACGCTGCGCGCGCCCGTTGCGACGACGCGGTCGGCGAGCGTGCGAACGAACGCCGCGAGCTCGTCGGGCGACAGCTCGGCGGTTTGCCCGCCCACGGCCAGGAGAGGTGACGCGATCACGTACCTACAGTGTCGCCGCTTCCGATTCGTAGGACAATCGACAAATGATCGCCGCCAGGCTGCGAATTCACGATCCAGGGCTCTTCGCCCTCCGCAGCGCGGTGCGTGCGGCGATCGTCATGCCTGCCGTGTTCGCGTTCGTCGACAAGGTGATCGACGACCCGCGCGCCGCCACCTTCGCCGCGTTCGGCTCCGTGGCGCTGCTGGTCTTCGTCGACTTCGGCGGCCCGCTCCGCAGCCGCCTCATGGCCTACCTCGCGCTGGGCGCCGTCGGTGCGATGAACATCACGCTCGGGACGCTCTGCTCCCGCAATGCCTTGCTCGCCGCAGCGGCGATGGCGGTGGTCGGCTTCACGATCCTCTTCTCCGGGGTGATCAACGGCTACTTCGCCGCTGCCGCGACCGCCGCGATGCTCACGTTCATCCTCGCCGTCACGATCCCCGCTCCGCTGTCCGATGCGCCGGCGCGGCTCGAGGGCTGGCTGATCGCGGCAGCGGTCTGCATCTCCGCCCAGCTGCTTCTCTGGCCGCAGCGGCGCGGCACCTCGCTTCGCGCGGGGGCTGCGGGCGCCTGCCGCGAGCTCGCGGAGCTCGCAGACGCCGTGCTCGCCCACGACGACGGGGCGGTCGCCGAACGGACGCGAGCCGCAGGCGAAGCCGTCGACGCATTGCGCAGCGCGTTCCTCTCGACCCCGCACCGGCCGACGGGGCCGACCCGCGCGGAGGCGGCCCTCAGCTCGCTCGTCGACGAGCTCGACTGGCTGTTCTCGCTCCTGGCGCCACCGCTCGAGCAACCCGGCCTACCGGTCTGCCGCACCGAGCAGGCGGATGCGGTTGCGGCGTCCGTAGCCGCCCTGCGCGCCGCCGCCGCGCTGCTCGAAGGCGACGAGGCGCAACCCGACTTCGACCGCCTGGCCGAAACGCGCCATGCGCTCATGCACGCGCTCGTCCGGCAGATCCCGGACCTGCCGACGGTCCCCGACGACGACACGCTCGTCTCCACCCTGCAGCCGGTCTTTCGCATTCGCGGTTTCTCGTTCGGCGCACGCGATGTCGCCGTCCACGCGCTCGAGATCGCCGGCCGCGAGCGCTCCGTTCGTTCGACGATCCGGGCGGCCGAGCACCTGACCGCCGACCTCGCGAGCGCCCGGTCGGTGTGGTTCCGGAACAGCCTGCGCGGCGCGGTCGGCGTGGCCATCGCCGTGTACGTCGCGCAGCGCTCGGGGCTCCAGCATGCGTTCTGGGTCGTGCTGGGGACGCTCTCCGTCCTCCGCTCGAACGCGCTCGGCACCGGCTGGTCGATCGTGAGCGCGCTCGGCGGGACGGCGGCGGGGATCGTCGCCGGCGCCGCGCTCGTGCTCGCGATCGGAACCCACCACGCAGTGTTCTGGGTGGTCCTGCCGCTTGCCATCCTCCTCGCGTCGTACGCCCCGCGGGCGATCTCGTTCGCGGCCGGTCAGGCGGGATTCACCGTCGTGCTGTTCGTCCTCTTCAACCTGATCCAGCCGACCGGTTGGCGCGTCGGGCTCGTGCGGATCGAGGACGTCGCGATCGGCTTCGCGATCAGCCTCGTCGTCGGCATCCTCTTCTGGCCGCGGGGCGCGGCGGCGCTGCTGCGCCAGAACCTTGCGTTCGCGTACGCGCGGAATGCGGACTATGTCGTCGCCGCGGAGCGCCGACTCGTCGATGGCGCGAGCGAAGACGGCGCCGCGAGCGCGGCGGCGGCCGCCGCCCATCGCCTCGACGACGCGTTCCGGCAGTACCTCTCGGAGCGCTCGACGCAGCCCGAGAGCCGCGAGAGCATCACGACGCTCGTCGCCGGCGCCGAGCGTGTCCGGCGTGCCGCGCAGTCGCTGAGCGAGCTCGCGGGCAACGGCGCACGGCTGGAGCGCTGCGCGGTGAACCTCGACGCCGAGGTGCAGGCCCTTCGCACCTGGTACGTGACGCTCGGCGACTCGTTGGTTCACGCCACCAGCGTTCCGCCTCCCCACACCCGCGACGGCGACGGCCGCCGGCGTCTGCTCGAGTGCGTGCGCGAGACCGTCGCGACCGGCGACCGCGCGACGATCTCGCCTGCGCTCGAGCTGCTCTGGGCGAGCCAGCACCTCGATGTGCTCTGGCAACTCGAAGGCCACCTCGGCCGGCACGCGGCCGGCGCGTCAGCCAACCCGGTGAGCTAGGAGCTCTTGCGCGCGGTCGCCTTGCCGCCCTTGCGGCCGGCGGCCTTCTTCTGCGCGGTCGTCCCGCCCTGCGACGAGGACGAGCGGGACGAGCCCGAGTGCGAGTGCTCGCCTCCGCGCTTCGAGGCTCCCGGCGAGTTGGCGATCTTCGCCGCGCGCTCCTTCGACATTCCCTTGTCCTTGAGCGCCTCGTACTGCTTCTCGTTCTTCACGTTCGCACGCTTGCCCGGCATCGCCGACACCTCCTCGTTTGGGTCTCGGCGACGTGCGTTCCCTGCTCACGCAGAGAAAAACGTCACGCCGGAAGCGTGAGGCTCTCGAGGTCGCGCGGATACTCGGTGAGGATGTCGATCCCGTCCTCGGTGACGACGACCGTGTCCGAATGGCGAAAGCCGCCGAGCTCGTCGTCGTAGAGGCCGGGCTCGATCGTGAACACCATCCCGGGCTCGACCGGCGTCGGATCGCCGACGTCGAGGAACGGCGCCTCGTGGTTGCGTAGCCCGATCGCGTGGCCGGTGTGCTGGCGCCAGTACGGGAGCAGGTCGTTCTCCTCGAAGTAGCGCAGCACGGCTGCATCGACGTCGGCGCACGTGACGCCCGGGCGAAATGCGTCGAAGGCGACCTGCTGTGCCGCCACCGTGTGCTCGAACATCCGGCGCTGCTCGTCGCTCGGCGGGCCGATCACCATTCCGCGCTCGAGCTCGGCGTTGTAGCCCCACACCGGCGCGCCGGTCTCGGTGACGAGCATGTCGCCGGGCTGAAACTGGATCTTGTGCGCGATCGCGTGCGCCCATGCGCTGCGCCGCCCGATCTGGCCGCGGTACCCGGCCTTCGCACCGTCGTTCGAGCCGAGCTGCGGCAGTCCGGGAAGCGCCTCGAGCATCGCGAGCGTCGTCTCGGCGCCCGCGCGGAGACTCGCCTCCGCCTCGGTGGCGCCGACGCGCGAGTACTCCTGCAGCAGGCGATGCGCATGCGCGCACCAACGCCCGCTCTCACGGATGAGCTCGATCTCGGCCGCGCTCTTGCGCGCCATCATGTGCTCGATCGTGTCGGCGACAGGAACCACCTCGGCGCCTGTCACGTCGCTGAGCGCCGGCCCGGAGTAGCCGAGAATGCCCGGATAGCCGTCCTGGTCGACGGCGATCTTCCCCGTCAGGCCGAGGTCGGCGACGACGCGCGCGAGGATCCGCATCGGGTGATCCGGACCCGGATACTCGGGATACGACTCGATCCGCCCGAACGCCGTCTCCGCGCGCGTGCGCGCGACCTCGAACTCCGGCACGAAGATCGCCGACTCGCCGCCGACGCTTTCGACGTAGACGATCGGCCGCTCGTTCGAGAGAAACCAGAAGCCGGTGAAGTAGCGGATGTAGTCCGGCCCGAAGAGCACGACGCCGCCCGCGCCGTCGCGACGGGCGCGCTCGAGCAGCCGTTGGCGCCGCTCCGCATACTCGGCGGCGGCAATGCCCAGCGCGCCCACCGCCTAGCCGGCTACGCCGATGTAGCCGTCGGAGACGATGCGCTGCGCGATCTGCGCGTACACCTCCGGCTGCTCGGGCGCCCACGTCGCGAGCCCGTCGACGTAGCGGTTGAACATGCAGAACGCTGCGGCGATCAGCACCGTGTCGTGGATCTCGACATCCGTGGCGCCCTGGTCACGCGCCGCGGCCACGTCCGCCTCGGTGACGGTGCGGCCGTCGGCCTGAACCTTCGCCGCGATGGCGAGCAACGCACGGAGCTTGTCGCTGATCGGCGCACTCGCCGGGTCGCGCTTCACCTGCTCGACGAGGTCCATCCCGCCCTCGAGCTGCGCCGCCGCGAACGCGCTGTGCGACGCCTGGCAGAACACGCACTCGTTCAGATTCGAGACGTACGCGGCGATCAGCTCGCGGTCGCCACGCGAGAGGCTGTTGTCGGAGACGAGCAGCGTCTCGGCGAGCGCATTCAGCGGTACCGCCGTCTCGGGGCGGAACTGGAACGCGCTGACGATCCCGGGAACGCCTTCGGGGAGATCGATATGTGGCATGCCGCGATCCTATCCGGCGCGGTGCCATGGAATTGCCTAGGCGCGATCCGGTATACCTTCAGCCATGAACCGAGCCCAACTCCTGCGTCGAGGCGTCGCCTCGGGCGCGCTGCTCACCGGCGCCGGCTCCCTTGCGGCCGTCGCGTCCGCCGCGGCTCCCGACGCCGACCTCGCGTCGCTTCGCCTCGTGATCGCGACCGAGCTTCTGAAGCTGGACTTCGCAACGCAGGCTCTCGCGAGCAGCAAGGCAAGCAGCGCAACGACCACGCTGCTCAAACAGCTGCACGCGGACGACACCGCGCACTACAACGGGCTCGCGTCGGTCTTCACCGGCGCCGGCCAGACACCCGCGACAGCCGGCGACATCAACTTCGCCTATCCGGCCGGGAGCTACGCCTCCGACGACTCGATCGCGAAGCTCGCGTGGACGCTGACGACGGTCGCGCTCGGCGCCTACCTCGGCGTGCTCGAGAACGTGCAGACACCGCGCTTCCGGACCGCGCTCGCGCAGATCTCGGCGAACGAGGCGCAGCAGGTGAGCGCCGTCGCGCAGCTCGTCGGCAAACCGGTGGTCGGCGCCGCGTTCGGCCCTGCGCTCACGGCCGATCAGGTGACAACCGTGCTGGACGTCTACGAGAGCTGATGCCGAAGCAGACCTACACCGCGAGCGAAGCCGCGTCGGCGCTGGGGATCAGCCTCGACACGCTGCGCCGCTGGGACAAGGCGGGCCGCATCACCGTGCAGCGCGACGCGTCGAACCGGCGTTTCGTCTCGGCCGCCGAGATCGACCGCGTACGCGGCGACGGCGGCGGCGCGCACATCAGCGCGCGGAACCGCTTCCACGGCGTCGTCACGGACGTGAAGGTCGACGGCCTGATGGCCCAGGTCGAGCTGGTGGTGAACGAGCCGATGCGCCTCGTCGCGATCGTCACGCGCGACGCGGTCGAGGAGCTCGGACTGAGAAACGGCATGGCGACGACCGCGATCGTCAAGTCGACCAACGTGATGATCCAGAGCTGAGGGGAGCCATGAACCGCACATTCGCCATGCTGCTTGCGATCGCCGCGCTGCTCGCGACCTTCGCCGCGCGCGCTCAGGCCACCGCCGACTCCGGCTTGAAGGTCTACGCGGCTGCGTCGCTCATCGACGTCTTCCCGAAGGTCGACTCGTCCGAGACGTACTCGTTCGCCGGCTCCAACACGCTCGAAGCGCAGATCCTGCAAGGCGCGCCGGCCGACGTGTTCGCGTCCGCCAACATGACGCTGCCGACGGCGCTGTACCAGAAGGGTCGCTGCTCGAAGCCCGTCGTCTTCACGCGCAACACGCTCGTGATCGTCGTGCCGAAGTCGAACCCGCAGAACATCCACAGCATCTACGACCTGACGAAGCCCGGCATCAAGCTCGACATCGCCGGCTCGGGCGTCCCGGTCGGGAGCTACACGCTTCAGATCCTGAAGAACATGAACCTGTCCTCCGCCGTGCTGAAGAACGTCGTCAGCCAGGAGACCGACGTGCGCGAGGTGCTGTCGAAGGTCGCGCTCGACGAGGCCGACGCCGGCTTCGTGTACTCGACCGACGCGAAGACCGTGCCGGGCCAGGTGGCCGTGATCAAGGTGCCGGCGTGGGCGCAGCCGAAGGTGCAGTACGGGATCTGCGTTGTCAGCTCCTCGGGCAACAAGACGGCGGCGCAGGCGTTCGTCAACCTCGTTCTCAGCAAGGCCGGTCAGGCGAAGATGCTCTCGTACGGATTCTTGCCCCGCGTGAAGGCACCACCCGCACCGAAGAAGAAGTAGACGGGATGCGCCGCAGCGCGCTCGCCTTTCTCTACGTCTTCGCAGCGGTCGTCACGCTCGTCTTCCTGCTGCTGCCGGTCGTCGCGATCTTCGCGCACACGACGCCCGGTCGGCTCGTCGGCCAGCTCTCGAACCCCGTTGTGAAGGACGCCGCCATCGTCAGCCTGAAGACGAGCCTGCTCGCGCAGCTCCTGATCCTCGTCTTCGGGACGCCCGCCGCCTACCTGATCGCGACTCGGCGCTTCCGCGGGCGCTCGCTCGCGATCGCGCTCGTCGAGCTGCCGCTCGTGCTGCCGCCGGCCGTCGCGGGCATCGGGCTGCTCGCCGCGTTCGGGCGCGCGGGCCTGCTCGGCTCGAGCCTGAGCGCGCTCGGGATCCAGCTGCCCTTCACGCAGAGCGCAGTGACGATCGCCGTCGCCTACGTCGCGAGCCCGCTCTACGTTCGCCAGGCGATCGCCGCGTTCGAAGCGACCGACCCGAACCTCACCGCCGCGTCACGAACGCTCGGCGCCGGTCCCGCGCGCACGTTCTTCCGGGTCGTGCTGCCGCTCGCCCGCAGCGGCCTGATCGCCGGTCTCGCCCTGTCGTTCGCGCGCGGCCTGGGCGAGTTCGGCGCGACGATCATGTTCGCCGGCAGCCTCGAGAAGGTCACGCAGACCTTCCCGCTCGCGATCTACGCCGAGTTCGACGTCAACTTCACTGCGACGCTCGCGATGAGCGGCGTCCTCGTCATCTTCAGCATCGTCCTGCTCGCCGCCCTGCACACTGCCCTCTCATGGCAACGCTCACCCTCGATCGCCTCCACGTCCCTCTTCGGTCTTTCGCGCTCGAGCTGACGCTCGAGGTCGGCGGGACCGTTGCGCTCGTCGGGCCGTCCGGCGCCGGCAAGACGACGGTGCTGCGCGCGGTGGCCGGCCTGGCGCGACCGACCGGCGGCCGGATCGCGATCGGCGAGGAGGCGTGGCTCGACGCGGAGCGCGGCGTCGATCTGCCACCCGACCGGCGGCGCGTCGGGCTCGTCTTCCAGGACTACGCGCTCTTCCCGCACCTCACTGTGCGCGGGAATGTCGAGTACGCGCGGAGGCAGCGCGCCGACGAGTACCTCGAGCGCTTTCGCATTGCGCACCTCGCCGACGCACGGCCGGGCGAGCTCTCCGGCGGCGAGAAGCAGCGCGTCGCACTCGCTCGCGCGCTCGCCCGCGAGCCGGAGGTGCTGCTGCTCGACGAGCCACTCTCAGCACTCGATGCGCATACGCGCACGACGGTCCGCTCCGAGCTCGCCGAGCTGCTCACCGGTCTCGGCATCCCTGTCCTGCTCGTGACGCACGACTTCGAGGACGCCGCCGCGCTCGCGGACACGGTCGGCGTGCTCGTCGACGGCCAGCTGCGTCAGCTCGGACCGCCGAACGAGCTCGTCGCCTCGCCGCGCGACTCGTTCGTCGCGTCGTTCACCGGTGCGAACCTGCTGCGCGGCGTCACCGAGGCCGCGCATAACGGAACGACGCGCGTGCGCCTCGACGACGGGACGCTCCTCGCGACCGCCGACGACGCTTCGGGCAGCGTCGTGCTCGCCGTCTACCCCTGGGACATCACGGTCTCCGCGACACCGCCGCACGATTCGGCGCTGAACGTGATCTACGCGCCGATCCGAACCGTTGCCGAGCTGGGTAACCGCGTACGGCTGACGATCGGGCCCGTGAGCGCGGAGATCACCACCGAGTCACGCGCCCGGCTTCAGCTCGAGCCGGGCCGGCTTGCCTACGCGAGCTTCAAGGCGACAGGCACGCGGGTCGTCAGCTGATGCAGCCGCCGACGTCCTTGCCGAACAGGTTCGCGTAGCCGCACGCCTGGAACGGGTTCGTCCGAATCGACGCGGAGAGCGACGGGCCGTCCTTCCAGCCCGACCAGCCCCAATCCCAGGGCCAGCCGCTCACCTCCCAGTGCTGGTACTTGATCCCCGCGCTGCCGGCGCCGTCGACGGCCAGGTACGGCGAGCCCGACTGGATCGTGAGCTGCATGTGGTAGGAGAAGTACGCGTAGCCGCGCACGACGAGGAGCGAGATCGTCGGGGTCGTGCCGGTGGACTCACCGGTCACCGGCGTGCGTGCCGTCGCGCTGAACGAGCCGTTGCCGGAGATCGTCACGTTCACGCCGAACGAGAAGCCCGAAGAGCCGACGGTCGCCGCCGCGGTCAGCGTCGGCGGAACGTTCACCGTCCCGCACGAGACACCGGTCGGAATCGGGATACGCAGACCGAACGGGAAGGTGATGTACGTGTACACCGGCGTACAGCGCTGTTGCGGTCCGGCGGTGAACGTCACGGTGGCGTTCACCGTCGTGACGCGGAGATTCAACGACGTGTTGACGCTGAGGAAGAAGCCGCCGCTCGCGTCGATGTTCAGCTTGCCGTTCACCGAGACGATGCCGCCCGGCGAGAACGACACCTGCGCCGACAGACCGGCGTCCTCGGGGTAGTTGCTGAACTTGACCGTGCTGTTGCTCAGGTTGTAGCCGCCTGCGTTGATGCTGACGACCGCGCTCATCCGGTAGCGGAACTGGCCGCCGGTGTAGTTGAAGTCGCCGGCGAGCGTTGCGCTCGAGCCGAGCACGGTCATTGCCGCCTTGCCCGAGACGCTGACGTTCGATCCGGTCTTGGCCACCGTCACCGCAGTGTTGGCGGTGAACCCGGCGAGATTCAGGTTCGCCGACCCGTTGAGGGTGAAGTTGCCGCCGCTCTGGAAGGTGCCGGCGATGTTGACGCTGTTCCCTGTGCCGGTGCCGAGAATCTGGAGTGAGCCGCTGAGGCCGCCCTGGGTCACGCCGCCCGCTTTGGCGAGATACACGCTCGCCTTGCCGGTGAAGCCGGCGAGCGACAGCGTCACGTCCTTGGCGGAGAGCAGGAAGTCGCCGGTCTGCGCCGCGACGGTCGCGCCGTCCGGGATCGTGATCGTGGTGCCCTTCGGCACCGTCCCGTAGTACGCGGCGCCCTGAAGCTGTGCGCTGAAGACGGAGCCGATGCTGAAGCTCGCGTTGATCTGCAGGAAGCTCGGCTGCAGGTTGACGGAGACATTCGCGAGCGACTGCCCGGCGAAGGTGGCGGCAACATTCGCAGTGAGCGAGAACGGTTGATTCTGCTGGTAGTTCACGTGGAACGTGCCGTTCAGCGCGAGGCCCGCGCTACCGCCGAGAACGACGTTCGCGTTGATGTCCGCGACGAGCTGGTTCAGCTGCCCGTTCTGGATCGAGAGCGTGAAGTTGCCGTTGGCGCTCGCAGTGAGGATCGTGACCGCGCCCGACATCGTGAACTTCGCGTTGTTCTTGCCGGCGCCGGTCTCGGTGTGAATCGTCACCGCGAGCTTGTTCGCGGTGACAGCTCCGCTGCCGAGGTTCAACTGGTTGAGCGTCCCGGTGAAGTTGGTGATCAACACGCCGCCGGACTTGTTGACGCCGCCCGAGATGTCGACGTCGGTGCCGCCGACGCTCACCCCGCCCGAGAAGTTCACGTTGAACGCACTCGTCGAGAGCGCGACGTCGATGTGCGTCTTCTTCACGGTCAGCCCCGCCACCGTGAACTCGCCGATGTCGGCCGACGCCGTGAACGAGAACGGATTGAGCAGCACCGTCGCCTTGACCGCGACGGAGACGCCGGCAATCGTGCCGGCGAAGTTGAGCGAGACGCCGGGCTGGTAGACGAACTGCCCGACCGTGCAGCCCGTCGGCGCGACCTCGACGTCGAACGCACTCGCGGTCACGGCGCCGCTGCCGAGGCTGAGCACGGTCTGGCCCGTGTTCGTCGGATCGTCGACCTGGATCGCGAGGCAGGGATTGGTGACGGAGATGTTCGCGACGAGCAGTGTCTTCGCGTTGTTCTGGATGCCGAGCTTCGACTGCCAGAGCGACGGCAGCTGCGCGGACGCCCCGAAGCCGACGCCGGGCGTGAGCGACGGGATGTTGAACGTGAACGCGACGGCGAGGTCGAAGAGCTTCAGCTGCTGGACGCCGAACGCGTTCGTCCAGCCGGCCGCGCTCGAGAAGGAGAGCGTTCCGGCGACCGTCTGCGACGTGATCGAGTACGAGAGCGCAACACCGAGGTCGATGCTGCTCGCCGCGGTGCCGCCGCCGCCTGCGACGTTCATCGTCGCTGCACCGCCGAGCGCGACGTTGAAGTCGCCGCCGGTGCGCGCGATCTCGAAGTAGGTCGAGTTGAGCCGCACGTTCGACTTCGAGTTCGCGTTCCCGTAGAGGTACGGCTGACCCGGGACGGCAAAGTCCATGCGCAGCGAGTAGGTGTCGTGGTCCGGATCGAACACCCCCGTCGCGCGGCCGTTGATGTCGCTCGAGAGGCCGAGCGTCGTGCGCATCCACGACGGCGTGCTGAACGTGCCGGTGAGCTTGAAGGCGTTCGCCGGCAGGTCGATCTTGGTGACGGCCTTCGTGACCGGGTCGACGACGTCGAGCTTCGTTGCGTACGACGCCCAGCCGACGACCGCGTTGCCGAGCGTCGACCCGTCGCCGCTGCCGCCCGGAAGCGAGAACCCGCCGAGCGGGACTGCGATCGCCCAGCCCTGGTTCCCGAAGGACGCGTGGACAGTCGGCAGCTGGCCGATGCCGGGGACGCTGACGGCGCCTTCGAGGTCGACGCGGAAGTCGCCGGAGTCGTTCGTCTCGGCGCTCGGGTCCTCGCTCGGCGCGCTCATGCCGCGCTGGATCAGGACGCTCGCGTTCGTGATCTGGATGCCCGCCGCGATCGAGAGCGGCTGCGCCAGGCTCGCCTTGACGCTGAACTCGCCGGTCGGCAGGGCGAGCGTGCCGGCCAGGGTCGTGTTCACGGTTCCGATCACCGGCAGCGCGAACGCGACGTCGCCCTTCAGGTTCAGGAAGACGTCGGCACTCGTCGGGCACGCCGCGCCGGTGTCGTCGCACGTGTTGGAGAGCGTCAGCTCGAGGTTGGAGATGGTGACGCTCGAGCTCGGCTTCCAGTCGGCGGACGGCGCGACCTTCAGCGTCAAGTCGTACGTGTCGTCCTTGGCGACGATCGCACCACTGAAGTCCTTCGCGGCGATCGTCAGGCCGGGCAGCGGGCTCCACGTCGCGTCGCCGGCGCCCGTCGCGGTCAGCGACCAGTTCTTCGGGTTGTCGTAGGCGAGCTTGACGTCGACGGCTGCGGTGCCGTTCGGCGTGCTGAGCGCGAGCTGACCGGAGCCGGTGAGGCCGAGCGACGTGTCGGTCGGCTCCATCTTCACCGTCAGCGTGTTGATGTCGAGGCCCTTGACGATCGTGATCGGCTTCGTGATCGAGCCTTCGAACGACGCGGTGATCGCGCCGTCGGGCGACTCGCGCTTGACGGAGCCCGAGAGGTTCACGGGCGACCCGGCGAGCTGCACGATCTGCTGCACGTCGACCGACAGGGAGAACGTGCCGTCGCTCGAGACAGCACCCTGGATCTCGGCAGTCGGCGCCGGAGAGTCGGGGCTGGCGTCGCTCGTCGGCCCGGTCGCAGTCGTGTCGACCGAGACGCTCGTCCCGCCACTTCCGCCGGCCTGGAACGCGACGGTCGTCGACCCGCTCCAGCCGCTCGGAAGCGGGACGAACGCAAAGCCGTCCGCCTTGATCGTCCCGTTCAGCGAGACCGTGCCGGCGTCGAACGGAATCGAGAGGCCGGCGCCGCCGAGCGTGAACGTCGGCGAGCGCCACGCCTCGGGGCCGGTCAGCGTGCCCGCGGTGATCGTGAGCCCGCTGGCGGAGATCGAGCCGTCGACACCCGTCGCCTTCAGCGAGCTGGTGCCGAACGTCGAGCCGGAGAAGCTGACCTTCGTGTCGGCCGAGCAGTCGTCGCTGCCGCTGACGTGGATGCTCTCGAACCCGAACGAGATGCCGCCGACGGTGCCGTTGAACGAACCGCTCGAGTTGACCGCATCGCGAACGAGCTGGCAGAAGATCGGCGGCAGCGAGGGACCGCTCGTCGTCGTCTCGCCGGTCGTCGTCTCGCCCGTCGTCGTCTCATCGGTCGTCGTCGCGGTCGTCGTCGTCGTGTCCGTCGCCGTGCTCGAGGCCGCCGGGACCCTCGGCGCCTTCTTGGTCGTCTTCTTCAGCTTCTCGGCCGGCTTCGGGAGCCTGCGCTTCTCGCGCAGCGGGCCGTTCGGCTTCTCGGCCTTCGGATGCGCGTCGCGGATCGTGAAGCCGCTCGAGCCGGACGGCAGCGGGACGATCTTGATGCGGACGGTGTCGGTCGAGCTCGCGCTGCCGTCGTTCACCGTCAGCGCGAACTCAACAGGCGTCGACTTCGTGACCTGCGGCGTGCTGAAGCGGACGTCGGCCTCGTTGCGCGGCCCGAGCCAGGTGACCGAAGGGCCGCTGCGCTGCGTCCACCGGTAGTGGAGCCCGATGCCGCTGCCGCCGCTGCCGTCGCCCTCGAGCGTCAGCACGGTCGGCTTCAGCTTCTCGTTCGCCTTGACGAGCGGCTGGTCGGCGAACGCGACCTTGTCGGGCTCCTTGATGACCGCGCGCAGCGTGTGGCGCGGCTCGACCTGGATCGCGGCACGCGCCGACTTGGGCGCCGTCCGCGAGCCGACGGTCGCGCGCGCTTCGAGCGAGAGCGTCTTCAGCTCGGTGCCGCGCGCAAACGAGACGTTGAGCTTCAGGTGCGGCAGGCGATGGCCCGCCTGCAGAGGCCCGGCCGACGTGCAGCGCGCGCTCGTCGCCGCTGTGTCGCACGACCAACCGGCCTCGACGAGTGACGCGAGGCGCACGCCGTGCGGCAAATGCACGGCGAGCACGACGGGGCCGGTTGTCGCGATGTCTCCCGTGTTGCGGACACTCAGGCCGAACGCGCCGGTCCCGCCCGCGGTCGGCACGTGGATGTTCGTGAAGTCCGGGATCAGGTGGTACTCGCCGTGCGTGACCGTGACGAGCACCGGCAGCTTCGACGCAGTCGGCGCAGTCGAACCGGTGAGCCGGATCGTCGCCGGCCAGCTGCGCTCTGCCTTCGTCGCCGCACCGGCATCGATGACGATCGTCGGCCCGACCATGCCGGCCGCGGGCGCGAGCGCGGCCGTGAACGAGACACTGCAGGTGAGGCTCGTCGCTCCGGTGCAGCTCCAGCCGGGCGCATTCTGGATCGACTTGATCGTCGCGCCGCCGCCGAGCGTCTGCTCGAGCGTCGCCGTCTCACCCGGGTTGATCGACGCGCCGCCGGCGTTCCGCACGTCGAGCCGCTCGGTGAACGGCAGCCCCGAGATCAGCTTCGCAGGCGCACCGTCGGTGACGGGCCGGAAGGCGCCGTGCTTGCCCGTCGGCCGCAGGAGCGTCAGCGCGGGGAAGCCCTTGTTCCCCTCGAGGATCAGGAGCTGGAGGGCCGTCGACCTCGGGCGCGCACCCGCGATCGTGTTCTTCGCAACGCCGCTGAGCTCGAACGACCCGGGGCCGGGCTTCGCGTCGACGTCGACCTTGAGCACGATCGGAACCGCGACCGCACCGCGGACGGCGACGGGCCTCGGGTCGTTCGCGACGCAGGTGAAGCTCTGCGGCGTCGTGGACGGCGCTTCGCCGCCCTGGCACTGCCACGCCCCGCCGGCTCCCACCCGCACGATGCTCGTGCCGGCCGGAATCGAGCCGCCGAGCCCGATCGGGCCGTCGGTGGGGGCGCCGCCGATGTTGCTCAGCTTCGCGTCGATCGTGACCTCGTCGCCGGGAAGGAGCTCCTGGAGCCCGCGCTTCGCGACGGCGGTCGCCATCAGCAGCGCGCCCGGCGGCGGCATGATCGCCAGCTCCGCCGGCGACTGCACCGTGAACGTGCGCACGCCGCCGGTCGACGTGACGGCCACCGACCAGTCGTTGACCGTCGCCTTGCCGCCGATCGGCAGCTGCATCGCCTCGACACGCGCCTGATCGAGCGCGAACGAGATGCGCAGCGGCGGCGCGAACTCTCCGGGACGGATCGGGCGGGAGTTCGCGCACGACGGCGGCGAGGTCTGTGCGCCCGTGCACGTCCAGCCGGCGCCGGCGGCGCTCCAGCTGCCGACGAGGTTCGCCGGGAGCAGATCGGCGAGCTGGACGGATGTGGCGGGCGTCGAGCCCGTGTTCAGCACCTGGATGAGCTCGCTGCTCGGCCGGTCGGTCCGGACGATGCCTGCAGGCTGGATCTCCGCGTACAGAGCCGGCGAGCCGGGGCCCGCGACGATCCCGACCGCGGCGCTGGCGCCGCGCCCCGCGGCTGAGCCACCGCCGACGACGCGGAAGACGCCGCGCCCGCCTGCCTTCGCGGAGGCCGGCGTCTTGAAGCGGACGAGCATCGTCACCACGCCGCCTGCCGCGAGCGAGCCGCCGTAGGTGCAGGTGACGGCGCCGCCCGACCCGCGACAGGAGAGGCGTGCACCCGGCGTGCCGACGCCGCCGAAGCCGGGGACGCGATCGAGGTTGGTGGCGCCGTCGTACGCGAAGCCCGTGGGGCCGGAGATCGTGACCGAAGGAGATGCAGCCGCCGCGCCGCCGGCACGCGCAAGGTTCGAGATGGTGACGAGGAGCTCGGTCGCGCCGCCGGCGATCGTGTTCGCCGAGATGCGCTGCGCCGTGATGTCGATCTTCGCCGGACGCGAGGCTGCGCCGGCGCCCACCGTGCCGCCGAGCGAGGCGACGACGAACGCGACGACGATCAATGCGACGCAGCGGCTGCGCCACCTTCTGCCTACCTTCATTGCCCCGGTTGCCTCTCCCTGAGTGCGACGTCGTCCAGCCAGACGACTCCTTCCGACTTAAGCGGAAGGTCGGGTGGAAAGCAACCTCAACCTTTGACCGCGCCGCTCAGGCCCGAGCCGCGCAGGAACGAACGCTGGAAGATGAGGAAGCCCGCGACCGGAACGAGACACGCGATGAACATCGCGGCGAGGAACACCCCGAGCTCGGTCTGTCCTTCGATGCTCGGAAGCCTTACCGACAGCGGCTGCTTGCTCGGGTCGGTGAGCACGAGCAACGGCCAGAGAAAGTCCTTCCACGACGCGAGCACGGCGAAGATCGAGACGACGCCGAGGATCGGCCTCGACATCGGCAGCACGATCTTCCAGAAGAGCATGAACGGGCCGGCGCCGTCGATCCGCGCCGCCTCGAAGATCTCGCGCGGCAGGTTGTCGAAGAACCGCTTCACGATCACGACGTTGAACGCGCTCGCCCCGGCCGGCAGCCAGATCGCCCAGTACGTGTCGATCAGTGTGTGGTGCACGATCGGCGGCCTGACGATCTCGATGTAGAGCGGCACGAGCAGTACGACGCCGGGCACGAAGAGCGTCGTCAGCAGCAGGCCGGTGATCGCCTTCGCGTACTTCGGGCGCAGGACCGATAGCGCGAAGCCGGCGGTCGTCGCGACAAAGAGCTGCGACGCCCACGATCCGATCGCGATCACGATCGTGTTCCAGAAGTAGCGCGCGACGTCGACGTTCGACCATGCGTAGCTGAGGTTGCTCCACGCGAAGCCGTGTGAAAAGAGCCCCATCGGGTTCGCGATCGTGTCGTTCGTCGGCGTGATCGCCGACTTGGCAAGCCAGACCAGCGGCCCGAGCCCGACGACGACAAGAAGCACGAGGAGCGCTATGTGCAGGGCGCCGACGCTGAACCGCACCGTCGGCCGCTGCCACTCGGCCGGGGAGATCAGCGCGGCAGGCCGCTCTTCGCTGTTCATTCGGTACTCCAGCCGCGGGTCGCGCGCAGGTAGATGAGCGAGAAGATGGCGAGGAACCCGGCAAGCATCAGGCTCAGCGCCGTCGCCTTGCCGTAGTCGCCGCCGAGCGAGTTGCCGAAGGCGTAGTTGTAGATCAAGAGCAGCACGGTGAGGGTGTGGTTCGCCGGCCCGCCCGAGGTGAAGAGGTACGGCTCGAGGAACACCTGCGCCGTCCCGATCAGCTGCAGGATCAGCGTCACGAGCAGGACGCCACGCAACTGCGGCAGCGTGACGTGCCACACCTTCTGCCGGATGTTCGCGCCATCGACCGACGCCGCCTCGTAGAGATCGGGGTTCACTCCCGTGAGCGCCGCGAGGTAGATGATCACCGTCGCACCCGCGTTCGCCCACGTCGACTCGAGCACGAGCGACGGCATCGCCCACGACTCTGATTGCAGCCACGGGTACGGCCCAAGGTGCACCCAGCCGAGGATCGTGTTGAAGACGCCCGCTGCGTCGGCGTCGTAGAAGAACTTCCAGAGGAGCACCGCGACGACCGGCGGGATCACGACAGGCAGGTACGCCAGCGCGCTGTAGAGCCCGCGCCGCTTGCGCACCTCGCTCATCAGGACCGCGGCGACGAGCGGGATCGGGTACCCGAAGACGAGCGCGAGCAACGCGAAGTACGCGGTGTTCTTCACGGCGATTGGAAACTGCGGGTCGTGCCAGACCGCGCTGAAGTTCGCCCAGCCGACCCAGGTCGGCGCCTGCACGAGGTTCGTGTGCTGGAACGCCATGATCCCCGTGCGCACGATCGGGTACCACGAGAACGCGCCGAACGCGAAGAGCATCGGGGCCAGGAACAGCAGATTCGAGAGGCCGCCCCGGCGCACCCAGGTGAGCGGGGTCCGGCGCGGCTGTCGGTAGCCCTTCTGCGCGGCAATCGCCGCGCCCTCCAGTTCGATCTCGCTGATCGTGTTTGCGTCCATCGTTTAGTTGGTCGGCGGCGGCGGTCCAAGCCGCCGCCGCCGACCCTACTGCGCCTCCGAGCTAGCTACCGCTCGAGATCGCCTGCTGTGCCTCGGTGTTCGCCTGCTGGAGCATCGACGGAATATCCGTGTTCTTGTTCGTGAGCACCGATTCGACGACCGCATCGAGCGCGTGGTACACGCTCTGCGTGGAGGCCTCGGGCTCAGGGACGACGTTCTCGTTGTAGATGCCCGTGAGGAACGGCTTCATCTGCGAGATCGGCACGTTGATGTACGGCTTGATCCACGTGTTCGAGAGATCCGACTGCGCCTTGTCGAACAGCGGCAGCGCCGGCACGCCGATCGGCTGCTTGTTCGCGGCCAGCGTCTCTGCGTTCCGGATCGCCTGCGCCTTCGAGACGAGCGGCTCCTCGTAGAAGAAGTCCATCCACTTCACCGCCGCCGCCTTCTGCGCGGCGTTGACGTTCGGCTTCACGACTGCGAGGGTGCCGCCGCCGAGCACGCCGGCGTTCTTGTTCTTCGCCAGCGGGATCGGAGCGAGGCCGTAGGTCGACGGGTTGACGTTGTACGCCTGCACGAGGTTGGTGTAGACGTCCGAACCGCTGACGTACATACCGACCTGGCCCGCTGCGAACGCCTGGTTGATGTCACTCCAGCCGTAGTCGAAGTTGGAGCCCATCGAGTTGTCGGTCCAGCGCATGTGGTGCAGGAGGTTCAGCGCCGCCACCGTCTGCGGGTTGTCCAGCGTTGCCTTCGCGCTGGTGCCGCGACCCGTCTCCATCCGTCCGCCGAGCGAGTAGACGAGCGTGGTCAGGATCCAACCGGCGGTGTTGTCGTCCTTCGCCATCTCGACGTAGCCCGGCTTGCCGGTCTTCTGCGAGATCGCCAGCGAGTCGGTCTCGACCTGCGCCCACGTCGTCGGCGGCTTGTTCGGATTGAGCCCGGCCTGCGTGAAGAGCTGGCGGTTGTAGTGAAGCGCCTGCGCGTACGCACCCTTGGGGAGCGCAATGATCTGCCCCTTCGAGTCGGTCGCTTCGGCGAGCACCGCCTTGTTGAACTTCGAGTAGTACGGGAGCGCCTTCACGAGTGACGTGATGTCGGCGAGCTGCCCGGCGTCACCCAGCGAGCGGGCGTCGGTGAACGGCACCTCGAACACCGTCGGGAGCGTCCCGGCGGCGAGCTTGGCGGCGAACGTAGGAGCGGTCCACTGATACTGGACCGGCTG
Source organism: Gaiellaceae bacterium (assembly GCA_036268235.1). Classification (GTDB taxonomy): domain Bacteria; phylum Actinomycetota; class Thermoleophilia; order Gaiellales; family Gaiellaceae; genus PALSA-600. The sequence continues at coordinate 21,053 of DATAUN010000107.1, forward strand.
CACCTTGATGCCGGGGTTTGCCTTCTCGAACTCGGTTACTTGCGCGTTGAACTGATTGACCGCGGCCTTCGTGCTCCCCGGGATCAGGGACACCACGCTGATCGTGACCGTCTTCGTCGACGAGGCGACTGCCGCTGCGGTTGCGCACGCCGCCAAGAGGCCGACGGCGACCAGAGCGGCCGTGACCGTGCGAATGGACTTCATCGTCCTTCCTTTCCTGTCCGATCTTGGGTTCCGGGTGGGGCGAAACTGGGGGCGTGATCTGACGGCTGGCGCAGCCAGGCCGTCGTGTCCAGCGGAAGCGCACCTCCTTCGAGGTCGTTACTAGAGATGAGGACGTCGGCGCCGGGCGGAAGTTCGACCGGGTCCGGGCCGAAGTTGACGACGCACGTGAACTGCTCGCCACGGGCAAAGGCGAGGACAGCGTCGGTTGACGGGATGAAACGAAGCTCTGCGTCGGCGCCCCAGGGCGCGGTGCGGCGCAGCCGGAGGCCGGCGCGGTAGAGATTGAGCATCGAGGCCGGGTCCTCGCTCTGCGCGGCGACGGTCAGGGGAGCCCAGTCCGCGGGCTGGTCGAGCCACGGCGTCCCGGAGCCGTCGCCGCTGAAGCCGTAGGGCGGCGTGTCGCCCGCCCAGGGCAGCGGCACGCGGCAACCGTCGCGGCCCGGGTCGACGCCGCCCGAGCGAATCCACATCGGGTCCTGGCGGCGATCCGCGGGGATGTCCTCGACCTCGGGCAGGCCGAGCTCCTCGCCTTGGTAGACGTACATCGAGCCCGGGAGCGCCATCGAGAGCAGCGCGGCCGCGCGTGCGCGGCGCGTGCCGCGCGCGAGATCGGTCGGTGTTCCCGCGCGCTTGGTCTCGAACGAGAACGAGGTGTCGTCGCGGCCGTAGCGCGTCACGGGGCGCGTGACGTCGTGGTTCGAGATCACCCATGTCGTCGGTGCGTCGACGGGCGCGTGCACGGCAAGTGCCGACTCGATCGACGCCTGCAGCCGCGGCCGCTCCCACGGACACGAGAGGAAGTCGAAGTTGAAGGCGGTGTGCAACTCGTCGGGGCGCAGGTAGCGGGCAAGCCGCTCCGCATCCGGCAGCCAGATCTCGCCGACGAGCACGCGTGCCTCGTCGTAGCTGTTCGCGATCGCGCGCCAGCCGCGGTAGATCTCATGCAGCTCGTCGCGGTCCATGAACGGGTGCTCGCCCGGCCCCGGCTCCGGCGTCTCCTCGCCGAGCTCCGGGTCCTTGACGAGCAACGCGGCGGAGTCGATGCGCACGCCCGCGACACCGCGATCGAACCAGAAGCGCAGCACGTCCTCGTGCTCCGCCCACACGTCGGGATGCGTCCAGTTCAGGTCGGGCTGCTCCGGCGCAAAGAGATGGAGGTACCACTCGCCGTCCTCGAGACGCGTCCAGGCGGAGCCGCCGAAGATCGACTGCCAGCCGTTGGGCGGCGTCGCGCCGTCGTCGCCGCGGCCGGGCCGGAACCAGAAGCGTTCGCGCTCGGGCGAGCCCGGGCCTGCGGCCAGCGCCTCCCGGAACCACGGATGCTCGTTCGACACGTGGTTCGGGACGACGTCGACGATCGTGCGGATCCCCAGCTCGCGCGCCTCGGCGATCAGCTGCTCTGCCTCCCCGAGCGTCCCGAAGGACGGGTCGATCGCGCGGTAGTCGACGATGTCGTAACCGTTGTCCGCGAACGGCGACGGATACCAGGGGTTGAACCAGAGCGCGTCGACGCCGAGGTCGCGGAGGTACGAGAGCTGGGAGCGGACGCCGGCGAGATCGCCCGTTCCGTCGCCGTTCGCGTCGGCGAAGCTGCGGACGTAGACCTGGTAGACGACGGCATCGCGCCACCAGGGCCGTTCCGAGCGGTTGACGCCCTCCGAGCCCGGGAGGGACTCGGGCTCGGAGGGTGCGTCAACCGGGGCGATCTCGACTTGCGTCACGTCGGCGACGACGTTGACACAATCGACATTGGATTGCAAGAACATGACGACAATTCGCAAGTTTCCGACTTCTTGCGACAAAATTGCGCAAGACGCGGGATTTCGCGGTCTGTTTCTAGGCGGGTAGAGCGGCGACCGGGGCGTTCGCGGTCGAGCCGCGGGCCACGATCTCGGGCTCGAAGAAGAGCTCCTCGTCCGAGACGAGCGAGCCCTCGATCTGCCCGGCGAGCATGTCCACCGCTGCGCGGCCGATCGCCTCGATCGGCTGGCGGACGGTCGTGAGCGGCGGGTCGGTGCAGATCATGAACGTCGAGTCGTCGAAGCCGACGACAGAGAGATCGGCAGGGACCGTGAGGCCGGCTCGGCGGGCGGCGCGGATCGCGCCGAGCGCAAGCGGGTCGGAGGCGCAGACGATTCCCGTCACACCGCGCGCGATCAGCTTGGCGGCGGCGGCGTGGCCGCCCTCGAGCGAGAAGCGCGTGCGCTCGACGAACTCGTCGGCGAGCTCGGACCCCGCCCGCCTCGACACGGCTTCGAAGGCGGCGAGCTTGCGGCGCGAAGGGACGTGGTCCGCCGGGCCGAGGATCAGACCGATCCGCTCGTGGCCGAGGTAGGCGAGGTGCGAGTAGGCCTGCTCCATCGCGACCGCGTCGTCGGTCGAGACGCGCGGGAAGTCAAGGTGGTCGGCGGCCGCGTTGACGAGCACGACCGGCAGCCGCAGCTGGCGCAGCCGGGCGTAGTGCTCGTGCGGCGCGTCGGCCTCGGCGTAGTCGCCGCCCGCGAAGATCATCCCGGAGACCTGGCGCTCGAGCAGCATCTCCACGTACTCCGCTTCCGACCGGCCCCGGTCGCGCGTGCAGAGCACCGCGTTGAAGCCGAGCTGCGCGAGACCGCTTGCGACGACCTCCGCGAGCGCCGGGAAGATCGGGTTCTGGAGCTCCGGCACGATCAGCCCGACCATCCGGGCGCGGCGGCCGCGCAGGTGCGTGGGCCGCTCGTAGCCGATGACGTCCAGCGCCGTCAGCACCGCAGCACGCGTGGCGTCGGAGATGCCGGGCCGACCGTTCAGCACCCGGCTGACCGTCGCCTCGCTGACTCCGGCCTGCTTGGCGACGTCTGCGAGCTTGCCGGCCACCCGACAATCCTATGTCAAGACGTTGCAATCGCCTGCAAGGATTCTTTCCCTCGCAGACGCAGGACGAGCATGACGCCGCAGGCGACGAGCAGGTTCGCGGCCAGCGCGGGGATTCCCATGAAGAGCTCCGTGTGATGCGAGCCGAGCCCGAAGGACGCGCTCGACGAGTCGAACCCGACCCGCACGAGCAGGTAGGTGCCGTACGCGGTGCCGACCACCCAGCCTGCGAGCACTGCCCGCGCCGGCAGCCGTCGCCAGAGCAGGCCGAGGAAGATCGCAGGCAGCGTCTGGAGGATCCAGACGCCTGCGGCGAGCTGGAAGTTGACGACGTAGGTCGTCGGCACCGCGAGCACGAAGCCGACCGCGCCGAACTTGACGAAGAGCGCCGCGATCTTCGACACCTGCGTCTGCGTCCGCGGGCTCGTCTCCGGTCGCAGCTCGCGCCAGACGTTGCGCGCGAACAGATTCGCGGCGGCGATCGCCATCATCGCCGCCGGGACGAGCGCGCCGATCGCGATCGACGCGAGCCCGAAGCCCGCGAACCACGGCGGGAAGACCTTGTCGAGGAGCGCCGGCACTGCCGCGTTGTTGCCGTAGTGCGCGCTCGGGTGGACGCCGGCCGCGACTGCGAGATAGCCGAGGATCGCGAGCAGGCCGAGCATCACGGTGTACACCGGCAGGAAGATGCTGTTGCGCTGGACGACGAACCGGCTCTTCGACGCGAGCGCGCCGGTCAGCGTGTGCGGGTAGAGGAACAGCGCGAGCCCGCTCCCGATCGCGAGCGTCACGTAGTCGCCGTCGAGCCTGTGCGGCAGCAGCAGCTTCGAGGCCGGCACCTGCGAGAACGCATGGTGATACCCGCCGAGATGAAGCGGCACGTAGATGACGGCGACGATCACCGTCACCCAGATCAGGACATCCTTGACGACGGCGATCAGCGTCGCCGAGCGCAGGCCGCTCAGGTACGTGATCACCGCGAGCAGCGCGAACGCCGTCCACAGCGACGCCTGCACCGGCAGCCCGATCTGCGCCATGCAGATCTCGATCCCGTACACCTGGAGCGCGACGTACGGCATCGTCGCGACGATCCCCGTGAGCGTGACGGCGGCCGCGAGCGTCCTGCTCTGGAAGCGATCGCGAACGAAGTCGGCGGGCGTGACATAACCGCGGTCGTGCGCGAGCTGCCAGAGGCGCGGAACGACGAGGAACGCGACGAGGTAGGTGATGACGAGGTACGGCAGCGCGAAGAAGCCGATCGCGCCCGCGCCGAAGACGAGCGCCGGCACCGCGACGAAGGAATAGGTCGTGTAGACGCTGCCGCCCTGCAGGAACCACGTCAGCACGCCGCCGAACTGGCGGCCGCCGAGCGCCCACTCGTCGAGGTCGTGCAGGTCGGCCTTGCGCCAGCGCCCCGCAGATAGGCCGATCACCGTGATCGCGGCGAACGCGATGCCGATCACGATCGCCTGCGTCGTCTCGATCGCCGCGACGATCACGCGGCGCGCTCCCCGCCGCGCAGCAGGTAGACAACCCCGGTGACGACGCCGCCGAAGACCACGACGACGAGCTGGTACCAGACGAAGAACGGCACGCCCGCGATAGTCGGGCTCACCCGGTCGTAGAGCGGCGGATAGACGATCGCCGCGACCGGCAGCAGGAAGAGCCAGGGCGCCCAGCGCCTGCGCTGCGGCTGCGCTTCGCCCTCCACCTGGCCCACGCGCCGATCCTAGCGCCGTCGGAAGAGGCCGGTAAGGTCCCGCCCGCGTGCTTGCCGTCGGGTCGGGCCTCTTCTACATGCTGATCGCGCTCGCGGTCAGCCTCGTCGCGGTCGGCGCCTGCTTTCTGGTTCTCCGCTACACGCGCCTCGAGCCTCCGTTCGACTTCGGCGCGGTCGACGCGCTGATCGGGATCGTCTACGGGATCCTGCTCGCGATCCTCGTGCTGTTCGCGTCCTCGCACTACACCGCCGCCATCAACGACTCGAACCAGGAGGCGACGGCGCTGAACGACATGTACAAGTCCGCCGGCGTGCTGCCCGCGACGACGCGCGACGAGCTCCGCCACGACATCGTTTGCTATGCGCGCGAGAAGATCGCGCTCGAATGGCCGGTCCTCCGCAAATCGAAGGGCGACGGCTCGCAAGTCGTCTTCGCGCGCACGCGGCAGCTCGGCCAGCTCGTCCAGGACGCCGTCTCAGCGCACCCGACGGACCTGACGGTGTCGACGCTCTTCGACGCGAACCTGCAACGAGGCACGGCGCGCCAGCTGATGCTCGAGGACAGCCGACCTGAGCTACCGACGCCGCTCTGGTTCGTCGTGCTGCTCGGGATCGGGATCGTCGTCTTCCTGCTCTCGCTGCGCTACTGGGACAACCCCGCGCACCTGACGGCGGCGCTCGTCGCGTCCCTGCTGCTGCTCGTCTCGATGGTCGGCGCGATCGCCGAGCTCGATCGCCCCTTCGGCTCGCTGATCGGCCTGCAGCCGCGCGCGATGGAGAGCGTGCTGACGAACGTCGTGCAGTCGTCCTCGCAGGCGGCGTCCGCGCTGCGGCCGTGCGCCGCGCCGAAGACCTAGAGGTTCGCGAGCAGCAGCAGCGCCTGCGTGTTGAACGGCGCGCTCGAGACGGCGATCGATCCCGAGTACGGGAAGTCGAGCATCAGCGCGACAAGCATCGCCGTCCCGACCAGCACGGCGGCAGCGCCGATCATCACGATCTGGATCCGTTCGCCGAACGGCTTGAAGTAGAAGGTCGTCGAGAGCGCGAGGCACGCGCCGAGCAGCAGCATCACCTGGAAGACGGTCGGCAGGGCGATGTTCGCGTCGTCTAACCGCGTCCGCCGCGCGACCACGAGGTCGTTCAGGCGCTGCAGCACCTGCGAGTAGTACGGGTTGGAGCCGTCGGACACTCGATGCGACTCGACGACGCCGTACATGGCGCCGATGTCGTCCCAGGCGCGGGCCGTCGACTTACCGTTTTGCATCGCCTTCCACTCGTGCCTGCGCACCTCGACCGCGTAGTCGATCGCGTCGGCGCGCATCGTCTTGCGCAGATTCGGCAAGCCGTCGCTCGTGCGCATCACCTGCGCGACGATCGCCGCCTCGTTCTTCGCGTCTGCTGTCGCGCGCGTGAAGTTCGTATAGAGCTGTCCGATCGTGAATGCGAGCACGAAGCTGAAGAGCCCGGTTGCCATGCCGAACGCACTCGAGAGACTGCGGCTGTCGGCGTTGCCGGCGAGGCTCGGAACGAAGCGCCTCATGAGCAGGAAGCCGCCGACCGCGATGACGACTGCACCGCCGACGACCACGATCACGATCGCCCAGGTCGGAAGCGTGTTGAGCAGCCAGCGGTCCACGCCGCTACTTGCCCTGCGCGAAGACGATGAGCGCGCCCTGCGTGAACGGCGAGCTCGACACGCTGACCTGGCCCGAGAACGGGAAGTCGAGCACGAGGGCGACGAGCAGGTTGAACCCGATCAACGCTGCGACCGAAATCGCCATCGCTGCATGGACGCGGAAGTCGCGCACACCGAAGAGGAACGTGAAGGTCAGCATCAGCACTGCGCCGCCGACCAGCAGCACCTCGAAGGTCGGCGGGATCCCCTCTTCCGCGTCGTTCAGTCGTTCGCGCCGCGCCGCCATCAGGTTGTTCACGCGGTTCACGACCTCCCCGTAGAAGTACTTCTGACTCAGCGTGCGCGGCTGGTAGCTCTGCAGCACGCGATAGAGCGAGTCCAGTTCGTTCCAGGCGCGTTCGCTCTCCTGCCCATGCCTCAGGTCGTTCCACTCCTCGCCGCGGACCGTGACGATGTAGTCGCCGATGTGCTGCTTGATCGCCGCGGCGACCGGAGGAGAGAACCCGCGTGAGTCCTGGTAGACCATCGCGACGGCACTCGCCTCGGTGCGGATGTCGCCCTTCGTCTGGCGGAAGTCGTCGTAGAGCGAGACGATCACGAACGCGAGCACGATCCCGTAGATCGCGGCAAGGACGCCGAGGATGACGCCGGTGACGTCGTTGACCTCGCCCTTGCGCATGCCTGGTGCGATCTGCTCGAAGACGAACAGGCCGACGAGCGCGAACAGGATGAACCCGCCCACGACGACGATCCCGAGCTCCCAGGTGGTGAACGTATTGAGGAGCCAGCGGTTCACGGCCGACCGATCATGCGGTGGCCGTGAACCGCTGTCAAACGTCTACTTGGGTTGCGGGACGATGCGGATGTACGGCCGCGGAGATTCCCACTCGCCGAAGATCTCCTTCGCATCGTCGTCGGACACGGACCCGGAGATGATCACGTTGTCGCCCTGCTGCCACTGCGCGGGCGTCGCAACCTTGTGCTTCGCGGTCAGCTGGAGCGAGTCGATCACGCGCAGCACCTCGTCGAAGTTGCGGCCGGTCGTCATCGGATAGATGAGGATCAGCTTGACCTTCTTGTCCGGCCCGATCACGAACACGTTGCGCACGGTCTGGTTGTCGGCCGGCGTACGCGACAGCGGGTCGCCCGACGTGTCGTTCGCGAGCATCCCGTACGCCTTCGCGACGGCGAAGTCGTGATCGCCGATGATCGGGTAGTTGGGCGCGGTGCCCTGCGTCTCCTCGATGTCCTTCGCCCACTCGGCGTGGCGATCGGTCGGGTCGACGGACAGCCCGATGATCTTGACGCCGCGCCGGTCGAACTCGGGCTTGATCGATGCCATGTAGCCGAGCTCGGTCGTGCAGATGGGCGTGAAGTCCTTGGGGTGGGAGAAGAGCACGGCCCACGAGTCGCCGATCCAGTCGTGGAACCGGATCCGCCCCTCCGTGGTGTCCGCTTCGAAGTCGGGAGCGGTGTCGCCGATCTGCAATGCCATAACAAAGCCTCCTGCACGAGTGTCGGAGCTCCTTATCTTGGCGGAAACCCCTAACCTGCCGGAATGACCAACGCCACCATGCAGACCAACCACGGCACGATCGAGCTCGAGCTCTTCGACGAGGACGCCCCGAAGACCGTCGAGAACTTCAAGAAGCTGGCCGCCGACGGGTTCTACGACGGCGTCATCTTCCACCGGATCATCGAGGACTTCATGATCCAGGGCGGCGACCCGACCGGCACCGGCTCAGGCGGGCCCGGGTACCAGTTCGAGGACGAGTTCAACGACCACCCGATGGAGCGCGGCGCCCTCGCGATGGCGAACGCCGGCCCGAACACGAATGGCTCGCAGTTCTTCATCGTCACGGCGGACGCATGTCCCTGGCTGGACGGGAAGCACACCGTCTTCGGGCACGTGACCGGCGGGATGGACGTCGTCAACACGATCGCCCAGGTCGACACCGGCCCGGGCGACCGCCCGCGCGACGACGTGCGGATCGAGTCGATCGCGCTCGCGTGACACCCCGCAGGTAGCCTGGGTTACGTGTCCCAGGGCGAAGAACCCGGCGGAACCGTCGAGGTTCGCTGCCCTCATTGCAAGAAGCCGTTCAGCGCCAGCCTGATCGCCGGCAGCGCTGAACGCTACCGCGGCTTCAAGTGCCCACACTGCCGTCTGTTCGTGCCGGCAGCGCGGGTCAAGACCTAGCCGGCCCCTGCCGATAGCACCAGGGTGGCACTCGAGTCTGCCCTTGCGCCGGTCGCCCGGCCGCTCTCGCTTGCGCGCGGCCTGACCGCGCGCGTCGGGCTGACGCTCGTCGTCGTCGGCTCCTTCGCGGCGCGCATCGTCGCGGCCGCTGCGCATCCGGTGCCGCGCTACTTCCCCGACGAGTACATCTACACCTCGATTGCGCGAGCGCTCGGGAGTGGCCATGCGCCCGCCGTGCGCGGCGCGCCGGCGCACTTCCCCGCGCTCCTCGCCCCGATCTTCGCCGCACCGCTCCAGGCGCTCTTCTCGCCGGAGGCCGCCTACCGGCTGACGCAGCTCGAGAACGCGTTCCTGATGTCTGTTGCAGCAGTTCCGGTCTACCTGCTCGCCCGGCGGCTCTCGCTCTCGACGCGCTACGCGCTCGCCTGCGCCGTCTTCGCGGTCGCGATTCCCGACCTCGTGTACTCGTCGTACACGCTCTCCGACCCGGTCGCCTACCCGTTCGTGCTCGGGGCGGTGGCGGCGGCGGTCGTCGCGCTCGACCGGCCGTCGCGCCGCGGCCAGATCGTGTTCCTCGTGCTGGCCGGGCTCGCGACGTTCGCTCGCGTCCAGTACGTCGTGCTTCCGGCCGCGTATCTCGTCGCCGCCGTCGCGCTCGACCGGCGCCGCGTGCTTCGCACGCAGCGGCTGACGCTCGTCGTCTTCGTCGTGCCGGTGCTCGCCGCGCTTGCCGCGGGGCCGTCGCATGTCCTCGGCTACTACTCGCGCGTCGCGCACCTGCACGTCAGCACCCAGCTGCTGCACTGGGCAAGCGTCGACCTCTTCCTGCTCGCGCTGGCCGCCGGCGTCGTGCTCGTGCCCGGCGCGCTCGTCGCGCTTGCACGCCCGCGCGGACGGACGGAGACGGCATTCGCCGCGTTCGCCGCCGTGCTCGCCGCCGGCCTCCTGCTCGAGGCGGCGCTCTACGCGTCGAACGGCTCGCCGCGCTTCCAGGAGCGCTACCTCTTCACCCTGCTGCCCCTCGTCCCGGTCGCGTACGGCCTCTACGCGAAGCACGGCCGGCCCGGGCGCATCCCGGTTGCCGCTCTGTCGGCACTGCTGCTCCTTCTCGCGGCGCGCGTGCCGCTCTCGGGCTACGCGGCAGCGACCGGCAAGACCGACTCGCCGTTCCTCTCTGCCGTCTTCCGCCTCGAGCGAATCGTCGGCACCGCGAACGGCTCGCTCGTCGTCGCGGCGCTCGTCGCGCTCGCCGCGATCGGCGCCGTGCTCGTGACCCGCTGGGGCGGGACGCGCATTGCCGTCGGTGCCGCGATCGCCTTCGCGGTGCTCGCGTCGGTCGGTGCGTCGGTGAACGATGCGAGCAACGCGCAATCGATCCGCTACTCGTACCTCCCGAACAACCCGTCGTGGATCGATGCGACGGGTCTCCGCGACGTGACGCTGCTCCAGACGCTCGGCTCGCCGTCCGACCACGCGATCGAGGAGATGTACTGGAACCGCAGCATCACGCACGAAGCGCGGCTCGGCGACGCCCAGCCGACCGACGTCTACCCGGACCCGGTCGTGCACGTCGCCGCGGACGGGACGCTCGTCGGCGTCGGCTCGTCGGTGCTCGTGCAGGCCTACGCAGCGACGGTCGAGCTCGCGAACGAGCAGCCCGTCGCGAGCGCCGGTAGCTGGCTGCTGTGGACCGGCCCCGAGACGCCGCGCCTCTCATTGCTCGAGTCGGGCCGCTACTCGGACGGCTGGCTGGCCCGCTCCGGGACGCTTTCGATCTGGCCGGATGCAACCGGCCGCGTGCGCGGTGTGCTGAGGTTCGAGCTCTCGCTGCCGCGGAACGGACAGGCGACGACGGTGAGCTTCGGGAAGGTGCACTACCGCGTCAAGCCCGGCGTGGTGACGAGCGTCACCTACTCGATCGACGCGCGCGGGAAGTTCGTCCTACCGTTCTCCGCGAAGAAGGTGCGTGGGCTCGACGACCTGCGAGTCGTGAGCGCGCTCTCGACCCCGCCGATCTTCCACCGCGTCCCGGGCGACGCCCGTCCGCCCGCGACGCAGGTCGCGTAGAGCGCTACACGCAGTCGCGAAGAGCTTGCGCCTCAGGGAGGCCTTCGAGCTTCTTCAGCGTGTTGTTCTCGATCTGGCGGATGCGCTCGCGCGTGACGCCGAACGCCTTGCCGACCTCTTCGAGCGTGCACGGCTGCCCGCCGGTGAGGCCGAACCGCAGCTCGATCACCTGGCGCTCGCGCTCGGGTAGCGCGTTGAGCGCGTTCTCGATGTCGGAGCGGCGAAGCGTGAGCGACGCAGCCTCGTCGGGCGTCTCCGTGTTCTCGTCCTCGACGAAGTCACCGAGCTCCGAGTCTTCCTCTTCGCCGATCGGCTTCTCGAGCGAGACGGGGTGCTGCGCCATGCGGAGGATCTCGCGCACCTCTTCGGTCGTTATCTCGAGCTCTTCCGCAATTTCTTCGGGACGAGGCTCACGGCCGAGGCGCTGCACGAGCTGGCGCTCGATGTGCACGACCTTGTTCAGCTTCTCGACCATGTGCACCGGGATGCGGATCGTGCGCGCCTTGTCGGCGATCGCGCGCGTCACCGCCTGGCGGATCCACCAGGTCGCGTACGTGGAGAACTTGTAGCCCTTGCGGTAGTCGAACTTCTCGACGGCGCGGATCAGGCCGAGCGACCCCTCCTGAATCAGGTCGAGGAAGGAAAGCCCGCGGCCGAGGTAGCCCTTCGCGATCGAGACGACCAGGCGGAGGTTCGCCTCGATCATCTGCGTCTTCGCGCCCATGTCGCCACGCTCGATCCGCTTCGCCAGATAGACCTCCTGGTCGGCGGTGAGCAGCGGCACCTTCCCGATCTCGCGCAGGTAGAGCCGCAGCGAGTCGAGCGACGGCTCGACGGTCAGGTCGAGCTTCGGAGTCTTGACCTCTTCCTCGACGAGCGGCTGCTCGTGCGGCAGGCGCTTGTGCTCCTCGCCTTCGACGAGCTCGACGCCGTGATCGATCAGGTACGTCGTGAAGTCCTCGACCTGCTCCTTCGTGAGCTCGATCTCCTCGATCCCCTTGACGATCTCGTCGTAGGTGAGGAAGCCCTTTTCCTGTCCCGTCGCGACGAGCTTCTGAAGTTCCTCGACGTCGGGAAGAGCAATGTCGACAGTGAGCACCTGAGCACGACCTCCGGCTGACGCAGCGTTGACGGGGGGAACAACCGAAACGCACGAGCCGGCACCACATGAATCCGGCTCACCCTCTGACGCGCTGACTCTACATCAGGATTAGCCGAAGAGGAACGACTTTTTCGCGGAGTCCCAAAGTCCTTCTTCGTCTGCTATAGGGGCTAGCCTGCGCGCATGATCGGCGTCCTTGTTGCGCTCGCACTCGCGGTCGCGAGCCCGCCGAAGGCGTACCTCGACACGGGCTCGGCGCGCCTCCCACTGTCCGTCGTCTCGTGGTGCTGGGGCGCGCACTGCGGCGCGCCGTTCACCGCGTCAGCGAAGACGGCCGTACTCGACCGCGGCGCGACTGCGCGCGTCGACTTCGCATTCACGCCGTCCTCCGTGCACCTCGCAATCGGCAACACGTCGACCGCGGTGACGAAGGCCGGCCGCGAGATCAGCTGGCGTGCGACACACGGCGGCGGCGTGTCGCTGCGCGTCACCGGCTCCGGCGGCTGGGTGAACTACGTGACGCGCATCCGCCTGCGCTGAAGAAAGAAAAACGGCGCCGCTGCCGGGCGCCGTCTTCCATTCCGAGTCCGTCTCCCGAAAGGCCCCGCCGCATCGGGCCCAATCGGCGACTGATTGCAGTCTGCATGAAAGAGCTCGCTTGATCCATCACTGAATCGGTGGTTCACCGGGTCACTTGACTACGCTCCCGCCAGTGCCCGGAACCTTCGCCGATCGGCTCCGCGATGGCCCGCCGATCGTGGCCGACGGCGGCATGGGCGTGGTCCTCGCGGCTGCGGTGCAGGGCCTGCGTGCGCCCGAGGAGGCGAACCTGCGCGCGCCGGAGGCGGTCGTGTCGGCGCACGTGAGCTTCATCAACGCGGGCGCGGAGCTGATCGAGACGAACTCGTTCGGGGCCAACCGGCGCAAGCTGGCGCAGCATTATCTGGACGATCAGTTCGAGCAGATCAACTCGGCCGCGGTGAAGCTCGCGCGGGAGGCGCGTGAGGTGACCGGGCGCGAGGTGTTCATCGGCGGGTCGATCGGGCCGGCCGGCGAGCACGCACCGGATCCGTTCGCGGAGCAGGCGCTCATCCTCGAGGGACGCGGTGCGGACGTGCTGATGCTGGAGACGTTCTACGACCTCGACGAGCTCGTCGTCGCGATCGAGGCGGTGCGGTCGGTATCGGGGCTGCCGATCGTCGCGCTGATGAGCTTCGACAGCGATGCGGTGACGATGGGCGGCGTCAGCGCCCGCGACGCAGCGGAGCGACTGCGCGCGCTCGGCGTCGACGCGTTCGGCGCGAACCACGGCCGCGGCCCCGCGGCCGCGCTCGCGGCGCTCGCCGAGATGGCGGCGGACGGCTCGGCCCTCGCGGCACTGCCGAACGTGGGGCTCGCGACGTTCTCCGGCTCGCGGCTCGCGTTCCCGCACGCGACGCCGGACTACTTCGGCGAGTTCGCCGCGCGGGCGCGCGCGTTGGGCGCACGCGTGATCGGCGGCTGCTGCGGGACGACGCCCGCGCAGATCGCGGCGATCCGCGCAGCGATCGACGAGAACCGGACGGCGCGGCCTGCGGCGCGCGCGCGTGAGGAGATCGCAGACGTCCCGTTCGCCACCGGCGAGCAGCCGGCCGAGCTCCAGCGGCTGCTCGAGGCCGGCGAGTTCGTCGTCTCGGTGCAGCTCGACCCGCCGCTCGGCGGCAGCGCCGACGGGCTCGTCGAGTCGGCGGAGAAGATCGCCGCGTCCGGGCTCGCGCACGTCGTCGACGTCAACGACAACCCGCGCGCCCGCGCGCGCATGAGCGGGCTGATGGCGTCGGTCGCGATCCGGCGGCGCGCCGGGATCGAAGTGATTCCGCATCTGACGCCCCGCGACTCGACGCTCGCCGGGCTCGAGTCGCTGCTGCTCGGCGCCCACGCCGAAGGAGTGCGCAACGTGCTCGCCGTGACGGGCGACGCGCCGGAGCAGGGCGACTACCCGGGCACCGGGTCGGTGTACGACGTCGACGCGATCGGCCTCGTCGACCTGATGACCCGGCTGAACGCCGGCACCGATTTCCACGGCCGCGCGATCGACGCGCCGACGTCGTTCTTTCCCGGCGTCGCGGTGAACCCGACGGCCGACGACCTCGACCTCGAGGCCGACCGTTTCCGGCGCAAGGTCGATGCCGGCGCGCGCTTTGCGATGACGCAGATCCTGTTCGACCTCTCATACCTCGAGTCGTTCCTCGAGCGGATCGGCGGCTCGCCGATCCCGCTGCTCCTCGGCGTGTGGCCGATCCGGTCGCTCGAGCTCGCGGTGCGCGTGCACAACGAGACGCCGGGCATCGTCGTTCCCGAGCACGTGCAGGAGCGCTATCGCGCCGCGGGCGCGGGCGCGAAGGAGGTCGGGCTCGAGCTGACCCGCGAGCTCATCGCCGCCGCGCGCGACCAGGTGGCGGGCGTCTACGTCGTCGCGCCGTTCCGGCGGCCGCTCGGCGTGCTCGAGCTGCTCGGGACGATCTAGCCGCAGCTCGACCCGGTCGAGACCGGGCCGCGCGCGCGGTCGAGGTCGGCGCGCACGGGTGCGGCCGGGATCCCGTAGCCGGCCTCGGTCCCGATCCGCGCCGCGAAGATCGTCGCCTCGACCGCACCGTTCTCGTTGACGGCAGGCCCGCCCGAATTGCCGTGGCGGATCAGTCCGCTGATCGCGGTCACCTCGCGCAGGTTGCCCGCGTCGAGGACATCCGCGGTGGCGCCGATGCGGCCGGGCCGCGCGTCGAACGGGCCGTCCTCGGGATAGCCGAGGATCGCGACCGAGTCGCCGGAGTGCGGGTCGGCGATCGGCAGGGCGGGCGCGTCGAGGCCGGGCACGCGCAGCACGGCGACGTCTTCCTTGCGGTCGACGACGAGCGCCTGAGCGGCGTGGCCGTCCGCGGTGATGCCCTTCGCTCCTGCGACCACGTGCGCGGCGGTCACGACGATGTGCGGCCGCGCGACCCAGCCCGACCCCTCGACGCCGAGCCCGCACGCGATGTCGGTGATCTGCACGACGCTCGGGCGCGCGGCGACGACGGCGGCCGACTGGAGCACGCGCGTGTCGGGTGGTGTCGTCGGCGGCGCCGGTCCCGCGATCGACGGGAGCGGGTCGATGCGGGCGAACGCGCGCAGCACGCTGCGCGGCGGCGCGATCTGGTTGAGGCGCCGTACGAGCTTCGACTGGAGGACGTCGCTGCGGAGCTTCGGCTGGTCGGGGATCTGGAGCGCCGCTGCAGCCGCGACCCAGACGACGACGAGCCCGAGCGCGGCGCCTGCGGCGACCCCGCCGAGCGTGTCGAGCATGCGCAGCGGCGGCAGCACGAAGAGCGCCTTGCGCGCGGACGAGCCGATCATCGACGCGATGCCCGACAGGAGCGACGCGCCGACGACCGCGCCGACGAGGCCGGCGACCGGCGTCCACGGCGACGCGGAGCCGTTGTGCAGGAGCTGCGGCGCGAGCCGCGCGCCGACCACCGCGCCCGCGGCCAGCCCGCCGAGCGAGAATGCGGTGGCGATCAGGCCGCGGCGAAGGCCGGCGAGCGCGGACAGCGCGACGATCGCAAGCGCGATCCAGTCGACCTTCGTCACCCCGTGAGGCTAGACGGCGCTCCGGCTACACTGCCCGCCTAACCGGGGGCGTAGTTCAGCTGGTTAGAACGCCGGCCTGTCACGCCGGAGGTCGCGGGTTCGAGTCCCGTCGCTCCCGCTCAAGCTCCCTGCGACGTCAGGCGAAGTCGCGGGTCGAGCACTCCGTAGGCGAGGTCGACGAGCAGGTTCAGCAGCACGATCGCGACCGCCAGGAACACAATGCTGCCGGCGGTCATCGGCAGGTCGCGCTGGAGGGTCGCCTGGCGCAGCGTCCCGCCGAGGCCCGGCAGGTCGAAGGCCGACTCGATGAAAATGACGCCGGCGAGCGACGTGGCGGCGGTCAGCCCGAGCATCGTGACGAGGGGCAACGCGACGTTCTTCAGCAGATGCGAGCGCACGACCCGCACGCCGCTCGCACCCTTCGAGCGCGCGGTGCGCACGTACTCCTCACCGAGCTGCTCGAGCAGAAGCCCGCGCACCAGCAGTGTGAAAAACGCCGCGTTCAAGAACCCGAACGCGAACCACGGCAGCAAGAGATGCGTTGTCCAGCCCGTCAGGCCGTCGCAGCCCGTCGACAGGTTCGCGATCGAGCAGTAGCCCTGCGCCGGCAGGACGTTCAGGTAGCGGCCGAAGAACCAGCTCAGCACGAGGCCGAACCACAGCGGCTGCGCGGACACGCCGACGAGGACGAACACCGTCGACGCTCGATCGAGCAGCGACCGCGGCCGGAGCGCCGCGAGCAGGCCGAGCGGAAGCGCGATCAACAGCCAGACGAAGAGCCCGCCGACGACGAGCGAGAGCGTGACCGGAGTCGCGCGCAGAAGCCGCGTCGTGACCGCCTCGCGATTCGCATAGGACCGGCCGAGGTCGCCGTGCCGGACGAATCGCCAGACGTAGTGGGCATACGCACCGCCGAGCGAGCCGTGGATCCGGTACTCGCTCGGTACCGACCGGCGGCCGTTCGTTCGCGGCAGCGCGAAGAACGCCACGAAGACGAAGAGCGTGACCGCCAAGAACAGAACGACGCTCGAAACGAGCCGTGAGAGGACGTACCTCGCCATTGGTGCCACGCCGATCCTTACGCACCGGCGCGGCGCGTCGGATCACGCGCCGTCGAGCACGAGCCGGTCGCCCGGCTCGATTCCAGCCGCGCCGCCGGCCGGCAGCTCGATCACAACCTTCGCGCCCTTGCGCCGCGCGGTGCGCCACGGCTTGAGCTCGCGCTCGACGCCGAGCACCTGCAGATCGCGGTCGCAGAACACCGCATCGATCGCAAACCGCATGAAGAACATGTGGATCGACCCCGCGGGACGGAAGTACATCCCTTCGTCCGGTGCGAGCTCCGCGCGCCCGAGCAGCCCGCGCGCCCGCGTCCACGGGTTCGTCGCGAGCGCGCAGCGCGCGCAGACAAGACGACCGTCGGAGGTGCGGAGCTCGGCAGTGCGCACAGTGCAGTTCTACCCCCTTCGAGTGAATGTGCGCATGCCCGCGAAAGAGAATGCGCTCAAGGCTGCTCTTAGCTCCTATCACCGTGCAGTCTCCCGCATCCCTACTCCGCCGCCGCCTCGAGCTCCGCTCCGAGCGTGGACAGACGATCGTCCTCGTCGTACTGC
>DATAUN010000108.1:0-4435 GCA_036268235.1 Gaiellaceae bacterium
AGTCCGAGCCGGTCGGCTCGCGTGCCGAGCTCGAGGCCGCGGTCGAGGCGCTCCCGGCCGAGCCGTCCCGGCCCGGTCGCTGGGGCGGCTTCCGGCTCGTTCCCGACACCTACGAGTTCTGGCGGCACCGCGACGACCGCCTGCACGAGCGCCACCGGTACACGGCACTCCCCGACGGAGCCGGCTGGCAGGTTGTCATGCTCCAACCGTGAGGCTTCTGCTCGCCGCCGGCGCGATCGTGTTCTCGCTCACGGGCGCGACCGGCTCGACGCCGCCGAAGATCGCGGGCTGCCCCGTCTTTCCGGCCACGAGCGTGTGGAACCAGCGCGTCGACAAGCTGCCAGTCGCTGCGGACTCGGGGACGCTGATCGCGTCGATCGGCCTCTCGAACGGTGTTCACGCGGACTTCGGGAGCGGCCTCTACGACGGGTCGATGATCGGCATCCCCTATGTCGTCGTGCACGGCAAGAAGACGCCGAAGTCGCGCGTCTCGTTCGACTACGCCGACGAGAGCGACAAGGGGCCGTATCCCATCCCGGCCGGCGTGCCGATCGAGGGAGCTCCCGCGCACGCGAACGAGGGAGATCGCCACGCGTTGATCGTGGACGCCGACACCTGCAAGGACTACGAGCTCTACGCGCTGCACCGGAGCGGCTCCGGTTGGGCGGCCGGCTCGGGCGCGATCTTCGACCTGCGGACGAACAAGCTGCGGCACGCCGGCTGGACGTCGGCGGATGCGGCCGGCCTGCCGATCCTCCCGGGCCTCGCGCGCTGGCAAGGTGACGCATCGACCGGCGCGATCCGCCACGCGCTCCGCTTCACCGCCGAGCGGACACGGAAGGCGTACGTCTACCCCGCCCGCCACTACGCGAGCGACGCGACCGACCCGTCGCTGCCGCCGATGGGCTTGCGGGTGCGACTCAAGGCGAGCGTCGACATCTCCCACCTCCCGCCGCAGGCGCGGCTCGTCGCGCAGGCGATGAAGACGTACGGGCTCATCCTCGCCGACAACGGCTCCCCCTGGTACGTCTCGGGGGCGCCCGACCCGCACTGGTCGAACGACCAGCTACACGCGCTCGGCGGGCTCCACGGCTCGGACTTCGAGGTGGTCGACACCTCTCACCTGCGGCCCTGAATCTCGATTCAGCGCGACGGTGAAGGTCGTCCCGGCTTCGCTGCTCGTGACCTGCACGTCGCCGCCCATCGCCGTCGCGAGCTGCTTCACGATCGCGAGACCGAGGCCGCTGCCGACGGGCCGGTCCTTGCCGATCTTGTCGTACAGGTAGAACCGCTCGAACGCGCGGGACACGTCGTCCGGCGGGATGCCGGAGCCGGTGTCCGAGACGACGAGCAGGCCGTCCCGCGCGATCACCGTGACGGTGCCGCCCGCCGGCGTCTCGCGCAGCGCGTTCTCGACGAGGTTCGACGCAACCTGCAGGGCGCGATCGAGATCCGCCTCGACCCACGACTCGTGCGCCTCCGCGATCAGCTCGACGCCGAAGTCGCGCGCCGACTGCTCGTGCCTCGCCACCGCCTCTCGCGCGACGTGCGCCAGATCGACCGGCTCGACGCGCACGCTGAACTCGCTGCGGTTCATCCGCGCCAGGTCGAGCAGGTCGCGAACGAGCCGCTCGAGCCGACGCGCCTCGACGCCGATCGTGCGCGCCGCGTCCGCCGGGTCGAAGACACCCTCGGCAAGCCCCTCGGCATAGCCGCGAATCGCGGTCAGCGGCGTCTTCAGCTCATGCGACACCGAGAGCAGGAACGCGCGTTCTGCCTCGCGCGACGCGGCGAGCTGCTCGGCCATCCGGTTGAACGCAGCGGCGAGCGCAGAGAGCTCGCTCGTCCCTTCTTCGTCGAGCGGCTCGTGCCGCTCGTCGGCGGCGAGGGCGCGCGTCGCCGCAACGACGCGGCGTACCGGCTGCACGACCGAGCGCGCGAGGAAGAACGACACCACCGCCGCAAAGATCACACCTGCGAGTGCGGCGAGCAGCAGGTCGCTGAGGAACGGCCGCCAGGCGGCGGAGCGCGACGACGAAGGACGCAGCATCAGCAGGCCGTAGGACGGCAATGTGCGGTACGCGTAGAGCTCGCTCTTGCCCTGGTATTCGGTCTGGCCGTTCGACGACTTGTTCACGTTCGGCACCAGCCGGATGAACGCTGCGCGCGGCTCGATCATGATCCGCACCTGGCCGGACAGCTGGTTCTCGGTCTTGTAGTTGACGCTCTGCCGGCGCTGCTGTGCGAGCGTGTCGGCGCTCCGCTCGAGCTGCACAGCCTGCGTCTTGTCGACCTGCCGCCGCGTGAGCAAGGCGCCGACGCCGATCGTGAGCGCGAGCGTGAGCGCGAGGGCTGCAAGCGTCCCCGCGAACAGGCGCACCCGGAGGCTGCTTATTTCGGAACCGCCTTGTAGCCCGAGCCGCGCAGCGTGCGGATCAGCTCCGGCCGCCCGAGCTTCCGTCGCAGCTGCGCAACATGCACGTCGACGGTGCGCGTACCGCCCGGGTACTCCTGGCCCCACACACGGTCGAGCAGGAGGTCGCGCGAGACGACGACGCCGGCGTTCGCCATGAAGAACGCCAACAGGTCGAACTCCTTCGCCGTCAGCTCGACCGGCTTGCCGTCGACGGCGACGTCGTGCGACTCGCGATCGAGCGTCACGTCGCCCAGCGCGAACTGCTCGCGGCGCTCCTGCGGCTCGGTGCGGCGGAAGATCGCCTTCATGCGCGCGACGAGCTCGCGCGGCGAGAACGGCTTCGTCAGATAGTCGTCGGCGCCGACCTCGAGGCCGACGATGCGGTCCGGCTCCTCGTCGCGCGCGGTCAGCATCAGGATCGGCACCTGCGAGCGCGCGCGCATCGCGCGGCAGACGTCGAAGCCGTCCATCCCGGGCAGCCCGATGTCGAGGATGACGAGCTTTACCGGATGACGGTCGAGCTCGACGAGCGAGTCCTCGCCGGAGCGCACCCAGATGACGCGATAGCCGTCGCGTTGGAGGTAGCCGCGGACGAGCTCTCCGACCGAGGGCTCGTCTTCGACGAGGAGAATCGTCCCCGCCATGATCCTGGGATTATGGGCGGAGAGTCTCGCGGACGCGCACGGCTGCGCCTCCGTCGATCCTCATCGTCTCCGCATAGAGGCCGCGGCGCAGCTGGCTCCCGTCGATGCTCACGCCACGGAACACGATGATCGTGTCCGCGGACAGCGGGATCGTCGTCGCCGTCCCGAGCTCGCGCAGGGTGACCTGGCCGTCGGACGCCTGCGTGATCCTGCCGCGGTCGAGGATCAGCGTGTGCGGCGCGCGGTTGATCTTGACGTTGATCTCGGCGTGCGACCAGTTGCCCGGGATCGTGGGAATCGCGGGCGGGCCGCTGCGCGAACCGGCTGCGGCGCCGGTGAACGCCAGCAGCGAGAGTGCGACGAGGGGTACGGCGAGCCTCCTCATGGAGTGACTCTCCCCCGCACCGGTGACGCACCGGTTGCGCGCAGGTAAGGCGTCGGTAAAACGAGGGCCGCCGGGTCTTCGCCGGCGGCCCTCGTCAAGTCATTGCGCTTGGTCGGTGGGTCAGTTGGCACCTCAGCCCGACCTCACCCGTCAATGTGCCTTCGACCTGCGCGTCCACTTCGAAATCCTGTCCGTGCGACCGGACGGAGCCGGTTCGCCCTTGTGCAACGTCCGTACCTGGCTTGGGGGTTCGCGGCGCCCGGCTGCGATCCTTCACGCATGCCGCTGCAGAATCGCGTGACGCCGCTCGGAGAGGTCGTCGCCGCCCCCGAACGCGGGCTCGTCTACGGAAACCGCGGCTGCCTGCACGATGCGTCGGGGCGGATCGCGCGCCGCCAGGCCACGCGCCGCTGGATCGCCTGCCGGCTCGAGTACCGCGGCTGGTACCGCACCCCGGTCCCGCGACCGGGGAAGTACACCGGGCTCTTCTTCCTGGACGACGCGACCGCGCTCGCCGCGGGCCACCGTCCCTGCGCGCTCTGCCGCCGCGAGGACTACAACCGCGTCGTCGAGACGCTCGGGCTCGGGGGCGCCGACGCGATCGACCTCCAGCTGGCTGCGGAACGCGACGGGCCGCGGGCGCTCGCGGATCCGGCCGACCTGCCGGACGGCGCGTTCGTACTGAGCGACGGCGCGCCGCAGCTCGTCTTTCGCGGCGCCCTCCGTCCGTGGGCGCACGGCGGCTATGGCCCACCCGTCGGCTTCGCCGGACGGCTCGAAGTGCTGACGCCTGCGTCGCTCGTTCGCGTGCTGCGCGGCGGCTGGCAGCCGGTCGTCCCGTTCGTGCACCCCTCGGCGCTCGCGTAGGCCGCGCGCGGCAGGAAGATGGGCCGCGGGGACCTGGCGGCTCCTTCCGACCGGCGCGACCATGCCTTTCGGTGCGTCGGGGTCTACTCACCGCAGCCGTTCTCGCGGCCGTGCTCGCCTGTG
>DATAUN010000109.1:0-7775 GCA_036268235.1 Gaiellaceae bacterium
TACGGCTACATGCAGGAGTACCCGGTCGAGCGCATGATGCGCGACGCGAAGATCACGCAGATCTACGAAGGCACGAACCAGATCCAGCGGCTCGTGATCGCACGCGAGATGCTGAAGGAGAACAGGGCCTTCCTGCTGGCCGGCGTTGGCTGATCCGCTGGGACTCGCGTTCGACGCGCTCGCCGAGGACTACGACCTCGGTCGCCCGCCCTGGCCGCCCGAGCTGCTCGACGGGATCGACGGTGTGGCAGCCCTTGATCTTGCCGCCGGTACGGGCAAGCTGACCTCGCTACTCGTCGATCGGTTCGAAGATGTCTACGCCGTCGAGCCGCTAGCGGGAATGCGCACCGTGCTCGCCCGAAACGTGCCGAGCGCGCACGTGCTGCCCGGCGGCGCCGAGCGAATCCCGCTCGACGACGCGTCGGTCGATGCGGCGTTTGTCGCGGAGGCGTTCCACTGGTTCGACAGCAAGGCGGCGGTGAACGAGCTCGCCCGCGTCCTGCGCGCGGGCGGGACGGTGACCGTGAGCTTCAACGACTGGCTCGGCTTCGAGCCTGCGCTGCCGCAGGAACTGAGAGCCGTGCTCGCGGCCGCGTGGGAGGGGCTTCCGCCTCCGGGTGGGCCGAAGGTGCAGAGCGGCGAGTGGAAGCTCGGCTTCGCCGATTCCGTGTTCGCGCCTCTCGAGGAGATGCATCACCGGCACGAGTGGAGAACGAGCCGCGACAGCATCGCCGCCTACTTCGTCTCGACCAGCTCGATGGGCTCGCTGCCTCCCGGCGATCGGGCAGCGTTGCGCTCCAGGATCATCGAGCTGCTCGAGCCGGTCGACTACCGCCTCGAACTCGACGCGCACGCATTCCGTACGCTGCGTGCGTGATCGACCGGGCACGCAGCTTCGACCGCGCCGCCGAGGCCTACGAGTCGGCGCGACCGTCGTATCCCGACGCGCTGCTCGACCATCTCCCGCTCGGGCCTGACGCGGGTGTGCTCGACCTCGGCGCGGGGACGGGGAAGCTGACGCGCGTGCTGGTCGGCCGGTACGCACGTGTGGTCGCGGTCGAGCCGCTCGACGGCATGCGCGCGATCCTCGAGCGCGTCGTTCCCGACGCGGAGAGTCTCGCCGGGAGCGCCGAGGCGATCCCGCTCCGGGATGCCTCCGTCGACGGCGTCTTTGCTGTGACGGCGTTCCATTGGTTTGCGAACGACGATGCGGTCGCCGAGATCGGGCGGGTGCTGCGGCCCGGAGGCGTGTTCGCCTGGATCTGGAACGACACCATCGAGCCCCAGCCGCTGCCAGAGCCGTACGCGGCGCGCTTCCGTGAGGTCGAGCACGAGGCCGGGGGCGAGCCGCGCACCGACGGTGAGCTGAAGGCGGCCATGCAGGGCGGGCCGTTCGGTGAACTCCAGACGGGGACCGTGCTGCACGAGCAGGTGCAGGATCGAGTCGGCGTGCTCGCGTACGCGAGCTCCACCAGCGCGGTCGCTCGGCGCGCGGATGCTGCCGCCGTCCTTGCCGAGCTCGGCGACCTGCTGCCGGAGGGCGCGTACCGCTTCGCGATGCGGGCGAACGTGACGTGGGCGGTGCGCGCATGACGGTCGACGAGATCGTCGCCGATGCAGAAGCCGCTGTCGTCGACGGCGTGTGGCCGGCCCATCCGGCCGACGACGAGGTCACGCGCGACGAAGCGCTGACGCTGTACCTCGGCGCGGCCGGGACGCTGTGGGGGCTGCGCCGGCTCGGCTCCGGGATCGAGCTCGAGCTGCCCGATGACGTTTCCGACCCCGGACTGCTCGTCGGAGCCGCCGGGATCCTCGCAGTCACGCGCGCCGACGACGTGCGGCTCCAGGAGCTCGTCGATGCAAACGAGCGCAACCCGACCTGGGAGCTTCTCTGGGGCTCGCCGGGAACGATCCTCGCCGCGAAAGCCGCGGGCCTCGAGTGGCGCCGGTCGGCGGAGATCCTCACGGAGGAGTGGGAGCGGAGCGGTGGGCTCTGGACGCAGACGATTCTCGGCAAGGAGGTGCAGTACCTCGGCCCGGCGCACGGGTTCGCGGGAAACGTGCACGCGCTGCGCGGCTTCCTCTCGGACGACGAGCTACGCACGCGGATCGAGCCGGTGCTGCGCGCGCACGCGGTGTGGGACGGCGACACCGTCAACTGGCCGCCGTCACCCGGTCGCGCGCCCGACCGCGTCCAGTGGTGCCACGGCGCGCCCGGAATCGTGGCGACGCTGGGCGACCTCCTCCCGGAGGACCTGCTGCTGGCGGCCGCCGAGCTGACGTGGCGCACCGGTCCGCTCGAGAAGGGGCAAGGCCTTTGTCACGGCACCGCGGGCAACGGCTTCGCGCTGCTGCGGACGTGGGACGTCACCGGCGACGAGCTGTGGCTCGAGCGCGCGCAGACGTTCGCCGATGCGGCGCTCGCGCAGTGCGACCATCGCTATTCGCTCTTCACCGGTGATCTCGGCGCGGCACTGCTCGCGCGTGCGTGCGAGACGAAGGACGCGCGCTTCCCGATCATGGACGTGCTGTGAGCAAGCCCGAGGTCAAGCTCAGCTCTGCCGACCGCGTTCTGTTTCCCGACGACGGGATCACGAAGGGCGACCTCTTCGACTACTACGACAAGGTTGCCGACTGGATCGTCCCGCACCTGCGCGACCGGCCGTTCACGATGAAGCGCTGGCGCGAGGGCTTGCCGGGCGGGTCGTTCTTCCAGAAGCAGGCGCCGAAGGGCATTCCGGACTGGATCCCGACGCGCCAGTTCCGCACGTGGCCGCGCGGCGGCAAGGGCGAGTCGCGGCTCGTCGACTTCCCACTCGTCGACTCGCGCGAGGCGCTCCTCTGGATGGTGCAGATGCACTGCATCGACATGAATGCGTGGTACTCGCGCGTCGACAAGCCCGAGCGGCCGGACTGGGTCCTCTTCGATCTCGATCCTCCGGAGGAGCCCGACGCGTACGCGTTGTGCGTGCGCGTCGCACACTACGTGCACGACGCCCTGGAGGGTCTCGGGCTCGAGTCGTATGTGAAGACGAGCGGCGCGGACGGGATCCACGTCCTCGTTCCGATCGCGAGACGCTCGACCTACGACGAGACGTACGAGTTCGCTGAGTTGCTTTCGAGGCGCCTCGAGGGTGATCATCCCGGCGAGGTGACGACCGAGTGGCTGAAGAAGAAGCGCGCCGGGGTGCTCTTGGACCACCGGCAGAACGGCCACGGGAAGACGATCGCGTCGGTGTACTCGGTGCGGCCGAAGCCCGGCGCGCCGGTGTCGACGCCGCTCGAGTGGAGCGAGCTGACCGAGGACGTGCGCCCGCGCGACTTCTCGATGCCCGTCGCGTTGGAGCGCGTCGCGGCTCGTGGCGACCTGTTCGAGCCGGTGCTGCACGGCAAGCAGGCGCTCGGACCGGCGCTGAAGGAGCTGCGCGCGTGATCCTCGCCGCCGACTGGGTCGCGGTCTCGGCGGTCGTCACTGCGGCGGCGACGCTCGTGCTCGCGGTGGCGACGTTCTTCTCCGTGCGTTCGGCGGCCCGGACTGCTCGTGCGACCGAGCGGTCGCTGCTCGCCGGCCTGCAGCCCCTGCTGATGCCGTCGCGCCCGGACGACCCACCGCAGAAGGTCGGCTTCATGGACAACAAGTGGTTCCACGTCCCAGGGAACTCGGGTGTCGCAGAGGCGAGCGACGAGGTGGTGTACCTCGCAATCGCGGTGCGCAACGTCGGCAACGGCATCGCGGTGCTGCACGGCTGGCACTTTCAAGGAGAAGCGTATTCGGGACGTGACCCTCATCCACCGCTCGAGGATTTCGAACCGCTGTCGCGCGATCTCTACATCGCTCCGGACGAGGTCGGGTTCTGGCAGGGCACGTATCGCGACCGGACCGACCCGGAGTTCGTCAATGCACGCGAGGCGATCGAAGAGCCGCGCCGCTTCGCGATCGACGTGCTCTACGGCGACCACGAGCTCGGCCAGCGCTCGGTGACCCGCTTCGCACTCAACCCGCGCGACGACGGCGGCTGGATCGCCACCGTCTCGCGTCACTGGAACGTCGATCGCCCCGACCCGCGCTGACGCCAGACGGGCTACGCGCGGTGCAGCTCGCCGCGCACGATCTCCGCGTTTGCGTCCCAGACCTCGCGCGGCGCCGGCGGAAGCACGTCGTCCCAGATCGCTGCGAACGAGCTTCGCAGCTGCTCCATGCGGGCAGGGCGCGCCATGAACCAGATGTGGCAGTGCTCCGAGCCTTCGCCCCAGCGACCGATGTGGACCCTGCCGACCCCGGGGATCGCGGCGACGGCGCGCTCGATGCGCAGCAGTAGCGGCCCGAGCTCGGCAGCGTGCAGCTCGTCGAGCTCGGGAAAGTCCAGGTGCGCGCGGGTCTCGAGCAGGCACACGAACGGGAGGCCCGACGGCTCGCGCAACGGACGAAGCATCCAGCGGTCGTCGTGCCAGATCGCGCTCTCGATTCCGTGTGCGCACGCATTGCAGTCGACGCCGCCGATCCCGTGGCGCGGCTTCTCCTCGTCGACGGGCGGCTCGAGTTCCTTCGGCGCGATCTCGCCGACGAACGGCCACGACTCCCACTCCTCGACCGGCGGCGCCTTCAACGCCGCGTGCGTTCGCTCCCAGAACTGCTCCGGCGTCTCCGGCATGCTGCGATCCTAAGCGGGATGCAGTGGCCGCAGCGGTTCTACGACCTGAAGCGCGGCGATGGCTGTCCGCTCTGCGCGCAGGGGCGGCCGGATGAGACGAAGGGAGGCATCCGTTTCTACTCCGGCGAGCTCACCGATGCATACCTGAGCAGAGGCGGGATTCAGCGTGGGCTCTCGCACGTGTACTTCCGGGGCCGTCACGTCGTCGAGCCGACCGAGCTCTCCCCCCGGGAGGCCGCGCAGTTCTTTGCCGAGCTCCTGCACGCGGGCCGCGCGATCGAGCGCGTCTTCGAGCCGGTGAAGATGAACTACGACATCCTCGGCAACTCGGTGCCGCACCTGCACGTCCACCTCGTGCCGCGCTATGCCGACGATCCGCGCCCGGAGTGGCCGTTCCCGTTCCCGGAAGAGGACCCGCCGCCGTTCCCGGACGACGAGCTGCGCGCAGACGCCGAGCGTCTACGCATCGCCGCTCAGGCGCCCTTGGCAGCCTTCTTGTAGGCGCGCTTCCAGCTCTGGTAGCGCTCGAGATCGTCGGGTGAGGTGACGTCGCCGAGCGTGGGATGGTTCGGCGCGAGCCCTTCGGCCGCTTTGACGCCGTACTGCTTGGCGAGCACAGCGCCGAGCGACTTGATCTTCATCTCGCCGAAGCCCGGCAGCGCGCCGATGCGCTTCTTCAGGTCGGCGGTGTCGGCGGCGTCCGTCCAGATGCGCGACGCGTCTCCGCCGTAGTCCTCGGCAACGACCGCAGCCAGCTCACGCACGCGCTGCGCCATCGCGCCGGGGAAGCGGTGGAGCGCCGGCTTCTCCGCGAACGCCTCGGCGAGGTCGAGCTTCGCGAGCTTCTTCGGATCGAGCGTGCCCGCGCGCTGCTTCAGCACGTACGGCCCGGCAAACGCCTTCTGCACCGTCACCTGCTGGTCGATCGCGAAGCCGACGAGCAGCGCGAACGGGTCCCGCGCGAGCAGCTCGGCAGCCTTCGGATCGTCGGTGAACCAGAGCGCGTCGGGCATCAGCCGCCGACGATATCGACGAGCGCCGGGGGCGCGTCGGGTCGCAGCGAGGCGGTGCGCGCGAAATCGCGGTAGTGCGGATGCACGAGCTCGAGCTCGGCCAGGATGCGCTTGCCCTCGTCGACGCCGCCCGCCGCGGCTGCGTCCAGCAGCTCGAGCCAGAGGATGTGCGATTCGGCCAGCCCTCGGCGGTCACCTTCGGTGCGCTCGACCAGCCGGCGCAGCTCGACGAGCGAGCCGTCGCCCTCCTCGACGCGCAGGTCGATGACGCGCTCCCACGGCTCACCGGTTGCCGGCACGACGACGAGGCCTGCCCCGCCGCGGCCGCGAAAGTCGCCGCCGGCGGCCTCGGCCGCGTCGAGCGAAGCCATCAGCCGCTGCGCGAGCGAACCGGCTGTCGCCTCGAACGCTGCGCCCATCGCGTGCCAGCAGTCAGCCGCGAGCATGTTTCCCTGCGCGGCCCAGCCTTCCCCGCGAACGTTGCCCGCGCACCGGATGCAGTCGCCGCCTGTCCACTGTGCGGAGACGCCTGACGCGTCGAGGAACGCCACCTGCCGGACGCTTGCAAGCTCGTCGGGCGCGAGCAGCTCATCGAGCGCGTCCTGCGGCGAGCGGCCCGCGGCGAGCAGCTCGAGCCCGCGGTAGCCGTAGCGGCGATCGGTGAACGACTGCGTCGCGATTGCCCCGACGCCCGCGCGCACCCACGGCACGGCCGCGCCCGCGTTGAACGCCTGCGACTGGACAGCGCAGCCGAGCTCGCCCGTCTCTGCGTCGCGCGCGACGATCGAGTAGGTCACCAAGCGAGAGTAACTGTGGGCCTTCGCGGGTACGAGCGCTCGCATGACCGAGCACCCAAAGGATCTGATCGACGAAGCCCAGCGCGGACGCAGCGAGCGGACGCCGTTTCTCGCCCTCACCGGCGTCACGATCGTCGTCGCGGCGGTGGTCATCGTGATCCTCGTCGTGGCCTTCGTCGTCTATTACCTGACCAAGTAGCCCGGGAGTAACCTGGCGGGATGGACCCGCTGAGCGTCTTCTCGCCCGCGACACGGGCCTGGTTCGAGCGCACCTTCGCTGCGCCGACGCCCGCGCAGGAGGGCGGCTGGCCGGCGATCGCGACCGGCGCGCACGTGCTGATCCAGGCTCCGACCGGCTCAGGCAAGACGCTGACCGCGTTCCTCTATGCGCTCGACAAGCTGAACGCGACGCCCGGCCAGGGCCTGCGCGTGCTCTATGTCTCACCGCTGAAGGCGCTCAACTATGACATCGAGCGCAACCTGCGTGGCCCGCTCGCCGGGCTCGAGTCGAAAGTACGCGTCGCCGTGCGCACCGGCGACACGCCGCAGAAGGAGCGCCGGGAGCTCCTGAAGGAGCCGCCGGACATCCTGATCACGACACCCGAGTCGCTGTACCTGATGCTCACCTCGCAGGCGCGCGACATGCTCCGGGGAGTCGAGACATTGATTCTGGACGAGGTGCACGCCGTCGCCGGGACGAAGCGTGGCGCGCACCTCGCGATCTCGGTGGAGCGCCTGCAATCGCTGGTCGAGCAGCAGATGCAGCGGATCGGCTTGTCAGCGACCCAGCGGCCGATCGAAGAGATCGGGAAGTTCGTATCCGGCGGACAACCGATTCACATTGTCGACGCAGGAACGCGCAAGGAGCTCGACCTCGAGGTCGTCGTTCCGGTCGAGGACATGCGCGAGCTCGGCTCGACGGCGTCGCTGTCGCAACCGGTGATGCAGGACGGCGTCGAGATGGACAGCGGCACCGAGCACGGCACGCAGTCGATCTGGCCGTCGATCTACCCCGAGATCCTGCGGCTCGTCCAGGCGCACCGCTCGACGATCGTGTTCGTGAACAACCGCCGGCTCGCCGAGCGCCTCGCGCTGCGGCTGAACGAGCTCGCGGAGGCAGAGATCGCGCGCGCGCATCACGGCTCGCTCGCGCGGGAACAGCGCCAACTCGTCGAGGAGGATCTGAAGGCCGGGCGCATCCCCTGCCTCGTCGCGACGTCGAGCCTCGAGCTCGGCATCGACATGGGCGCGGTCGACCTCGTGATCCAGGTCGAGTCGCCGAAGTCGGTCGCGCGCGGCCTTCAGCGCATCGG
>DATAUN010000110.1:0-7186 GCA_036268235.1 Gaiellaceae bacterium
CGGATCCCGTCGACGCCGCGGTCGAGCCAGAAACGGAAGATCGACTCGAACTCGCGGCGCACGTCCGGGTGGTGCCAGTCGAGGTCGGGCTGCTCGGGCGCGAAGAGATGCAGGTACCAGCGGCCCGTCTGCTCGTCGCGCTCCCAAGCAGGCCCGCCGAAGACGGATAGCCAGTTGTTCGGCTCGTCCGCCCAGACGTAGTACTCGGGGTGCTCGCGGAACCACGGATGCTCGATCGACGTGTGGTTCGGGACGACGTCGATCACGACGCGCAGGCCGAGCGCGTGTGCGTCCTCGAGCAGCGCGTCGAAGTCGGCGAGCGTTCCGAATTGCGGGTCGACGTCGACGTAGCTCGAGACGTCGTAGCCGTGGTCGGCGCCGGGTGACGGGAAGAACGGTGTCAGCCAGAGCGCGTCGACGCCGAGCTCGCGCAGGTACGGCAGGCGCGTGCGGATGCCGGCCAGGTCGCCCACGCCGTCGCCGTCACCGTCGGCAAAGCTCCGCACGTAGATCTCGTAGATGACGGCATTCCGCCACCACTCGCTCAAAGCCGCGCCGCCACCGCGTCGCCGACCTCGCTCGTCGACGCGCTGCCGCCGAGATCCCGCGTCAGCATCCCCGCGCGGCAGACCTCCTCGATCGCGCTCATAAGGCGCGCCGAAGCGTCCGCCTCGCCGAGGTGGTCGAGCATCAGCGCCGCGCTCCAGATCGCACCGAGCGGATTCGCGATCCCCTGCCCCGCGATGTCGGGCGCGGAGCCGTGCACCGGCTCGAACATCGCGAGCCGATCGGCGCCGAGGCTCGCGCTCGCGGCCATCCCCATCCCGCCCTGCAGCACGGCCGCAAGGTCGGTGAGGATGTCGCCGAAGAGATTCGACGCGACCACGACGTCGAGGCTGCCCGGATTGCTCACCATGCGCGCGGCGAGCGCATCGACGAGCACGCGCTCGACCGTCACGTCCGGATGCGCGGCGTGCACCTCTTCGACGACCTCGTCCCAGAGGACATAGCCGTAGCGCGACGCGTTCGACTTCGTCGCGCTCGTGAGCACACCGCGCCGTGTCTCCGCGAGCGCGAACGCGTGCTCCACGACGCGGCGCACGCCGCCTCGCGTGAAGACGCTCGTCTCGATCCCGACCTCGAGCTCGAGGCCGCGATGCGCACGGCCGCCGACGCCCGAGTACTCGCCCTCGGTGTTCTCACGCACGAAGAGCATGTCGACGTGAGGGCGCCCTTCGAGCGGCGACGGCACGCCGTCGAGCAGCCGCGCGGGGCGGAGGTTCGCGTACAGATCGAGTCCCTGGCGCAGCGGCAGCAGCAGGCCCCACAACGTGACGTGGTCGGGAACGGACGGATGGCCGACCGCACCGAGCAGGATCGCGTCATGCCCGCGTGCGATCTCGAGCGCGTCCGGCGGCATCATCGTCCCGTGCTCGTGGAAGTGGTCGGTGCCCCACGGCAGGTCGTGCCACTCGAGCTCGAGGCCGAGCGCGTCGACCGCCTTGCGGGCCTCCGCGATCACCTCCGGGCCGGCGCCGTCGCCGGCGATCACTGCGACGCGATGGGTCATGTGAGGCTCCTCTGCAGCTCGTCGAAGGTCGGGATCGCCGAGCGCCCGTCGAGCGCGCGGCACGAGAGCGATGCGGCGGTGTTCGCGGCGCGCAGCGCGTCGCGCAGGGCAGCCCCGCGCACGAGAAATGCGAGCAGCGCCCCGTGGAAGACGTCGCCGGCGCCGAGTGTGCTGACGGGCTCGCACGGCACGCCGGGGACGTCGAGCGTGCCGTCCCGCGTCGTCGCGGAGCTTCCGTTCTCGCCGCGCGTGACCACGACCGTCTCGGCTCCCGCAGCGAGCGCGGCGCCCGCGTCGCCCACGTCCTCGGCCAGCCGCTGTGCAGTCGGTGCGTACAGCGCGACGCCGCGAAGGTCGAGGCCGGGGATGGGATTCCCGCCGTCGACCGAAAGCCGTCCGCGCGCATGACCGAACCCGGCGTGGTCGACGTGCACCCACTCCGCGTCGCGCGCGTCGACGTCCGGCAGCGGCGCGGTCCCGGGACGGTGCACGATCGAGCGGGAGCCGTCTCGGCCGACGAGGATCACGCTTTGCGGCGTCCGCGCTCCGTGCACCACGGCGAGTTGCGAGACGTCGACGCCCTCGGCGGCGAGCCCGTCGCGGACGAACGCGCCCGCGTCGTCGTCGCCCACCGCGCCGGCGAACGACACCTCGATGCCGAGCCGCGCGAGCGCGACCGCCGCGGTCGCGGCCGGGCCGCCGCCCGCGACGACCAGGTCGTCGGCGACGACGCGCCCGTCCGGTGCGGGATGCGCCGGGACGGCGAGGACCGTGTCGCGCGTTGCGAGACCGACGCAGACGACGGTCATCGCTCGACGAGCACCGTCAGGACCTGGTGGGGCCGGTACGGGACGACGATTGCGCCGTTCTCGACGACGGCGTCCTCGAGCGGCTCCTCGAGCGCGTTGGCGAAGCGCGCGCGCTCGCAGTCGATCCGTACGCGCGCGACGCCGCGGCCGCCGTGCGGCTCGTAGAGGCGAAGCACGAGCGCGTCCGACCGATCGGCGCGCTTGATGGTGTCGAGCACCAGGTCGCCGGCGGCCACCGAGGCGAACGACGCGCCCACGCTTGCCGTCCGTCGCAGCGGCGCGTTGAAGCGCATCGCCTCTGCGAGGACTCCGGCCTCGCGCCAGCCACCCGCGTGCGGCATCAGCGCGTAGGCGAACTCATGCCGGCCGCGGTCGGCGTCGGGGTCGGGCGACGTCGGCGAGCGCAGCAGGCTGACGCGAAGCTCGTTGCCGAAGCAGCTGTAGCCATACTTCGAGTCCGTGAGGACCGCGGCGCCGAAGCCGTGCTCGGAGAGATCGGCGAACCGGTGACCGGGCACCTCGTAGCGCGCGCGGTCGAAGCTCGTCGTGTAGTGCGTCGGCCGCTCCGCGTAGCCAAAGGGCATCTCGTACGTCGCGTTCGGCGCGTGCACGGCGAGCGGGAAGCACGCCTTGAGCAGCGTGTGCTCCTCGTGCCAGTCCACCGTCGTGTGGAGCTCGACACGCCCAGCACCCGCGTCGAGTCGGACGATCTGGCGCAGCGTGCTCGCCTCGCCGATGCGCCGGTCGAACGCGATCTCCGCGCGCAGCGCCCCGGCCTCGAGCACCTCCCATGAGTCGGCGGGCGGGCAGTCGCGCCGCGTCTCGAGATGCGCCGGGTCGACATCCCACGCGTCGAACTTCACCGGGCGGTCCTCGTACAGCTCGAGCCGGTTGCCCGGTGCTGCGAGCACCTCGCGGCCGGTCGCCTTGTGCGTGACGCTCACCAGCGAGCCGTCCTCGGCGAGCTCCACCCGGAGCAGGCCGTTCTCGAGCACGAGCCCGTCCACCCGCACCTCGTCGCCAGGCTCCACGACGCGGCCGTCGCCGTAGGGCGGCGCTTCGATCATCTGTCCGTCCAAGACGTCGCGCCGGGCGACGCCGATCGTGTTCACCGGCGTCTCGCCGGCGCCGATCAGCGCGGCCAGCGACGACTCGAGCTCCGCGAAGTCACGGCGCGCGTCGTCGTAGACGAGGCCGATCGAGGAGCCCGGCAGGATGTCGTGGAACTGCTGCAGCAGCAGGAGCTTCCACAGCCGGTCGAGCTCAGCGCGCCCGTCGCCGCTCCGCGCCGCGTCGAGAAACTCGGCGTCGTGCAGCAGCTGCTCGCACACGCGGTTGCCCCGCTTGACGAATGCCTGCGTCGTGTAGGTGCCTCGGTGGTACTCGAAGTACAGCTCGCCGACGACGACCGGCCGCTCCGCCTCTTCAGCCTCGAGTGCCGAGAAGAACGCGTCGCTCGTCGAGCTGCGCACGCGGGGAAGGCCCTCGAGGTCGCGCATGCGCCGCAGCCGCTCGAGCATCGCGCGCGTCGGGCCGCCGCCGCCGTCACCGAAGCCGTAGACGAGCAGGCTCGTCCCGCTCGAGTCGTGATCCTTGAACGCGCGCCGTGCGTGCAGCACCTCGTCGACGCTGACGTCGCTGTTGTAGTCGTCGGCCGGCGGATAGTGCGCGAGCACTTCGCTGCCGTCGACGCCCTGCCACACGAACGTGTGCGTGTCCGGCTTGTTGAACCTGTTCCACGAGAGCTTCTGCGTGAGGAAGCGCGTGAGGCCCGCCAGCCGCATCAGCTGCGGCAGCTGGCCGCAGTAGCCGAACGCGTCCGGCGACCAGAACTCGCGGCAGCGGACGCCGAACTCGTCCTCGAAGAACCGCTGCCCGTGCACGAACTGGCGGAGCAGCGACTCGCCCGACGGAAGGTTGCAGTCGGGCTCGACCCAGCTGCCGCCGACGGGAACGAACTGGCCCGACGCGACCTTCGCGCGGATCCGCTCCCACAAGTCGGGCTCGCGCTCCTTGATCCACGCGTACTGCTGTGCCTGCGAGCAGGCGAACCGGAAGTCGTCGTACTCGTCCATGTACCGGGTCTGGCTCGCGAACGTGCGCACGAGCTTGCGGTGCGTCTCCGCGAGCGGCCAGAGCCATGCGGTGTCGATGTGCGCGTGTCCGATCGCGGCGATCTCGTGCACGCGCGTGGCGTTGCGATGCTCGTACAGCGCGGTGAGAATCGTTGGGTCGCGCTCGTTGCAGAAGCGGTTCAGCTCAGTGCGGAGATGGCCGCCGAAGCCCGGCTCGAGCGTGTCCGAGGCCTCGAGCGCTCGCAGCACCTCGAAGTCGAAGTAGAGCCGCCACGCATCCTCGTCGACGCACGCGAGCTCGCACCGCTGGAGCTCCGGCGGCTGGTCGAGCCGGCCGAAGAGGCCGTTGCACGCGAGCTCGACCGCGACCTCGATCAGCTCGCCGCCGCGCGCGCTTCGCGTCAGCGTCGCGTCGGGGCGCTGGTGCGGCTCGCTGCCGTGGAGCCCCTGCGCCGCCCGTCCGTCGATCCACAGCGTCGACTCGGCGCGCGTCTCCCAGAGGAGGTCGACACGGTGGCCGGCCCAGTCCTCCGGGATGCTCGAGCGCAGCCGGTACCAGTACGTCGCCCACAGCGGCCCGAGGCGCTCGCCGAGTAAGGCAGGGCGGTAGTCGAGGCCCTGCGCCTCGGCGAACGAGATGCGGTCGACCGGGCCGGCGACGAGCAGTTCTTCGGGGGCGATCGTCGCCGGGTAGACGTCCGCCCGCAGCCGGTCCGACATCTGGGCGAGCCGCGCCCGCGCGTACTCGACGTGGCGGATCACTCCGCGGGTTCTACCCGCTTTTGAGCCGCTCGCCCGTGTCCGGCGAGAAGAAGTAGAAGCGTGACGGGTCGATCGCGAGCGTGATCGACTGGCCGACGCGCGCCTTCGTGCGCGAGTCGACGCGGGCGCCGAAGAGCGCGCGGTCCGACGCCGCAGCGATCAGGCCGGCGGCATCGTCGTCCTCGTCCGACATCGCGTCCTCCACGATGACCTGTTCTGCGTCGACCTCGAAGAAGACGTACGCGTCCGAGCCCAGCTCCTCGAGCACCTCGACCTGGACTTCGATCCGCGGCAGGTTGTCCGGGGCGAACGCGGTGTCCTCGAACGCCTCCGGCCGTACGCCGAAGACGACGTCGCGCGTGGCCGGTTTCGCTGCGCCGCCGAGCGGCACCGTGAATCGCCCGAAGCTGACGCTGTCGGTGACGGTCGCGCGGACGAGATTCATCGCCGGCGAACCGATGAACGCGGCGACGAAGAGGTTCACGGGATGCTCGTACAGGTGCTGTGGCGCGTCGACCTGCTGCACCCGCCCGTCTCGCATGACGGCTACGCGCTGCCCGAGCGTCATCGCCTCGACCTGGTCGTGCGTGACGTAGACCGTGGTCACGCCGAGGCGCCCGTGGAGCTGCTGGAGCGAGGTGCGCATGGTCACGCGCAGCTTCGCGTCGAGGTTCGACAGCGGCTCGTCCATCAGGAACGCCTGCGGCTCGCGAATGATCGCGCGGCCCATCGCGACGCGCTGCTGCTGCCCGCCGGAGAGCTGCCGCGGGCGGCGATCGAGCATCTCCTCGAGCCCGAGCAGCTTCGCCACCTCGAGCACCCGGCGCTCGCGTTCGGTGCGGTTGACCTTGCGCACGCGGAGCCCGTAGCCGAGGTTCTTGCGCACGCTCATGTGCGGATAGAGCGCGTAGTTCTGGAACACCATCGCGAGATCGCGGGAGCCGGGGGCGGCCCGCGTCATGTCCTTCTCGCCGATCCGGATCCGTCCGCTCGTCACCGACTCGAGGCCGCCGATCGAGCGGAGCAGCGTCGTCTTGCCGCACCCGGACGGGCCGACGAGGACGAGGAACTCCCCGTCTTCGATCGTCAGCGAAACGTCGTCGACGGCGCGGACGCCGCCGGCGAACTCCTTCGTGACGTGCTCGAGCCCAATCTGCGCCACGGCCCGGAAACCTAACGCGCCTCGGGCGTATGTGCAAACGTTCCCACACACCCGCGTGCGCTCCGTACACTCAGAAGCCGTGCTGAGCGAGGTCGCACCCGACGTCTTCCGGCTGCGCGACACGTGCAACGTGTACGTGCTGCGCGCCGGCCGCGAGGCGACGGTGATCGATTTCGGCAGCGGCGCGGTGCTCGACCTCCTGGACGACATCGGGGTCGACCGTGTCTCGGACGTCCTCCTCACGCACCACCACCGCGACCAGCTCCAGGGCCTTGCCCGGGCAGCCGAGGCGGGCGCGCGCATCTGGGCGCCGCCGGTCGAGCGGGACCTGGTCGACCAGGTCGACCGGCACTGGCTCACGCGGCCGCTCGACGACGACTACGACCTGCGTGAGGATCGCTTCTCGCTCCTCGAGCCGGTCGAGATCACGGGGGTCGCGGCGGAATACCGCCGCGAACGCTACGGCGGCGTGGAGCTCTTCGCGCTGCCGACGCCGGGGCACACGATCGGCTCGGTCAGCTACTTCGCGGAGGTGGGCGGGCGGCGTCTCGCGTTCACAGGCGACCTGCTCTACGGCGACGGCAAGGTGTGGTCGCTCGCCGCGACGCAGTGGACGTACACCGGCGCGGAAGGCCAGATCGCAACGAGCATCTCGTGCGCCCTCGTCGCCGATCGGGCACCCGACCTCCTGCTCCCGTCGCACGGCGAGCCGATCGCAGATCCGGTCCCGGCGATCGAGCGCACGCGCGCGTCGCTGCGCGAGCTGATCTCGCTCCGCCGCGAGGACGACTGGGACTTCGACGAGTGG
>DATAUN010000111.1:0-4041 GCA_036268235.1 Gaiellaceae bacterium
CCGAATGGACAGGCGCTGCGAAAGAGCAGACACTGCGTGCTGCCGGATGTCACCACTCGATCATGGGCGCAGCGCGGAGTTGCTGGAGGCACGGCGGCTCGCCACGATCGTCGAGGCGGCCGAGGACGCGATCTTCAGCAAGGACCTCGAGGGCACGATCCTCAGCTGGAACCCGGCAGCGGCGCGGATCTACGGCTTCTCGGCCGCCGAGGCCGTCGGCCACCCCGTGCAGATGCTGCTCCCCCCCGACCGCCCGGACGAAGTCACACGCATCCTGGCGCGGCTCGCGGCCGGAGAGCACGTCGAGCACTTCGAGACCAAGCGCGTGCGCAAGGACGGCTCGGTGATCGACGTGTCGCTCACGATCTCTCCTTTGCTCGACGCCGAAGGCACCGTCGTCGGTGCAGCGACGATCGCGCGCGACATCACGCGTCAGAAAGAGACCGACCGGCGGATCCGTGAGCTCGCGGCGATCGTCGAGAACTCGCGGGACGCGATCGTGACGCGCGACCGCGAGCGCGTCGTCATCACGTGGAACGACGCCGCCGAGCGCCTGTTCGGCTACACACGGGACGAGGTGGTCGGTCAGCCGATCGAGCTAATGGCGCTCGAGGCGGAAGACCGGCCGGCCGAGCTCGAGGAGGCCCTGCGCCGCGCCGAGCGGGGAGAAGAGGCCACCCCCTTCGAGGTGACGTTCCGCGCCAAGGACGGGACCCTGATTCCCGCATCCGTGGCGTTGTCGCCCGTGTACGGCGAGGAGAACCGCATCTTCGGCGTCGCGGGGGTCATCCGAGATCTTCGGGAGACGCGGCGACTGGAGGAGCAGCTTCGCCAGTCGCAGAAGCTCGAAGCGATCGGCAGCCTCGCCGGCGGCATCGCGCACGACTTCAACAATCTCCTCACGGTGATTTGCGCCGCGAGCGACGTCGCGCTCGCAGACGTCGACGACCCCCGCGTGCGGGAGCGCATCGAGCAGATCGACTCCGCCGCCAGGCTCGCGGCAGCGCTGACGGCGCAGTTGCTCGCCTTCAGCCGTCAGCAGGTGCTACGACCGGAGTCACTCGACCTGAACGACACCGTGGTATCGACCGTGCAGATGCTCGACCGGCTGATCGGCGAGCGCGTCTCGATCGTGACCGAGCTGGCGAGCAGCCTCTGGCCCGTCCACCTCGATCGCACGCAGGTTCAGCAGGTGATCATGAACCTCGCCGTGAACGCGCGCGACGCGATGCCGGACGGCGGCTCGCTGAGCGTGCGCACCGAGAATGTGATGCTCGACGAGACATACGTCGCGACTCACTTCGAGGTCGAGCCGGGCCCGCACGTCCTGCTCGAGATCACGGACTCCGGCACCGGCATGGACGAGGAGACGAAGCGTCGTCTCTTCGACCCCTTCTTCACGACGAAGGAGGCCGGAACGGGCCTCGGCCTCGCCACGGTGTACGGGATCGTTCGCCAGAGCGGCGGGCAGATCTTCGTCTACAGCGAGCCGGGCCGGGGAACCTCGTTCAAGCTCTTCTTCCCCCGCGCGACCGAGGGGGCCGCAGCAGCAGCGCCTGCGGCGCCGGAGAAGAGGGAGACGACCAAGATCCGCGGAGGGACGATCCTGCTCGTGGAGGACAACGCGTTGATCCGCGAGCTGGTCACGGCGGTGCTGCAGGAGGCGGGCTACACCGTGCTGGTCGCGGAGCACGGCGAGGAAGCGCTCGCCGTCGCCGAGCAGACGCCCTCCATCGACCTTGTCCTGACGGACATCGTGATGCCTCGCATGGACGGCCGGCAGCTCGCAGAGCATCTCCTTGCGCGTGATCCGGCCATGCGGATCATCTTCACGTCGGGATACCCGGCGAGCGCCGGCATCCGGAAGGACATCGACACGCGCGGAGTCTCGTTCGTCCAGAAGCCGTACGGTGCGCACGATCTGCTCGCGTGCATCGACGCCGCCTTCGCCCGCCCGTCGCCGGGCTAGCGGGTCGTGAACGACGCTGCCGTGTAGCCCACGGCAGTCACCGTGACGCGCGTCCCCTTCTTGAACTTCGCGAGGCTCGCCTTGCCCGCCGCACTCGAGGTCACCGTGTGCCCGCCGCCCTTCAGGGTCGCCTTGACGCCGAAGCCGTCGTCGAGGACGGTCGCCTTCGTGTGCGTCGCGGTGACCGCGAGGCCCGGCAGGAAGGTCTGGCGCAGGAACTCGTGGCCGTCGTTCATGAACGCGTCGACGCGGCCGTTGGGCAGGGCAATCGCCGCGAGCTGGTAGACGGTCGACTCCGCCAGCCCGAACGCGCTCGGTGCACCGAAGTGGTGGCCCTGGCTGCGCGAGCGGCGCGCGTGCACAGAGCTCCCCTGCGACCAGACCGCCCAGACGCGGCTCGCGCTGTCGGTCGAGAGCGCCATGTGCGGGTCGCCGCCCGAGAAGGAGCCGCCGGCGACAACGCTCGACCAGCCGAGGTTGCCGCCCTGAAACACATTCACAGCGAAGCTCGTCGCCGTCGGATAGCCACCCGACCAGCCCATGTAGGTGTTGCCGTCGTGTGCCGAGACGAGCGGCACCGAATCGTCGCGCGGCGTCGTCTGCGGCGCACCGAACGCGCGGCCGGGACCCGCCTGCGCGCCGTTTCCGTCGAGCCCCTCGTACACGAACAGGTTCGGGAACGACGTCGCGTTCGACCAGAAGGCGATCTGCGCATAGTTCGACGAATCGACGGCGATCGACTCGGCATAGCCGCAGCACTGCGTGAACACGGTGTGCACCTGCTCGCCGTTCAGGCCCTGGAAGACATAGACGCCGAACGTCGAGTCCTGCGTGAACATCGGCGTCCCGTCGGGGCGGACGGTCGCGCTGACGACGGGACCGGTGGTCGAGGGCGAGACGATCGCGAACG
Organism: Gaiellaceae bacterium; assembly: GCA_036268235.1. GTDB lineage: Bacteria > Actinomycetota > Thermoleophilia > Gaiellales > Gaiellaceae > PALSA-600. The sequence continues at coordinate 2,880 of DATAUN010000111.1, forward strand.
GCCCGGCCCACGTCGCGCCGTCGTCGGTCGACTGGAAGCGCTCGATACCCGAGCCGCTGCCGGAATAGATCTGGATCGCGCCACTCGGCTGCTGCACGAGCTGCGGCTGCTCGACGAACGGAACGGTCTCGATCATCCGCGTTCCGCTCTTGCTCGACCACAACCAGAGGCCCGAGCCGTTGTCGCCCCACGCGACGAGCTCGGTGCCCGCGCTCGTCAGCAGCGTGGCCGGCCGGTCGATGTTCTGGAGCGCACCCTGCGAGATCGGCGTCCAGGCAAGCGCGCTCGGCGCAAGCCACAGCGCGACGAGAGCGGCGGCGAGGGCGAGGCGCACTGCCTCATTCTAGGTCAGAGCGAGCGCGCAGGCACAAAACGGAACGTGGTCGTCTGCCCACTCGTCAACGGCACGAGCGCACCCGCCTTCTGCAGGGCGACGCCCCCGAAGAAGAAGCCGGTTCCCGCGCGGGCGACGATCCGGTCCGAGCCGTTCACGAGGCGAACGACGTGGACAGCCTTGTTCGCGCCGAGGTAGACCGCGTAGGCGCCGTAGGCGGCGAGCCCGGCCGTCCAGCTCTGGGCGCCGAGCCGCCAGTTGTGGACGAGCCCGCCGCGAAGGCCGTAGACGACGAGCCGCTTGTTGCGCGTTCGGACGACGACCCGGTTCGAGGTGAGGGCGACCGAGGCGGCGTTCGCCGGAATCGTCGCGAGCCTCGCGCCGCCGTCGGTGAACACGGCGACGGTCCCGTTGACCTCGCGGAGCGCGAGGTGCCCGCTCGCGACGGCAACCTCCTGCGGCGCGGAGACACCGGCGAGGTCGGCGACGTGGATGCCGTGCGCACCCGAGATCCGGTACAGCTGCACGCCACCGGCCGCAGTGACTTCGAGGTAGCCGAGGAATGTTCCATCGCCGGCGAGCAGGATCGGGGTCGAGCTCGTCGTCACGTGCGCGCCGCCGCCGCGGCTCGAGACGACGTCCAGGCGATAGGAGCTGCTCGTGTTGCCGACGCTGCGTTCGAGTGCGGCCCACGTTCCGTTCGGGCCTGCCGCCAACGCGTCGGTCTCCTCCTCGCCGATGGGCGGCGTGGTGCGCAGCAGACGCGGCGTCGTCGATCCGTAGGGCTGCGTCCAGAGATACCCGCGTCGGCCGCCGGCCGAGGTCGCG
>DATAUN010000112.1:0-10668 GCA_036268235.1 Gaiellaceae bacterium
TAGCTTGACAGGGGAACAGGTGTTCGTGTAGAACATACGTTCCCGTGATCGCTGCAGTCGTCATTCCGGCGTTCGATCTACGGGCCGCTTTGCGGCTCCGACCGAGGCTGCAGGGGCTGCCCGCGGCGCTCGCGCCGCTGCCGGGAACGGAGCCGCTCATCGGCTCGGTCACGGGCGCCGCCGAGGCGAAGGGAGTGCGGCCGGGGATGCGGCTCGGGGAGGCGCTCGCGACCTGCCCGGAGCTCGAGCTCGTCGAGCAGGACCCGGCGACGGTCGAGCAGGCGTGGGAGGAGATCCTGCGGCGGCTCGAGGATGCGGGCTTCGCCGTCGAGCCGGCGGAGCCGGGGCTCGTCTACTTCGAGTCGAAGGGTGTCGAGCGGCTCTACGGCGGCCTCGAGCCGGCGCTCAAGCGGGCGCTCGCCGCCGTCGGGGCGGTATGGGACCCGCAGGCCGGCGCCGCCGAGCGGCGGTTCGCGGCGCTCGCCGCGGCGAACGTCGCGCGGCCGGGGCAGGCGCTGATCGTCTCCGACGACCGCGCCCGCTCGTTCCTCGCGCCGCTGCCGCTCACGCTGCTCCCGCTCGAGCGCAACCGCTACGAAGAGCTGGAGGAGCTCGGGGTCAAGACGATTGGACAGCTTGCCGGGCTGCCGGGAAGCGCAGTGGCCGAACGGTTGGGGCCGGACGGCCGGCGCGCCTGGAACCTGGCGAGAGGCGAGGAGCGGGGAAGGGTGCAGCCGAGACGGCCGGCCGAGGCCCTGCACGAGACGCTCGAGTTCCCGGAAGCAGTCGGCAACGAGCTGACGCTCCGGCGAGGGCTCGGAGTGCTGCTCGACCGGCTCCTCGCACGCCCGGAACGCGCGGGGCGCCCGCCGAGGAAGGTCGCGCTGTGGGCGCGGCTCGTCGGCGGGGCCTCGTGGCGCCGGACGGTGACCCTGCGCGACCCGACCGCCGACCCGGCTCGGCTGCGCGCCGCGCTCGCATCGAAGCTCGCCGAGCTGCCGGCGCCCGCGCTCAAGCTTCGGCTCGAGATCTCGGAGCTCGCCGAGCAGACCGGGGAACAGCTCGAGCTCGTCGCCGCCGAGGGCGCGGTGCGCGAAGGCAGGCTCAGGGAAGGCCTGCGCCAGGTGAAGGCTGCCGTCGGCGCAGGTGGGGTCTCGATGGTGGTGGAGGTCGCTCCGTGGTCGCGCATCCCGGAAGCGCGCGCATTACTCGTACCGCGCGACGACTGAACGCTCCAAGGCCCGCGCTCGTCGAGGCGCACGCCGACGGCACGCCGCGCTGCGTCAACCGGCAGGGCGTTGGCGTTGTACGCGAGGAATGGCGCGTCGTCGACCGCTGGTGGACCGACGAGCCCGTGCATCGCCGCTACTTCGACCTCGTGCTCGAGACGGGAGAGAACACCGTCGTCTACCACGACGACGACGCGTGCACGTGGTTCACGCAGCGAGCGTGACGTATGTCGAGCTGCATTCGCACAGCGCCTACTCGTTCCTCGACGGCGCGTCATTGCCGGAGGAGCTCGCCGCGCGCGCCGCCGAGCTCGGCTACGACGCGCTCGCGCTCACCGATCACGACGGGGTCTACGGCTCGCTCGAGTTCGCGCACGCGGCCAAGCACTTCGGCGTGCGCGCGATCACCGGCGCGGAGGTCACGCTCGCGGGCGGGTCGCACCTCACGCTGCTCTGCGAGAGCCAGCAGGGCTACGCGAACCTCTGCCGCATCCTCACCGACGCGCACGCCGGCACGCGCGTCCCCGGCAAGGAGCGCGACCTGCTTCCCGCCGAGACGACGCTCGACGTGCTCGAGGCGCACGCCGATGGGCTCGTCGCGCTCTCGGGCTGCGCACGCCACGGGCTCGGCACGGTCGACCCGAACGGCACCGCTCGGCTGGCGCGCGCGTTCGCGGGAGCGTTCTACGTCGAGCTGCAGCGTCCGTACGAACGTGGTGACGCTCGCCGCAACGCGCAGCTCATCGATCTTGCCGAGCTGTTGCGCGTCCCGACGGTCGCGACCGGCGACGTGCATGCGCATCACCTCCGTCGCGCGCGGCTGCAGGATGCGCTCGTCGCGATCAAGAGCCGCACGTCGCTCGACGGCTGTGAGCGCGAGCGGCGCGGCAACCACGAGTCGGTGCTTCTCCCACCGGACGAGATGCTCGAGCGGCTGCCGCGTGACGCGGCGCTGCGCACGCGCGAGGTCGCCGAGCGCTGCACGTTCGACCTGACGCAAGAGCTTGGCTATCGCTATCCCGACTTCTCGGACCGTGTCGAATCCGCGGACGTGCAGCTGCACGAGCTCTGTGCGGTGCGCTTCGCCGAGCGATACGCGAACGCGAACGGCCACAAGCGCCGCGCGCGCGCGCGGCTCGACGACGAGCTGCAGCTGATCGGAAAGCTTGGGCTCTCGGGCTTCTTCCTGCTGCACTGGGAGGTGCTCGAGCTTGCGCGCGAGTGTGCGCTCGAGGTGCGCGGCCCCGGCAGCCCGCGCCACGCGCTGCCGCCCGGGCGCGGCCGCGGCTCGAGCGTCGGCTCGATCGTCTGCTACCTGACGGGCCTCTCGCACGTCGACCCCGTCGCGGCTGGGCTCTCGCTCGGACGCTTCATCAACGAGGAGATGGTCGCGGTTCCCGACATCGACCTCGACTTTCCACGCGACATCCGCGAGAAGCTGATCGTCCGCGTCACCGAGCGCTACGGCCGCGAGCATGCGGCGCTCGTCGCGAGCTTTGCCACCTATCGCAGCCGCGGTGCGATCCGCGACGTCGGCAAGGCGCTCGGGCTTCCGTTCGCGGAGCTCGAGCGGCTCGCGCGCGTCACCGACGGCTGGGACGCGACGCGCGTCGGCGAGGAGCTCGACGGCGTCCCCGGCACGCACAGCGGGCCGCGCTGGGAGGCGTTCCGCACACTCACGAAAGAGATCTCGGGGCTGCCGCGCCACATCAGCCAGCACCCCGGCGGCATGGTCATCTCGACGCGGCCGCTGATCGACCTCGTGCCGGTGCAGCCGGCGGCGATGGCAGGCCGGCAGATCTGCCAGTGGGACAAGGACAGCTGCGGCGACGCGGGCTTCCTGAAGATCGACCTGCTCGGGCTCGGGATGCTCTCGGCGGTCGAGGATGCGATCGACCGGATCGCGCGGCTGCGCGGCGAGACGATCGACCTCTCGCGGATCCCGCTCGACGACGCCAAGGTGTTCGCGGAGATCCAGGCTGCGGACACCGTCGGCGTCTTCCAGATCGAGAGCCGCGCACAGATGCAGAGCCTGCTGCAGACGAGACCGGAGAACCTCGAGGACCTGACCGTGCAGGTTGCGCTCGTGCGACCCGGCCCGATCCAGGGGAAGGCGGTGCACCCGTACGTGAAGCACCGGCATGCGAAGCGCGCCGATCCGTCGTTCGAGCCACCGGTCGAGCACGAGTGCCTGCGCGAGCCGCTGCGCGACACGCTCGGCGTCGTCGTCTTCCAGGATCAGGTGCTCGACGTCGCGATGGCGGCGGCGAAGTTCACGATCGGCGAGGCGGAAGGGCTGCGGCGCGCGATGAGCAGGAAGCGCAGCGAGGAGGCGATCGAGGCGTTCCGCCCGCGCTTCGTCGAGGGGTGTCTCGGAAACGGCATCGACGAGCACACGGCGCATGCGATCTACGACAAGCTCGTCGGCTTCGCCGGCTTCGGGTTCCCGAAGTCGCACGCGGCGGCGTTCGGGCTGCTCGCGTATCAATCCGCGTGGCTGCGCCGCTACTACCCGGCGGAGTTCCTGTGCGCACTCCTGAACGCGCAGCCGATGGGCTTCTATCCGCCGTCGTCGCTCGTGCGCGATGCGCAGCGTCGCGAGGTGAAGGTCCTGCCACCGCAGATCAACCGCTCGGAGGCGGAGTGCACGATCGAGGACGGAGCGGTGCGCATCGGGCTCGGCTACGTCGCGTCGGTCGGCGAGCAGGATGCGAGAGAGCTCGCGGCGGGTCGCCCGTACGTGGACGTGAGCGACCTCGCGCGGCGAGCAAGCGCGAAGCAGGGTGCGCTCGAGGCGATCGTCGCCGCCGGCGCGTGCGACGAGTGGGGCGCGAGGCGGCAGCTCCTCTGGCGGCTCGGCGTGACCGCGCGGGGCGAGACGGTCGGTAGCGGCAACCGCCAGCTTGCGCTGCCGCTCGAGCCGACGGCGGAGATCCCAGAGCTGCCTGCGCAGACGCCGTGGGAGGAGATGCTCGCCGACTACAAGCACACCTCGATCTCGGTCGGCGTGCATCCACTCGAGCTGCTGCGCCCGCACCTGCCGGCGGCTGTCGCGACGAGCGCGGATCTGCCGGAGACGCCCAACGGAACGCTCATCCAGATTGCGGGGATGGCGATCGCGCGGCAGCGTCCGGCGACCGCGAACGGCATCGTCTTCATGCTGCTCGAGGACGAGCACGGCCAGTCGAACCTGATCATCCCTCCGCCGGTGTACGACCGCTATCGCGCGATCGTGCGCGGCGAGCCGCTGCTCCTTGCGCGCGGCAAGCTGGAGCGGCACGACCGGAACGTCAACCTGCTCGTCTCGGAGCTTGTCTCACTCGGCCCACTCGCGCGCAAGGCCGCGAGCGAAGCAGAGGTGACGCGCGCCCTCCCGCGCGCGCACCATTTCGGCCACCGCTAGTCGCTGCGGCCCGGCCGCTGCTCAGCTGGGCCGGTGTGGTGCGACAGGTTGTATGCGGAGTTGACGAGCCCGACGTGCGTGAACGCCTGCGGGAAGTTCCCGAGCAGGCGCTGCTCGTGCGGGTCGTACTCCTCGGACAGCAGGCCGAGGTCGTTCTGCAGGTCGAGCAGCCTCTCGAACAGCGCGCGGGCCTCATCTTCGCGCTCGAGCATGAGAAGCGCGTCGACGAGCCAGAACGAGCACGGCAGGAACACGCCCTCGCCGCCGCTCAGACCGTCCACGTCATTGTGCGCACGCGGCTTGTACCGCTCGACGAAGCCGTCTCGCGTCAGGTGTTTCTGCACCGCATCGACCGTCCCGATGACGCGCGGGTCGTCCGGCGGCAGGAAGCCGAGGATGGGGATGAGCAGCGTCGATGCGTCGAGCTCCGTTGACTCGTACGACTGCGTGAACGAGTTCAGGTTGGGGTTGAACCCCCTGCTCGTGACCTCGTCGTGGATCTCGGCGCGGATGCTGCGCCAGTGGTCGACCGGCCCGTCGAGCCCGAAGCTCTCCACGGTCTGCACGGCACGGTCGAACGCAACCCACGCGAGCACCTTCGAGTGGACGAAGTGCCGGCGCGGACCGCGCACTTCCCAGATTCCCTCGTCGGGCTCGCGCCATGCGCCTTCGAGGAACTCCATCAGGTTCTGCTGGAAGGCCCAAGCATGGTCGCTCGGACGGAGGCCGTGCACGCGCGCCTGGTGCAGCACGTCCATCACCTCGCCGTAGACGTCGAGCTGGAACTGCTCGTGCGCCGCGTTGCCGATGCGTACCGGCGCGGAGCCCTCGTAGCCGGGGAGCCACGGCAGCTCGTACTCCAAGATCCTGCGCTGACCGCCGACGCCGTAGAGAATCTGCGCCTTTGCAGGATCGCCGGCGACCGCGCGCAGCAGCCAATCGCGCCACGCGCCGGCCTCGTCGGTGTAGCCCGCGTTCATGAGCGCGTACAGCGAAAACGTCGCATCGCGCAGCCAGCAGTAGCGGTAGTCCCAGTTGCGTGCGCCGCCGATCAGCTCCGGCAGGGACGTCGTCGGCGCGGCGACGATGCCGCCCGTCGGCCGGTACGTGAGCGCCTTCAGCACGACGAGCGACGTCCGCACTGCGTCGGGATAGTCGCCCTGATACCCGCAGGCGTCGATCCAGTCGAGCCAGTACTGCTCGGTGTCGATCAGCGCGTCCTCCGCGTTGACGGGCTCCGGGAGCTCCTCGTGCGACGGGTACCAGGTGAGCACGAAGGGGATGCGCTCGCCGCGGCGCACCGTGAAACGCGCGGCATGCGTCATGTCCTCCCCCTCCAGTTCCACGGGCGTTCGCAGCAGCAGACCGTCCGGGCCTCCGACAGCCTGGAGCGTCTCCGCGTCGAGCCGATGGATCCAGGGGATCACCGAGCCGTAGTCGAACCGGATGACGAGCTCTGTCTGCATCTCGACCGAGCCGTCGAGCCCTTCGACGATGCGCACGATGTCCGGCTTCGTCTCGCGCGGCGGCATGAAGTCGATCACGCGCACCCGGCCGGTCGGCGTGCGCCACTCCGACTCCAGGATCAGCGTGTCTGCGCGGTAGCGGCGATCGGTCGCCGGCCCGCCTTCAACCGGCGCGACGAGCCAGCGCCCGTAGTCGGGGCCACCGAGGATCGCGCCGAAGCACGAGCTCGAGTCGAAGCGTGGGAAGGGCAGCCAGTCGACGGAGCCCGTACGACCGACGAGCGCCGCCGTCTGGAGGTCGCCGAGCAGCGCATAGTCTTCGATCCGCTCGGGCACTCAGCGATTCTCGATCTCGTGCGCGAACTCGGGCAGTCGCTTTCCCACCGCCCGGTTGAACGCGCGGATGTACTCCTCCGGCGCGTCGACCGTCCGGGCGTAGTGGTCGCGCATGTCGGCGAGTATCTCGGTCCCGGTCTCGACCGCGTCGACGTAGTCGCCGTAGAGCTCCTCGGCCTCCGAGCGATCGGCGCGGTTGTAGACCTCCAGCCGCTGCTCGGCCTCGTCGAGAACTTCGCGATGCTCGCGAACGAAGACGTCGAGCTGCGTGTCGATCAGCTGTGCGAACCGCGACCTTCCGAACATCTACCGCAGCTCCCGGTAGAGCTCGAGATGCTGCGCGGCCGACGCGTCCCACGTCAGCTCGCGGCGCGCGCGCTCGGCGCCCGCGCGGGCTTCGGTCGGGTCGGCGAGCAGCTCGCGCACCGCTTCGGTCAGGGCATCGAGGTCTCCCGCCGGCACGACGCGCCCCGCGCCGAACGCGCGGATCGGCTCGGCGAGCCCGGCGACGTCGTACACGACGGCCGGCACACCGGCGCCGAGCGCCTGCAGCAGTGCGCCGGACTGGTCGAGCTCCGCGCGATACGGGAAGACGGCGACCGTTGCCTCCGACAGCGCGCCGTCGAGCTCCGCCTGCGGCAGGTAACCGAGCCGCCACTCGGTCCTCTGGGCGCCGCGCAGCCCGTCGAGCGGCATCGCCGGGTCGCCCGCGACGAGCAGGCGCGCGTCCGGCAAGCGCCGCGTGACCTCGATCGCGTCGGCGAGCCCCTTGTACGGCCGGATCACGCCGAGCGCGAGGATCGTCGCGCCGTCGTCCTGCCGGGTGGCGGCGCTCGGGTAGACCGGGTGTGGGATGACGCGTGCGTCGACGCCGAGCTCGGCAAGCGTCTCGCGGCCGCGTTGCGAATGCACGACGATGCGGTCGAAGCGCTCGAGCAACCGCCGCCAGAGATCGTGGCGCGCGGCCGTCCGGCGCGGGAGGAGATCGTGCGCCGTGAAGACGGACGGCGAGCGGAAGCGCAGCCGCACGTCCGCTTGCGGTAGCGCGAGCCATTGGAGGTGCAGCACGTCGGTGCGCATCCGCGCCAGCGAGCGCATCACCTCGAGGTGCTCGACCACCTTCAGCGGCAGCCGCAGGCGCGAGCGCTTGAAGAGCCGGGACGAGAGGGGGTAGAACCGCTCGCTCCGGCGGTAGCCCTCGGGCTCGGGCAGCTCGCCGAAGCGGAAATGCGACGTGGCGAGCTCGACGTCCGCCCCGGCGCGCGCGAGCGCCGCGGCAAGCTCGTGGTCGTACCAGGGCGTGAAGGCCGGGGGGTCGGCGAGCGTCACGCGCACGGGCAGTAGCCTAGTTCGGGTGCTCGTCCGCAGCTGGAACCTCTTCCACGGGAACACGGTGCCGCCCGGCCGCGACGCGTATCTCGACGAGATGCTGCGGCTCGCGAGTTCCGACGATCCCGACGTGCTCTGCGTCCAGGAGGTTCCGGCTGCGGCGCTCGGACGCTTCACTGCCGGCGACGTCGCCGCGCGGCCGAGGCTCGTGTCGGCAAGCCTCGGCGAGCGGCTCACGAGCCTCAATCACGGGCTTCTGCGCTCCGCCTTCTCCGGCCAGGGAAACGGGCTGCTCGTCGCGCCGCGCTTCCGCGTCCTTGCGCACAAGCGCTTGACGCTCAACCCGCGCCGCTTCCGCGACGCGCAGGCCCGCGCGCTCGGGCTCGGGCTCGCGGCGCGGCTCGCGTGGGCGAAGGAACGCCGCATCGTCCAGGCGCTGCGGCTCGCCGATGCGGAGGGACGCACGTACCTCGTCGCGAACCTCCACTGCACGAGCTACGCAGCCGAGGTGCGCCTTGCCGAGGCGGAGCTCCTGCGCGCGGCCTGGTTTGCGACCTCGACCGCCGCGCCCGGCGACGTCATCGTGCTCGCCGGCGACTTCAACCTGACGGAGTCGTCGAACGCAGTCGAGGCGCTCAACTCGTCGGAGTGGGGGTTCTCGGCGCCCGGTCCCGGCATCGACCAGATCCTCGTTCGCGGCTGCGACGTCTCGCCGCTTCGCGTCTGGCTTCCTGAGCAGCGAACGCGCGACGGCCGACTCTTGTCCGATCATGCGCCGGTGGAGCTCGACCTGCTGTGAGCTGGCCCGAGGCACGAGCGCGCTTCCCCGTGCTGGAGCGCTACGCGTACTTGAACGCGGGCACGTTCGGGCCGTTGTCGCGCGCGACGCTCGAAGCCGGGTCGAAGCTGCGCGCGTGGGAGGGTGAGCACGGCCGAGCCGGCCGCTCGCATTTCGACGAGATGCTCGAGCGGCGCGAGCGCGTGCGCGCGCTGATCGCCGACCAGGTTCAGGCGCCCGCCGACAACGTCGCGCTCACCGACTCGACGACGCAGGGAGTGCACATCGTCCTCGCAGGCCTCGGGCTCGGCGAGGGCGACGAGGTCGTGACGACCGATGCCGAGCACTTCGGGCTCACCGGCCCGCTGATCGCAACCGGCGCGACGCTGCGCATCGCGAAGGTACGTGACGCGCCTGCAGCAGACATCTTCGATCTGATCCACGCGCAAGTGACGCCGCGCACGCGCCTGATTGCGACGTCGGCGGTGTCGTGGATCGACGGCACGATCTTCCCGTGGCACGCGCTGCGCGACGCGACGCAGGTTCCCGTGCTCGTCGACGGGGCGCAGGGCGCAGGCGCGATCGAGGTCGACGCGACGGGCGCGGATTTCTACACAGTCAGTGCGCAGAAGTGGCTGTGCGGGCCCGATTCGACCGGCGCCGTCTACGTCGCCGAGCCCGAGCAGCTGCAACCGCGCCTCGTCGCCTATCCGGGCGCCGACTCGTACGACATCTCCGCCGGCACGTGGACGCCCAAGGACGGCGCGCGGCGCTTCGACCCGAGCTTCACTCCGGCCGCTTCGCTCGCGGCGCTCGAAGCCGCGCTGACCGACCTGCCGGACGGGCGCTACGCGCGGGCGCACGAGCTCGCTCAGCGCTGCCGCGAGCTGCTGCTCGCCGAGGGGCACGATGTCGTCACGGAGCCCGAACAGGCGACGCTCGTCTCGTTCCGGTTCGACGGCGATGCAGAAGCGGCGAGTGCCGCGCTCTACGAGCGCCGCGTCGTTGTGCGCAGCCTCCCCGGAACGAACCTGCTGCGTGCGTCGGTCGGCTGGTGGAACGACGGCAGCGACCTCGAGCGGCTCGTCGAAGGGCTGGCCGCGCTGTGATCACGCTCTACTACCGGCCCGGGAGCGCTGCGATGGCGCCGCACGCTGCGCTCGCCGAGCTCGGCGTCGAGTACGAGCTCATCCGGATCGAGCGCGAGCAAGCGCAGACCGACCCCGCGTACCTCGCACTGAATCCGCTTGGTGTCGTGCCGACGCTTGTCGCAGGCGACCGTGTCCTGACCGAGTCCGCCGCGATCCTGCTCCACCTCGCTGACGCGCATCCGGAAGCCCGGCTCGTGCCCGGCGATCGCGCGCAGCTCTACCGCTGGCTCGTCTTCATGACGAACACGATGCAGACGGCGATGCTGCGCTTCTTCTATCCGGAGCGCTACGGCGACGGCGACGTGGGGGACGTTGCGGCGCGCGAGGCACAGGAGCACTTCGATCTCGTCGAGCGCGAGCTCGCCGGACGCGAGTGGCTCGTGGGCGACCATCGCACTGCCGCAGATCTGTTCCTCTTCATGCTGACGCGCTGGGGCCGCAGGCTTGAGCCGGCGGCCTGGGATCGCCCGAACCTGCGCGCGCACTTCGTCCGCACGCTTGCGCTGCCGGGCGTGCGGCGCATGATCGAGGAGCAGGAGCTCGACCTGCCGGAGTGGGCGCTCTAACGCGACCCACAGCGAGACCCGCGAGCACCGGTGGTGTCGCGGCGATGAGCGGCGTCACGAAGAAGAGGAGATCCCACAGCCCGGCGGCGGCAGCCGTTGCAGCAAAGGCCGCGAGCCGTCGCTCGACGACGAGGCCGAGCAGTGCCGGCGCAGCGAGGTCGAGCCAGCCCAACTGCACCGAGCCGAACTGAGCCTGCTGTAGCGACGGCAGCGCGTGCCCGAAGACGGCGAACGGGGTTGCCGCCTGAAGCGCATTCGCTGCCGGTCCGACCTGGCGATCGCCCCACACGAGCACACAGTCGAGGACGACGAGGCCGACGAGCCCTACGGCGATCCACCGCGGCGGCGCAAGACCGGCAACCGCGCCGGCGACGGCGAGGCATGCGCCCGCGATCACCGCCACCGACGCG